>JACORV010000042.1 GCA_016179225.1 Gemmatimonadota bacterium | reverse complement strand
GGACGAGGTCGATGCACTCGCGCCAGACGGCCGCGGCGATGCGCCCAACCGCATTGCCCGGCACCTCGCGCTTGAGGGTGATCGGGATCCGGCCCATCGCGCGCAGCCAGCCGCGGACCGTCTCGACGGTCGCCGGAACCGTGACCTTCCCCGGCACGACCTCGACGAGCGGAATCAGCTCGGGTGGGTTCAGGACGTGGGCCACGACACAGCGCTGCTGGTCGCGGCAGCGGGCGGCGATCTCGGTGATCGGGAGCCCGCTCGAGGAGGACGAGATGATCGCATCGGGCCGCGCGACCTGACCGATGTTCTCGAAGACCCGTTGCTTGAGGGGCAGGTCCTCGTTCACCGATTCGATGACCCAGTCGGCGTCGCCGCAGGCCTGGAGGAGCGAGCGCCGCAGACGCACCCGGCGCAGTCCGGCTTCGACCGACTCGGCGGGGGCGCGGCCGACGGCGGCGAGCGCGCGGGCTCTCCGGGCGACCTCCGAGACCGCGCGGTCGGCGGTGCTCACCTCGGTGTCGTAGAGGGCGGTGTCCCAGCCGTTCGAGGCCACGAGCGCTGCCCAGCCGCGGCCGATCGTGCCCGCGCCGACAATGGCGACCCGGATCGCTGGAGGGGGCGGTGTCGTCATGGCCGCGAAAGCTACGACGTGAAATCGGCGTCCGTAAGCCAGCGGCCGAAGAGGTGCTCGAGCAACAGCTCGTGCACTCGGCGCGGCTCGAAGTCGCGATAGACGGTGAGCCGAGGGTCGCCGGCGTCTGCGTCCCCGATCGTCGTTCGGCCGCGCTCGGGGCCGTCTGACAGGTCCACGGCAACCGGCAGGGCCTCGTTCCGTCCCCACGAAGGCTCGAGGGCGAGCGCGACGGCGAGCGGATCGTTGATCACCGCGCCGCGCAGCCCTTCGGTCTCCTCGTGGAAGCGGACGTAGAAACCCAGGAGTCGGCCCAGCCAGCGCGCTTCTTCCGCCTGGTGCGTGGCGAGCTTCGCGACGGCCGTGGCGGGAATGACCAGGCGGCGCGTCACGTCCAGGCCCACGAGCTCCGTGCCGAGTCCGGCCGCGAAGACCTCGCGCGCCGCTTCGGGATCGCACCAGACGTTGAACTCGGAGTACGGTCCCGTGTTGCCCGCCGCGGCGATGTTGCCGCCCATCGCGACGTGCCGGCGGACCCGGGACCGCACGAAGTCGGCATCGAGGCGGAGCGCGAGCGCCAGGTTGGTGAGAGGGCCGAGGGTGACCAGGACCACCGGCTCTCTCCCGGCGCGCAGCGCGTCGCGCAGGGCGCTGCCGGATGGGTAGACGGGATCGGGAGGCGGGCCAGTGTGGTCGCCGATCCCTTCGGCTCCGTGGGTCTCCTTCGCGGTGACGAGCGGTCGCGTGAGCGGGCGGTCCCAGCCGGGCAGCACCAGCGGTTCCGCGGGCGCCCGCGCCAGCACGAGCCGCGCGTTTCGGGCGGCGAGGTCCAGCGTGGTGTTCCCGTAGGTTACCGAGACCGCGCGTAGGCTCGCGCGAGGCCAACGCGCGGCGAGAATGAGGGCGAGCGCGTCGTCGATGCCCGGGTCGGTGTCGATGACGACGGGAACGGTCATCGGGCCGCGAGCCCTCCGTGCGATGCGATCCACCGCGCGCGCCGCCCCTCCGCTACGCGCAAGTACGCCAAACGGCTCCCGAGCAGTCGCGTCATCGTTTCGTCGCTTACGCGCCCACGTCGCTCCACTTCGGTCATCGAGGCGACCACGTATTGGCCCCACCAGAGCCGCAGCGCCTCCGTGGCCCGTGCCAGGCCGCGCGCCTGCACCCCATTGAACAATTGGAGGGTGATGCGCGTGCGCGGAGATCGCAGCCCCTTCACGAACTCCCAGACCCGGGCGTCGGGGATCGTGTCGAAGTCAACCACCAGCGTACCCCGGCGCAGCCGGTCGATGGCCAGCCGGCGTGTCAGCCGGTACAGCTCGGCGCCGTCGCGGTACGTTGCTTCGACCACGCCCGCGGTAACCGCGCGGCCGAAGTCGGGGTTGCGGTCGCGGTGGCGGAGCCAGCGCAACGAGTCGGACAGCACGTGGCCGAATTGACCATCCCCCTCCTCGAGCGCCGCGAGCGCGGGCTGCATGGAGACCGGCACCGAGTCGAGCCGGTTGCGCGCGGCGTGGTCCAGCGCCGACTCCAGCTCCACCTTGAAGAGCTTCTCGGAGAGGTTGTGCAGGTTGGTGAGGATGTCCTCCCCGATCGCGTTGCGCGTGGGGACGGCGCCCAGTAGACCGAAGAGCGTCGCCAGCTGCCGGCGCAGCCTCGACAGGGTGGCATCCACATAGATGTCGTAGTTCCCCGCCTGCACGGTGTGTACCGGGTTGGCCACATCCGCGATGAAGTGCATGGCGTTGCCGGCGTAAAACGCCGAGAGCGTCGAACCGCCCGGCTGGCCCGAGAGGAGGGCCAGGATGGCGAGGTCGGTGTAGAGCTGGGTGCTTTCCTCCGCGTAGGTGCGGACCTCGCCGGGGAATCCTATAGCGATCGCGAAGTCCCACGGTGCCGACCTCAGCACCGACCGATCGCCGGACTTGGGGTGGTGGTTGAGGCCGTAGTGCGCGTGCGCTTGACTCGACCCGCCGGTGAGCTTCCCCATGTTGAGCGTCATCGGATCGAACGGCACCGTGTCGCCGGTAGCCGTGCGGTCTGGCGTGCCGTCGGCCCGCCACCAGAGCCGGTTCTGGTTGCGCCGGTCGAGGTCCACGTAGATCGAGCCAAGCTGGAGCGCGTCTTCGAGCGCGATGCGGATGCCCGGGCGGTACCGCACGTGCGGATCGAGCGCGCCGTCCGTCGCGGAGCGGGCGCGATACACGGCGGCGAAGGAGTCCACGCCCAGCGCCCGCGCCTGCCCGTTCATCATCAGGAGTTCCTTGAACGCGCGCGCGTCGAACGCGATCACGGTCGGATAGCGCCGCAGGAATGCGTTGCGCACCGCCGTGTCGGGGAGCGCCCGCGCGCGGGCGTGGAACCAGGCGCGGAAGCGCTCGACGTCGGCATCCGTTGCGCCGGGAAGCGTGTCGCGCGCGACCGCGCGGCCGGATGGCGCGCGTGACCGGCCGAGTGCGCTGGTGGGGAGCAGGTCGTGGACAAAGATGGCGTACCCGAGCGCGACGCCGGGCGCGGCGAGGAGCGCGAGGGCGATTGCGAGGCGCAGAATGCAGGCGGAAGGTGCGCGCATGGCCCGGTAAGTTGCGCGCGCGAGCCCCGCGTTGCCAATTCGGTTGATGGCCGGTGCGATTCTCCTTGGTACCCAAGGCTGGAACTACACGGCCTGGGTAGGGCCCTTCTATCCCGAGCACACCAAGCCGTCAGATTTCCTGCACCTCTACGCGCGGGCATTCCGGACAGTGGAGGTGGACTCGACCTTCTACGCCGTTCCTGCGGAGAAGACCCTGAAGGGCTGGGCCGATCGCGTCCCCGACGAGTTCGTGTTCGCGCTCAAGATGCCGAGGGAGATCACGCACGAGCGCCGGCTCATCGGGTGCGCGGACCTCCTCGCCGAGTTCGCGGACCGCGTCCGTCTGCTCGGTCCGAGGCTCGGGCCGGTCCTCATTCAGCTCGGCCCCGACTTCGGTCCGGAAAACCGCCCTGCGCTCGAGCGGTTTCTGCCGATCCTGCCCGGGGACGTGCGCTTCGCCATCGAGTTCCGGCGCTACACCTGGCTCGCCAGGCCGATCTTCGACCTCCTG
>JACORV010000016.1 GCA_016179225.1 Gemmatimonadota bacterium | reverse complement strand
GACGCCGATCTTCATGGGCATCGTGTACTTCCTGGTGCTCGGGCCGATCGGGTTGCTGATGCGACTCTTCAGGAAGAACCCGCTGGTCGCGGACCAGCGTGACGGCAGCGTCTGGGCGGTGCGCGAGCATCGCCAGGGCGACATGCAACGACAATTCTAGGACGGGATCATGGCTAGGAGGGGCATTATCGGCGAGTTGTGGGCCTTCATGAGGGTGCGCAAGAAGTGGTGGCTGCTGCCGATCCTCGTGGTGATGCTGCTGGTCGGAGCGCTGCTCGTGTTCGCCCAGGGCTCGGCCCTCGCGCCGTTCATCTACACGATCTTCTAGCCCCGCCACGGCTTGTTCCACCACGGCCGCTGACCGCGTGAAGCGCGGGCTACTGGCGCCCCCGCTCCTCGCGATCTTCGTCGCGACGCTGACGTCCATGGGCGGCGGCGCGCCGCTGCCGGTGTGGTGCGTCTACTGCGACTCGCGCGCGTCGTCGGACGTTCTACTCAACCTCATCCTCTTCCTACCGCTCGGGGTGGCGATCGCCTTGAACGGGTGGTGGGGGCGGGCGGCGTTCGTCGCCGCAGGGCTGCTGTCGGCCGGCATCGAGACGGCGCAGTTCTTCATCCCGGGGCGCGACCCCAGTCTGGGCGACGTGATCTTCAACACCCTCGGCGCCGCCGCCGGCATCGCCATCGTGCGGACCGCGCCGCACTGGCTCAATCCGCCTCGGCGGCTCCGTCCGGCCCTGATCGTCGTCGCCGCGGCGCTGCCGCCGGCGATGTGGGCGGTCGCGGGTTTTCTCGGCAGTCCGGCCTTTCCGCGGTCCACTTACTACGGCCAGTGGACCCCGAATCTCGCGAATCTCGAGTGGTATCGGGCCCGGGTGGACCGGGTGAGCTTGGGGCCGCTCGAGCTGCCGACGCACCGTCTGGAGCGCTCGGAAGAGGTGCGGGCCCGCCTGCTCGCGGGGGAGCCGCTCACGATCCGCGCGGTGGCTGGGCCGCGCGCGCCGGCGTTGGGGCCGCTCTTCAGCATCGCCGACGACAGCTCGCGCGAGATCCTCCTCATTGGCCCGGACCGCGATGACCTCGTCTTCCGCTTTCGCATGAGGGCGAGGGCGCTGCGACTCGACGAGCCCGACTTCCGCCTCCCGGGCGCGATGCGCGGCATCGCGCCGGGCGACACCCTCCACCTTTTGCTGTGGCGGGAATCGGGGGGATACTGCGTCACGATGAACGCCGCCCGGCGCTGCGGGCTCCGCTTCGGAGCCGGCGGAGCGTGGGCGTTCCTCATGTACCCGGAGTCGCTGACGCCGTGGATGAGGCGCCTGCTCGGCGACGCGTGGGTGGCCGCGATGCTCGTCCCGCTCGGCCTATGGGCCCGGCGCCGCGACGCTCTGCTTGGGGCGGCCGCCGCGGCGTTCGCGGCCACGGCTGTCGTGCCGGCCGCGGTCGGGCTGGCGCCCTTCGGGGTGGAGTCGTGGGCCAGCGCCACCGCGGGCCTCGCCCTCGGTGCGCTCGCGCAGGTGCTCGTTTCGCGCCGCTTTCCGGGCGGCGACTTCGTTGCGCGCCCGCCGGAATCGTGCTAAACATTCGGCCTGCCTCTCCAAACCGGCCGAGGAGTCGAGCCTGTCCCTGAACAACGCGGTTGCCACCGGATCGCTTCTCCCTTGTCATATCCGCGCCTGGAGCGTCGGCGTCGCGCTCCTCGTCGTGCTACCCGCCGCCGGCCGCGCCCAGAGCCTGACCACGGGCACCTTGACCGGCATCGTGCGAGACGGAGGAGGCGCGCTGCTCCCCGACGCTGGCGTCACGCTGATCGATCGGGTCACGGGCACCGCGCGGAGCGTGCTCACACCTCGCGGCGGACAGTTCGCCTTCACGCTCGTCCCGCCCGGCGAGTACGACCTGCTGGTGGAGCGCGTCGCGTACCGGCCTCGCCGGGTTCGCGGCATCCCGGTGCTCCCGGGCGCGAATCTCGACGTGCCGGTGAGTCTCGTGGCGGCGCCACCCCCCGTGAGCGTGATCGACACCGTCGAGTACCATCCGGGGGCCACGCTCTCGACCCCGGTCGGCGTCAGCGGGTGGCTCGGCGCGTCGGTCTTCGCCGACCTCAGCGGCGACCGGCGCGAAGTCACCAACGTGGCCGGGCTTTCGACGGTGTCGACCGGCGAGCTGCAGGGCGCGGGCCTTCCCGAGCGGTTCAGCGGGATCATGATCGACGGGGTACCGCACGTCCCGGCGCGCCATCCGGCCCTCGGCGCGGTCGAGCTGGCGGGCGCGGCCTTCCCGTTGAGTGCGCTGGGCCGTACCGAGCTGCTGGCCGACGCCGGGGACGTGGAGTGGGCAGGGTTCGGCGGCGGCATCTTGAGCGGGTTCACGCAGCGCGGCGCGCCGGTCCTCACGCTGCGGGCCTCCGGCGACTTCGCCGGCGACGCGCAGCGCGGCGGCGTGCTCGTCTCCGGGCCGGTGGTGCGCGACACCGCCCAGTTCGCCGTCGGCGTGGAGGCCCGCCACCTCGAGGCGTCACTGCCGTCGCCGTGGCGCGCCGACGCCGTGGCTCAGGCCACGGTGGACCTCGCGCGCGATTCCTTCGGGCTCGACCTGAGCGGATACCTGCGGCCGCGAATCACGATCACGGACATCCTGTCGGCGTTCGGGCGGTTCGACTGGCAGATCGCGCCCGGGCACGCGCTCGTGGTGCGCGGGAGCGTCGCGTCCGCGACCGTCTCGAATCCCGAGCTCGGCGTTGCGGCGAGGCCGAGCCTCGGCTCGTCGCTCGACGCCACGGACGTATCGGCGGCCGCGGCGCTCACGTCGCGTCTGTCGCCCAGTCTGGCGTCCGAGTTCCGCTTCAGCGTGGATGCCAGCACCCGCGAGTACCAGAGCGACACCATCGCGTCCACGACTATCATGGCCGGAGGGCTCGCGTTCGGCGGCGCGGAGGTGCTCCCGGGCCGCTTCAAGCGTACCACGGTGCGGGTGAGCGAGACGGTGCACTACACGCACGGCGCCCATCAGCTCAAGGTGGGTCTCGGGTTGCTCTTCGATGCGCACGATCACACTTACACCGACGGGCGCGGCGGCGCGTTCGTCTTCGCGGACACGCTGGCCTTCGCCCAGCGGCGCGGCGTGTTCATGCAGGCGGTGGGGTCGCTGCCGGTCGCGATCTTCAAGACGCCCGTGACATCGTTCTATTTCCAGGACCTGTGGGCGCCCATGCCCGGTCTCGCGGTGATCCTGGGGGGCCGGCTCGAGCGCGTGCATCTCCCCGGCGCCGAGGTGCGGCACAACACCGACTGGGACTCCCGGACCGGCCTCGACAACCGGAACATCCCACCCGCGCGCACCAGCTTCAGCCCGCGGATCGGGTTCGAGTGGTCCGCCGGTGCGGCGCAGGAGTGGGTGGTGCGCGGGGGTGCGGGCGTGTACCTGGACGCGATGGAGCCGGCGGACCTCGCGGAGCTGATCACGCACAACGGCGCCGTCCAGGAGCGGCGCGGGATCGGCGCCCTGGGCCGGTGGCCGGCCCCACCCGACACCACGGGGGCGCCGTTCAGGGCGCCGGCGCTCACGCTGCTGCACCCGGAGTTCGGCCCGCCGCGCACGGGACGGCTCAGCCTGGGCATCAGCCGCGCCCTCCCCTCGCGCCTGACCCTGCACGTGCAGGGCGTGTATCGTCACACCGACTACCTGCCGCGCCGGCGGGACCTAAACCTGCTGCCGGCGCCGACGGCCCGCGATCAATACGGGCGGGCGGTATTCGGTGCCCTCACGCAGCTGGGCGAGATCGTGTCGGCGAACCCGGGATCGAACCGGCGCTTCACCACCTTCGACTTGGTTTCAGCGCTCGACCAGGACGGCTACTCGGACTACTACGGCGCGACGCTGGCGCTCGAGCGCAACGCGCTAAGCGGCCTGAGCTTCATCGCCAGCTACACCTACTCGCGCACCACCGACAACTGGCTCGCCGCGCGGGGCGGCGGCCCCGAGTCGCAGCTGTCGCCGTTCCCCGACAGCGTGTCGGGCAAGGACTGGACCGAGGGGCGCTCCGATTTCGA
The DNA here is from genome assembly GCA_016179225.1 of Gemmatimonadota bacterium. GTDB lineage: Bacteria > Gemmatimonadota > Gemmatimonadetes > Gemmatimonadales > JACORV01 > JACORV01. The sequence continues at coordinate 39,503 of JACORV010000016.1, read as the reverse complement.
CGTGCCGCACCGCGTGATGGTCGGCGTGGAGCTTCGCTCGCCGAGGCGCTCGGGCTTCCACATCGCCGTGCTCTACCGGTACCGCTCCGGCTACCCCTTCACGCCCGGGTTCCGTGACGGCGTGGACGCCAACGGCGACGGCTCGGCGCGCAACGATCCGGCGTTCGTGGACGACACGATCCTCGGCGTCGACGCGCTCATCGCGCGCTTCGACTGCCTGCGCGGCGAGATCGGCCGCTTCGCCGCCCGCAACGCATGCCGGGAGGCGGGCGCGCGGCGCGTCGATCTGCGCGTGGGGCTTCGCATCGCCACGCTCCGCGGGTACCCCATGGAAGTGGTCCTCGATGGGCTCAACCTCATGAGTTCAGACGTGGGGATCGTGGACCGTGCGCTGTATCTCGTGAATCCGGACTTTGCGCCCCCGGCGCCGGGCACGCTGGCCCCCGACCCGAACGGCGTCGTAACCGTGCCGCTCGTCGTCAACCCCGACTTCGGACGGCTGCTGGTGCGCCGCACCGCCCAAAAGGTGTGGCGCCTCGGCCTGCGGGTGAACTACTGATGCGCGCCCACCGGCACGCGCCGCTGGCGCTCCTCGCGACCGCGATCGTCCTCGGCTGCACCAACGCGGGTGAGGGCCGCGTCCTCTCCATCACCGCGACGGGGAAGGTCGCCGGCACCGTCTACTTCGACGTGGACGGCAGCCGGACGAACAACTTCGGCGACACCAACCTCGCCGGCATCGGCATCCTGCTCTTCACGCGCGGCACGCGCGACACGGTCGCCCGCGTCATCTCGAACGGCAGCGGCGCGGTGGTGCTCACCGACATCCCCGTCGGGAGCTATACGGTCGGCGTGGACCCGGCGACCGTGGGAGCTATGTTCGAGCTGGTCAGCACCGCGGATACCAGCTTCACGCTGGCCTCCGGCGACTCCGTCTCCATCACCGTCGGCATCAGCTACCCGCACAAGACCGTGGCGCAGGCGCGCGCCCTGCCGGCCGGGAGGAAGATCTTCGTGGAGGGCATCGCCCTGAACGCGCGCTCGACATTCAGCGACACGACGGTGCACCTCGCGGACACGTCGGGAGCAATCCGCGCGACGCGAGTGCGGTCGACGCCATTTTTCGTGACGGCCGACAGCGTCCGCTTCCTGGGCACGACCAGCGCGCGGGACGGCCAGCCCACGCTCGACGATGTGACGCCCCTCGTGCTGTTCCCCGAGGTTTTCCTTCCAAACTTGACTGTGATCACCACGGGGGTGGCCGCGAGCGCTAACGCTGGCCGGCTCGACGCCGCGCTCGTTCAGATCGACACGGCCACCATCGGCGATACTATTGCAGTCGCTGATGGCATGCAGCTCCTCGTGAACGACGGAACCGGTAGTCTAGAGGTGTTGCTGGACCAAGCCGCGGACCCGACATTCTTTCCGCCGAACCGTGCCGGCGCCAGCCCGCCGTACCCCTACGTGCCGGGCGCGCGCTTCAGAATCATCGGCGTGCTCGTGCCCACGGGCACGGCCGGCGTGTGGCGACTCAAGCCTCGCAGCAGTACCGACCTCATCACGCGCTGAAGGGGGCGCCCATGACCGCACCGAAGATCCTCGTGAGCGAAGCGCCTAAGCCGGCGCGCTCACCGCTCGTCGCGGCACCGGACGTCGCGTGGCGGTTGCTCGGATACTTGGGCTTCGTCTTTGCGCTGGTGGGCGGTCTCGACGTGGCCCTCATCTGGTACCCGCTGAACTTCGGGTCGCCCGAGTGGGAGTTCGGCACGGTGACGGCGAGCCTGGACGGGCTGCCCCTGCCGGTCATGGGTATGGCGCTGGTGCTCGCCTCGGCGGTCGCCCGTGGCGTCCGGTGGCCGGCGCGAATCGTCGCCATCCTGTTGGCGGCGCTCGCGACGCTCATCCTCGCGGGTGGCATCCTCTACCTGACCGATGTCCCCATCGCACTCCTGGCCCTTCGCGAACAGCCGGTGGCACGCCAAGGGGTCATGAAGGCCCTGGTCAAGACCTCGCTCCAACTGACCGCTTACCCCGCCGTGATGTTCTGGATTGCGGCCAAGGCCTGGGCCCACACCCGCACTCGTCCATAAGGGCGGGGGGCGATGGCGATAGGGGAGTCGCGCTGTAGTGGGTGCCGCTCAGGCGCCACATGTTGTATCCGTGGTGCGGCCACCGTGCGTCGGTGCGTGAGCCTCCGACAAGCGTAAGAAGTGTTCCCACACCACGTTAGCCGTATCGTGCCGGGCGCCCATCGCCTGGCGTGTTTCTTGCTGCTCTAACTGGTTGCGGTTACTGTGTTTAGCGTCGGGCAGTCCCATCCCTGGTCAGGAAGGGGAGTAGGCGCATGCGCAAGGCCATGAGCATTGCAGGGCTCGTAGCCGTGGGGTTCTGTTGCGCTGCGAACAGCGCGGCGGCGGATGCGCGCACGTGGAATGTGTGCGGAGGCAGCCGGTTCGCGTCGTGTGCGTCCGTCGGGGTGCTCGTAGTTGGCCAGCAGGTGACCCTGCGCCTCTGGAACCTGTCAGGGTTCTACAGCACGAACCCGAACACCGTCTTCACCGCGGTGGGCTTCCAGAACGTGGGCAGCGCCATGGCGGACGTGGGCAGCCTCACCATGAGCGGTCCGGTGCGCCCTGGGGACTCGCCCTCGAGCTGGCGCATCAGGAACGACGTCACGGCCGGCGGCGGCGTGTTCCTCGATCTCCTCACGCAGACCCCCGACGGCAACGCGAACGACGGCATCGCGAGTGGGTGCGCGAGCAACCTGCCCCCCGGGCAGTACTGGCAGAACCCCTGTAGCCTCCCGTCGAGCATCAACGATCCCGGCTACGTACAACTCAACTTCACCATCACGGGCTCGTGGGACTTGCAGAACACGATCGTTAATGTGCATGGCAACAACAGGGGCGAGGAAACCGACTGCATCACGGGCGGTGAGCTCGCGAACTGTTTTGGCGCCTCGGTCCCGGAGCCGGTGACCATGACGCTCATGCTCACGGGGCTCGCGGGTATGGGCGGTTTCGGGCTCATCCGACGGCGCCGGGGCAAGGACGTCACGAACGGCTGAGCGCGGCTCGGTCCGCATGACGCACGGGCCCGGCGACGCCGGGCCCGTTTCTTTTCGCCGCCAAGCTGGAGCATTACTCTTCAGTCGATGAGGCAATCCCGAACGGCCCATCACTTCACGGTGGACGTGGAGGAGTACTTCCAGGTCCTCGCGCTTGCGCCGCACGTTGCCCGCGAGAGCTGGGGCGGTTACGAGAGCCGCGTCGAGCGCAGCGTGTCGGCGATCCTCGAGATCCTCGCGCGGGCCGACGCGCGCGGGACGTTCTTCGTGCTGGGCTGGCTCGCGGAGCGGAAGCCCGACATGGTCCGGGCCATGGCGCGGGCGGGACACGAGGTCGCGTCGCACGGCTGGGACCACCGCCGGGTGACCGAACAGACCCCCGACGAATTCCGCGATTCCGTCAGACGCACCAAGCGCGTGCTCGAGGATCTGACGGGCGCGCCGGTGCTGGGATTCCGCGCGCCGAGCTACTCGATCGTCGCGGGACGGGAGTGGGCGCTGGACATCCTCCTCGAGGAGGGCTACCGCTACGACTCGAGCCTGTTTCCGGTCCGCCGCCCGGGTTACGGGTATGCGGCCGGCCTCCGCGATCCGCACTGGCTCGACCGACCCGGAGGGCGCCTCGTAGAGGTGCCTCCGGCGACGCTGCGGATGTTCGGCGTGAACCTCCCGGCCGCGGGCGGCGCGTATTTCCGCCTCCTGCCGTACGCGCTGGTCCGCTTGGCGCTCCGCGACTTCGAGCGCCGTGGCGTCCCGGGCACGTTCTACATCCATCCCTGGGAGATCGACCCGGACCAGCCGCGGTTCCCGGTCCCCGCGCTCACCAGGGTGCGCCACTACGGCGGCCTGGGCCGCGTCCTGCCGCGACTCGAGCGGCTGCTCACCGAGTTCCGCTTCACTTCCATCGCGCCGGACTTCGGCATCGCCTTGGACAGCGGCCGGCGCGGGGACTGGGCCCCGAGGGCCGCCGCCTCGCCGTGATGCCGCGGGTCGAGCGGTTCGACGGCACCGCGGAGGAATGGGAGGCGTCCGTGCGCGCCAGCGCCGGCTCGACCCACTGCCACCGCTGGGGCTGGAAAACGCTCATCGAGCGGGCCTTCGGGCACGAGTGCCTCTACTTCGGCGCGCGTGACAAGGATGGTGCGCTGGCCGGCGTGCTGCCGCTGGTGCGCGTGAAGAGCGTCGTCTTCGGTCACTACCTGGTGTCGATGCCGTTCCTGAACTACGGCGGGCCGCTCGGCGAGGCCGACGCCGTCCGAGCGCTCGTCGCGCACGCCGCCATGCTGGCGGATCAGGAGCACGCCAAGCTGCTGGAGCTCCGGAACCGGGAGGAGGCGGAGGTTCCGCTTCCGGCCTCGCACCGAAAGATCACGGTCGTACTCGACCTGCCGCCGGCGAACCCCGACGCGCTGTTCCGCGGGTTCGACGCCAAGCTCCGCAGCCAGGTGCGCAAGCCGCAGAAGGAGGGCGTTACCGTGCGGTTCGGCCTGGACCAGGTCGAGCCATTCTTCGCCGTGTTCAGCCGGCACATGCGCGATCTCGGCACGCCGACGCTCCCGCGCCGCTTTTTCGCGGCGCTGGCCGAGACGTTCCCTGAGGACGTGTGGTTCGGCTGCGGCTACGCCGGTGGCCGGCCGGTCGCCGGCGGCTGCGGGTTCCGCTGGGGGTCGGAGTTCGAGATGACCTGGGCTTCGTCGCTCAGGGAGTTCAGCCGGATGGCTCCCAACATGCTGCTCTACTGGTCGTTCATCGAGCGCGCGATCGCCGAGGGGCTGTCACTCTTCAACTTCGGCCGGTGCACCCCGGGCAGCGGCACGCACCGCTTCAAGCGGCAGTGGGGGTCGCGCGACGTCCCGCTGTGGTGGTACCAGTACTCGCGCGACGCCGCGGCCGCGACGCCGTCGCCCGACGATGGAGCCTACAGCTGGGGCCCGCGCCTCTGGAAGCGCCTGCCGCTCCCGATCGCGTCGGCGCTCGGCCCGCGCATCGTGCGCTACATTCCTTAAGGGGTGTCAGCCGTCGAGTGTCGCGTGCTGAAGCACGCGCTCGGCCAAGGCGCGTCCTAAAGGACGCCGGCTTTCGCTGCGCCGAGCGAAGCCAGTATCTCCGCCAGTCGCTCGCACTGGCGCCTTCGGTCAAAGATCCCTTCGCCGTCCAGTGGCCGCTCGAATGCGCCACGACGCCACCGGTCGAGCGCCGCCTCGAGCGTGGCGTCGATGCCCGCGGCATCGTCCGGGGCGCTCACCGTCTGGCCGAGGCGGCGCGCGGCGTCCGCGAGCGCGCCCTTCGGGTTCCCGATGAGGAGCATCGAGCCTCGCATCTGTGCGTGATCGTAAAACTTCACCGGGACCGAGAGCGGGTGGGGGTAGTCGAAGACGACCAGCACCGCAGCTTCCTGCTGGAAGCGGAGCGCCTCGGCGCGCGGCGCACGCGGATGGAGAAGGAAGCACTCCTCGATCCCGTAGCTCCTCGCCAGCGCGTGGAGCGGCACGCCGCCGAACGACGCCCGGGTGCCCATGAACTCGAGGCGCAGCACCGACGCGTTGGGATCGCGGCGTTGCCTGAGCCTCGCGCAGGCCGCGAAGAGCGGCCGCGGGTCCGTGAAGGGGTAGAGCCATCCCGTGAAGGCGACGCGGAAGTGGCCGCGGTCGGGCGCCACGACCCCGTCGAGCGCGTCCCACCCGTTGGGGAGCGTAACGAGCTTGCGCGCCTCGGCCGGATAGACGTCCGCGACCGCCGACCGGGCGCGATCCGTGTTGCAGATGACCAGGGCCGCGTTCCGCATGGTCAGCGCCTCATAGCGAGGCCCGATCCGTCGCTCGAGGTCGCTGAACGCGCACTCGCGCGGGTGGCCGAAGATCCACGGGTCGCGGAAGTCCGCCACGAACGGGATTCCCAGCTCCCCGGAGAGCCGGATGCCGGCGAGATGCGCGAGGTGCGGCGGCGAGGAGACGATCACCGCGTCGTAGCGGTGCCGCCGCGCCAGCGCGCTCCCCATTCGGCGCGCACCAGCGACCCATGAGCGCTCCGCGTACCACCGGCGGCCCGCGTCCACGCTCGCCAGAAGGTCCCGGTACGCGCCCTGCGACGCGCCCGGGAGGCGGACGCGCACGTCGTCCGGGTCGGGCGCGGTCTCCTGTTCGGGCGCCTCCGCGCGCGCCTGACGCCCTCGCCAGAGGCTGTGCTTCACGGCGACGGCCGCGTCGAGCACCCGGTCCATCCACACCGGCTGCGGCACGGGAAAGACCTGGATGCCCGGTGCGAACTCGTACGCGGCGGTGGCGGGGCCGCCGTCCGGCCGTGGGCGCGCGAGCGTGATCACGTCGAAGGTCCACCCCGCCAGCGCGAGGTCGTGTGCCATGGCGTTCCAACGCAGGGCCCCGGTGGCGGCGCCGGGACCGAAGTGATAGGCGACGAGCAGGATGCGGCGGTCGTTCATCGGCGGACGAATCTACCTGGGCGGCGCGGTCCCCGCCCGGGGCGTCGTCGCCTGGCCGCCTGCGGTCACCGGCGCATCTCCCGCAGGTGAGCGAGCGCACCCAGCACCCGCCCGCGGTGCGCGAGGAGCAGCATGCCGGCGTACGCGCTCGCGCCCGCGAGGCTGAGGACGCCGAAGCGAGCGGCAAGAGGAAGAGCATCGGCGAGCGCTACGCGGAGACCGATCACCGCGCCGCTCATCACCAGCGTGCCGCTAATGGCGGGCCACAGCGCCCGGAGGTAGTCCGACACCGGCATGTCGATCAGCCGGAACACCGAGCGCATGAACAGCGGCAGCGCGATGAGCGGATAGCCTACAATCCATCCCAGCGCCACCCCCGTCGTCCCCCAGCGGCTGCCAATCAGGAACGCGGCCGGCATCACGACCACCGCGACCAGGTTGAACTGCATGTTGCGCTTGGTGCGCCCGAGGGCTACGAGGATCTGCGGGAAGAGCGTGGAGACGGACCGGATGCCTCCGTAGATCGCGAGGAGGCGCAGCGGCATGATGGCTGCGCGCCACCGCTCGCCCAGCGCGAGGAGGACGAGGTCGTGCGCGAGGAGCGCGAGCCCGGCGGAGGCGGGGAAGGTGATGAGGGCGAGCCCCTCGGTGAGGTTCCGGAGGTAGCGCCGCAGGGCCGGCTTGTCGTCTTGCACCGCCGCGAACACGGCGGGCGTGACGCGTCCCACCAGCGCGCTGATGCGCTCCACCGGGATGCTCGCGAGGGTCTGGCCGAAGGCGTACGCGCCGAGCGAGGCCTTGCCGAGCACGCGCCCCACGATCGCGGAGTCGGCGTTGCTGTACAGGTACCAGGTGACGCGCGCCACCACTACCTGCCAACCGAAGATCACGGCGCCCGCCACTTGCTCGACCCGCCGCGGGAGCGTCAGGCGATTCGGCCGGAACGCGTACGCGACGACCGTCGTGACGGCCCGGCTGGCGAGGGCGCCGAGCACCAGCGCCCAGTAGCGGTAGCCCAGGACGGCGAGCACCAGGGTGACTGCCGTCTGGGTGACGGCGGTGATGCCGTCGAGCCACGCGAGCTTGCGGAACTCGAGGTCGCGTGCGAGGAGCGAGCGGGGCAGGACCTGCAACGCGGTCGCCACGAAGGTGAGGCTGAGCGCCATGATGAGCGGCCGCACGGTGGCCTCGCCGAAGAAGACGGCGATGGGTCGCGCCAACAGGAGTGAGAGCCCCGTGAGGACGACGCCCAGCAGCACCGAGAGCCCGCCGAGGCTCGCGATCTGGTCGTCGTCGAGGTCGCGGCGCTGCACGATGGCGGCAGAGAGCCCGAACTCGTTGACCAGCTCGACCAGGCCGAGGTACACCGTCGCCATGCCGAAGAGGCCGTAGTCCGCCGGCGTGAGGAGCCGCGCCAGGACGAGGGTTGCGGCCCAAGCGAGGATCTGGGTGGCCCACTTGATCCCGCCCGTCCACGCGATGCCGCGGACGAGTGACCGGTCGAGGTCGCGGGCGTCCGCGCGTGGCGGCGGCGCGACGCTCACCTTGAACGGGCCGCGGGAGCTGGGGTGCGGGCGGTGGCGGCGGTGCGGCCGGCCGCCTGGGCGCCGGGCGGCGCGCCCGTAACGTAGCGCGCGACGGCGCTGGCGAAGTCGATCGCCATCTGGCGGTTGCCGGCCGGCGTGAGGTGCGCGTCGTCGAGGAACATCGCCGGCGGGAGCGCGTGCGGTACGTAGACCACGCGCTGGCCGCCGGCCGCCAGGCGCGCCACCACCGCGCGCATCCGGGCGGCGAGAGTGTCGCGGTACTGCTGGGTCGTCGCGGGACTGCCGAGCAGATAGGCGCGGGGCGCGCTGTCGAACGCCTCCGGCCGCTCGTTCAGCACCGAGGGCGGCGTCGAGAACAGGAGCGGGATGTCCTTCGTCCGGGCCAGCTCGGCAATGCGCAGGAGGTTCCGCTCGAAGTTGTCGGCCGCCTCGGGCTGCGGCGTGATCTCACGGCGCGTTCGGACCTGGGTGCGCCGCACCCGCCGGTCGCGCAGCAGCCCTGGCATACGGGCCAGGTACGAGTAGTGCTTGATGCGCGTCCAGAGGCGCGGGCCGCCGCGGCGCTGCTCCTCGCGTAGCCGCGCCACATCGTCCTCCCAGATCAGCGTGCGCGGGTCCTTGTCGCGCAGGTTCGCGAACCGCGCGTTCCGCACGTCGTTCACGCCGGTGTTGACAATGATGACGTCGGGGTCGAGCCGCATCCCGTCGCTGCGCAGCCGCTCGAAGATCTGGTAGGCGTCGTAGCCATCGAAGGCGAGGTTCACGACCTCCATCGGTCGCCCCGGATGGCGCTGGCCGAGCACGTGTCGCAGGTACGCGTCGATGGTCTGTGCGTCGCCCACCCCCCACCCGTGGGTCGTGGACTCGCCGAGCAGGACCACGCGGAAGGTGCCGGCCGGCTTGGGCACGCGGATCTCGGGCCCTCGAAACCCCAGGGCGTTGCTCATGGCGAACGTCCCGTTCGAGAAGCGGAACCGCACGTTGGGCTTCTGCCGGTACCCCAACTCCCCGTGGGCGTCCACCAGGATCGCCAGGGGATCGTATTGCTTCATCTGCCGGCCGAACTGCGGCTGCGTCCGCGCCAGCACGCGCAGGCCGACCTCCGCGAGCAGCACGCCGGCGGACGCGCTGACGGCAAGCAGGGCGAGGCTGCCCAGCAGAGCCTTCCGCGTCACGCGCGACTTGCTCGCCGGCGTACGCCGTCTGCCTGGAGGCCCTTGGGCTTCGAGAGGAGGTACAGCAGGATGTTGATCGTCAGGATGGAGTAGAGCCAATGCACGAAGACCTGGTTATAGAAGAAGGCGGTCGAAAGGAAGGCCACCATGCTCGCCTCGATGCCCAGCGAGAGCTGCTTGAGGTCGAGGGCGCCGTTGCCCGCATCTCTCCAGGCGGCGATGCGCTCCCGCCGGCGGAGCTTCCGGTTCTTGAGCCAGAAGTCGATCAGGAGCCAGAGGAAGAGCGAGGAGCCGATCACCCCGTACTCGGACAGGATCTGGAAGTACGAGCTGTGGACGTCGCGCTCGTACAACCGCGCCGGGTTCTCGTCGTAGTTGCCGCCCGTCTCGCCCGCCTCGAAGTACTCCGCCGCGAACGGTCCGAAGTTCTCCGCGCCGACGCCCATCCACGGATGCACCCAGAAGACCCGCTGCGCGAGGTTCCACAGCACCTCGCGGTCCGTCGCGGTCTTGTCATCCTCCGCACCAATCGTGAGCATCTCCTCCCAGAAGCTGCCCCTGGCGTCCCCGCGCTTCACGTTCGAGAAGAGCAGGCTCGCCGACGTTACCACGACGAGGGCCACGCCGATGATCATCAGCGTCGCCACGCCCTTCCGCGGCAGGCGCAGCCAGATCCATCCGATTACCGCACCGGCCGAGACAATCGCGCCGCGGGCGAAGGACGACACGAAGCCGATCACGCATCCCCCGGCGACGAGCAGCGCCAACGTCTTCTGCGCCTTCTTCTTGGTGGCCATGGCATAATAGATGGTGGTCGAGAGCCCCATCACCATCAGCGGGCCGAAACCGTCGTAGTTGGTGTTCGTCGGGTGCCACGTCACGCGCCCCTGCAGCGCCCCGTGCGCGTCCCACCAGATGTACTGGTAAACGAACATCATGACGATGATCGGCAGTGCCTGCTTGAAGTTCCTCACGTACGAGAACGTGCCGATCGCGAGGACGTAGTAGAGAAGCAGCTGCTTCGTCGGCGTCAGCGCGTAGCCGCGGTTGTACGCCCAGTAGAGGTTGATCCCGGTGTAGATGAGGAAGCAGAGCAGCGGCACGAACAGGTGCCGCGGCTTCTGCAACAGCACCATGACGAGGAAGATGCCGAACAGGGCGGTCGGCACCTGGACGAGCGTCTTCCCGAGAAAGCTCGCCAGGAACCACTGCGGGTCGCACAGGATGATGAACCAGAGGACGTAGAGGAACATCAGCTCCGGCCCGATCTTGGCGGCCGCCCGCCGCCGCTGGCCCGCCGCCGGGGCGGTGGGCACGACAACCGGGGCGACCGGACCTGATGCCGCGGCGCTGGCGCGCGCGAGGTTTCTCACGACCTATCTCGGGACGACGCCACTGGGCCGGAAAGCATGCTCACCAGGTGGACTGTAAGAGATGCGTCATCGAGACGAAAGGGCTTATCAATAGTCGTGCCACGGAGCGCGAATGTGTTGCGGTCGTGCAACACGCGGTCTGGTTCGGCTAGATCCTCGGTGGGTTTCGCCCCCCCGAGCGACGCCTCCACGTGGGCACGCTTGATGCACTAGCTCGGGCGGCCGAATCGGCCTACGTTGCGGGCGGCGGCGCACTTTCCAGGTTCCCAGAGCCAGAGGTCCAGCACTCTTGCGGATCGTCGTCTTCACGGGCAACCCCGGTCTGGAGTCCACGCCGTGGTGGCCCTCGGTACTTCGAACACCGGGACTCGAAGCCGTCCTGATCTGCCGCCGGCTTCGCCCGCACGGCGTCCAGAACGCGCTCGAGAGCGTGCGGCGCAACGTGAAGAAGCACGGGCTGATCTTCGTCCCGTATCGCCTCGGCGTCCTCGCGCTCTCCGTGCTGCGTCGGCTGGTCGCGCGACCCGCGGACCGCGCGGAGGCAAACCCGGGCGTTCCGGTGGAGGTGATCGAAGCGCCCGACATCCACGCGCCCGGCGTCCAGGAAAGGGTGCGGGCGTGGCGTCCCGATCTCGGCCTGTCGATCGGCGCGCCGATCCTCCGCCGGTCGCTGTTCGGGATTCCCGCTCGCGGCACGATCAATCTACACGGCGGCAAGGTACCCGATTACCGCGGCATGCCGCCGGGCTTCTGGGAGCTGTACACCGGCGCGGGCGAGATCGGCGCGACGGTGCACTGGGTGGACGACGGGCTCGACACGGGCTCCGTGATCCGGCAGGCGGTCGCGCCGATCTATCCGACGGACTCGCTGGCCCGCGTCGTGGCCCGGAGCGAGGAGCTTGCCGCAGCGGTCCTCACGGACGCGCTTCGCGCGCTCGCGCGGGGCGATGCGCCGGGAACGCCGCAGCCTATCGGGGGGCGGAGCTTCCGCCGGCCGACTCTCCGCCAGCGCCTGCAGCTCGCGATGCGGCTCCGGGCGCGCAACCTGCGCTGGCGGCTCGGCAGCGTGCGCTACCTGGCGCGTACCGCCCTCACGCTGGGCTGGCTCTGGCTGGTCCGCCCGCTGCGCGACCTGGTGCGGACGATCCGCGGCCGCCATCCGGTCCGCGTGTTCACTTACCACCGCGTGACCGATCTCTGCCGGGACGGGATGACGGTGCCCGCGAGCGTGCTGCGGCGGCAGGTCGCCTACCTAGCGAAGCACCACAGGGTGGTGAGCCTCGAGGAGGGCCTTCGGCTGCTCGCCGATGGCACGCGGCTCACGCGGCCGGTGGCGGTCATCACCTTCGACGACGGCTATCGGAGCGTCAACGAGCAGGCGCGGCCGGTGCTCGAAGAGCGTGGGCTCGCGGGCTGCTGCTTCGTGACGACCGACCTGCTTGGCACCGATCGTCGCCTCGCTCACGACGAGGAGAGCCCCGTGCGAGAGCATCTGGCCCTGATGAGCTGGGACGCGATCGCGGATCTGCGGGGCGCGGGCTGGAGCGTGGGTGGGCACACCGCGACGCATGTCCGGCTCTCGGCGTGCGACGACGGAGAGCTGCGCGAGGAGCTGGAGCGGTCCCTGGCCGCGCTGCGGAATCGCCTCGGGCTCCAGACCGCGGCGATGGCCTACACCTTCGGCCAGCCGGATGACATCACCGCCGATGGGGTCCGTGCGGTGCGGGCGTGCGGCTACGCGGCGTGTTTCTCCGACTTCGGCGGCGAGAACTTTGCGGGGGACGACCTGTTCGCGCTCAAGCGCATCGAGCTCGGCGGTGACCACGATGCGCTCGCCTGGCGCGGCCGGGTGCACGGCCTGACGTGGCGCGCGGGCTCGCGGCGCCGCGCCGCGGCCGCGCCCGAGGCGGAGGAAGATCGTGGCGGCTGAGCGCGGGGACCTCCCCGGCCGCGTGCGCGTAACGCACGTCGTCCACGACCTGCACGGGGGCGGCATGGAGAGCCTGGTGGCGGCGATGGCGCGGCGCTTCGCCGGCACGCGCATCGTGATGTCGGCCATTACGCTGCGCGGTCGGCCCGGCAACGTGGGCTCGTCGGTCCGTCACCTGCTGGACCAGTATCACGTCATCAAACCGATCCCCGGCGTCTCGATGGCCGTGCCGCTCGGTCTGGTGCGGCGCGTCAGGGCCACGCGGCCGGACGTCGTCCACATCCACAGCGCGTGGTACAAGGCGGCTCTCGCCGCGCATCTGGCCGGTGTCGAGCGCGTGATCTACACCGAGCACGGCCGCGAGCACGACGATCCGCCACTCATGCGGTGGCTCGACCGGCTGGCCGCCCGGTGGACCGACATCGTGGTGCCGGTCTCGGACCGGCTCAACGCGTACCTTCGCACCGAGCTGGGCGTGTCGCCCGACCGGCTCCGCACGATCGAGAACGGGATCGACACCGACGTCTTCGTCCCCGGAGAGACTTCGCCGGCGCTGCGAGCCAAGCTCGGGATTCCCGGCGGCGCCAGCGTGCTCGGCAGCATCGGCCGCCTCGAGCCGGTCAAGGCTTATGAGCGGCTCATCGACGCCTTCGCGACGCTTCGCGCGGAGCACCGTCTCGAGCGCCCGCTCGTCCTCGTGATCTGCGGTCACGGCTCGCAGCGCGAGGCGCTCGAGGTCCACGCCCGCACGCTGGGCGTCGCCGACGCGGTCCGGTTGCCGGGTTGGGTGGACACGCCCGCTGAGTTCTACCGGATGCTCGACGTGTTCGCCCTCACGTCGCTGAGCGAGGGAACGTCGGTGTCGCTGCTGGAGGCGATGGCGTGCGGCATTGCGCCGGTGGTGACGAACGTCGGGTCAAACGCCGCGCTGCTCGGGCCGGAGCTGGCGGAGCAGGTCGTCCCGGCGGGCGACCGCGAGGCGTTCGTGCGAGTGGCGCATGCGACGCTGGCCTCGCCCGAGCGCCGCGCCGAGGTGGGGAGGAGCGCGCGGCGTCGTGTGGTGACCCGATACTCGCTGGACCGTTTTCTGGCAGAGTACGAGGAGCTGTACGTGAACGGCCTTGCCGCCGCCCCCGCGTCCATGGCTTCCGCGTCGTGAGCCCGCTCCGTCGGATTCCGCCGGTGCTCGCGCCGCCCACCTTGGGCGCGCTGTGGAGCGGGCTGTGGGCGTTCGTGTCGGGGGCGCGTGCCGGGGAGCTCGAGCGCGAGGTGGGCGCGCTCTTTCCGGGCGCGTGGGTGCGCGGCTATTGCTCGGGCCGGGCCGCCCTCAAGACGGCGCTCGAGATCGCGATGCACCTCACGGGGCGACGACGGGTGGTGCTCCCGGCGTACACGTCGTACTCCGTGGCCGCGGCCGCGGCGGCCGCCGGCGCCGAGGTGGTGCTCGGCGACGTGTCGCCGGAAACGCTCGACTACGACCGCGGCGCCCTGGCCGGGTGCGTGGATGGCCGGACGGCCGCGGTGGTCCTGGGCAACCTCTACGGCTATCCCTCACGCACCACGGATATCGGCTGGATGCGCGATGCGGGCGCGCTGGTGGTCGACGACGCGGCGCAGGCGCTCGGCGCGACCGAAACGGGGCGGGCTGCGGGTGGACGCGGCGACATCGGGGTGCTCAGCTTCGGCCGCGGCAAGTGCATCACGACGGGGCAGGGTGGCGCACTCCTGATCCCGGACGGGGAGCTCGCCCGCGCCGCGGCCCCGGTGTTTGGCGCGCGCGCGATGAGGGTGGCCGGCGCCGGGACGTGGGTCGCGGCCGTGGCGGTCGCGGCCAGCCGCAGCCAGCTGGCATTCGGATTGCTCGCCCGGCTGCCGGGTGTGGACATCGGCGAGTCCCATTATGATTCCGCGTTTGAGACCGGGGCGGCGGCACGCAGCGCCGACGGGCTCGCGAGGGGACTTGCGGACAGGGTGGCTCGGCAGCGCGACATTCGCCGGCGAGTCGCGGCTGCTTGGCAGGCGGCGCTGGGGGGCGATCGGCATTTCACGACCGTCGCGCCGCCGCCGGGGAGCGCGCCGGCGTACCTCCGGTTTCCGCTGCTCGCGGTCGATGCCGGTGCGCGCCGCGAGGCGGCCCAGCGCCTCGCGCGCATCGGCATGACGTACGTGCATTCGTTCCCGCGCCCGCTGTCGGGGATCGACGCGTTCCGCGCGGTATGCGCTGACGGGCCGCCGGCGCCGGGGGCGGATCGTCTGGCAGAGACGGTGATCGCGCTGCCCTGTCACGGCGGCGTTGGACCAGCGGAGGTCCGCGCGGCGGAGGCGGCACTGGCGGGGGGAGAGGGGGATCCGGGGGCCCCCAGGGCGACCGCCGGAGCAACGGCTTCGAGAGGATGGGTTTGATGCAGGATCGAGTCGCGGAGCGGGCGTTCTACGACCAGCTGTTCGCCCGCAACCCGGAGAACGAGCACATCACCGCCGGGTACGACGAGCTGCACGCGCTGGCGTTTCCGGAGCCGCCGCGGGGCAAGGTGTTCGACATCGGCTGCGGCACGGGGGGCCACGCGATCCGGCTGGCGCGTCGCGGGTACGACGTGATCGCGATGGACCTCACGAAGGGCGGCGTCATGGCGGCGCGCGAGCGGTTCCGCCGCGAGAACCGTCACGGGCTCTTCCTCGTCGGAGACGCGGAGAACCTGCCCATCCGGCACGGCGCGATCGACGTCGCCTGGACCTCGTTGCTCCTCCACCACTTTCCGAGGCTGGACAAGCTCCCGCGTGAGCTGGCGCGGGTGACGAGGAACCGGATCGTCGCCTTCGAGCCGAACGCGAAGAACTTCCTCACCTGGCTCGCGTTCAACGTCGTGAACCGGTACGGGTGGTGGGCCCTCAAGAAAATGGTGCGGAACCAGCGCGCGCTGTGGCCCGCATCGGTGGAGCGGATCTTCCGGGCGCAAGGCTTCTCGCCGACGGCGCTGCACTACGTCGACCGCCAGTGGACCGACGGCATGAGCTCGCTCCGGAAGACCTACCAGCGGCTCACCAGCTGGCTACCCCTGGAATACCGGGCCAACAAGTTCCTCATCCTGTTCCAGAAGAACGCATGAGCCTGCCGGCGGGGACACCCTTCGTCGTCTTCGGGGATGACTGGGGGCGGCACGTCTCCACCATGCAGCACGTCTTCCGGCACATCATCCCGCGTTTCCCCGTGGTGTGGGTGAACGCCGTCGGCCACCGGGTGCCCGAGCTCTCGCGCGCCGACGCGCGGCGTGCGCTGGAGAAGGGGCGAAAGATGCTGCGCCAGCGGGCGCGCGCGGCGCACCCGGGCCACGTGGACGGACCCGCGCCGCTCGCCGTCCTCAACCCCGCCGTGCTTCCCTGGCACCACATTGGCGCGATTCACGCGCTCAACACCCGCTCGATGCTCCGCACGGTGCGGACGTGCCTGCGCCAGAAGGGGCTCGTGGCGCCTCCCGTCCTCGTCACCGGGTCACCGCCAACGGTCGGCGTGGTCGGCCGCCTCGGCGAGCTGGCGTCGGTGTACTTCTGCATGGACGACTTCTTGCACATGCCGGGCACGACGCCGTGGATGCTCGCACCGCTCGAGCAGCGCCTCCTGGAGAGGGTGGACGTGCTGGTCGCGACGGCGGAGGTCCTCACGCGCACCAAGGCTCCGCGCAGCGGCCGCGCGCATCACCTGCCGCAAGGCGTGAACTACGCGCACTTCGCCGAGCCGCGGCCCGAGCCCGACGACCTGCGCGCCATCCCGCGGCCGCGGATCGGGTTCGCGGGCGGGATGAAGGAGCGGTGCGATCTCGAGCTGCTGGTCCGCATTGCGGACGCGAACCCGGCGGGCTCGGTGGTCTTGGTGGGTCCCGTGTTCGTCGACCTGGCGCCGCTCAACCGGCCGAACGTCCACGTGCTCGGCGCGCGGCCCTACGCCGAGCTGCCGGCGTACGTTCAGGCCTTCGATGTCGCGATCATCCCCTACCGCCTCACCAAGGAGACCGAGGCGGTGGACCCGCTCAAGCTCCTCGAGTATCTCGCGGCCGGACTCCCGGTGGTCTCCACGGCGCTGCCCGAGGCATACAAGTACCGGGACGCCGTGGCCGTGGCCGAGAGCACCGAGGCATTCGTGCGGGCCGTCGCGACGGCGCTCGCCGGCGACCGTGAGGCCGCGAAGCGGCGCGCCCAGGACATGGCGCGGGCCAACACCTGGGACCGGCGGGCGGAGCAGCTGCTCGAGATCGTGGGCGCGGTCGCCCTGGAGCACTCGCGCGCACAGGTGGCGACGCCGGCATGAGCGAGCGCTGGGTCTGCCTGCTCTACCATGACGTCACCGGCAACGCGACCGCGGCCGGGAGTGGCGATTACTTCTCGGTGCCGGCCGACGCCTTCGCCAGCCAGCTGGATTGGATTCGGGACACGGGGCACGCCGGCTGCTCGCTCGAGGAGGGGCTGCGTTACGGCGGGCGGCCGCGCGTCGTCATTTCCTTCGACGATGGCAACACCGGCCAATACGAGCGCGCGTTCCAGGCCCTCGCGGCGCGGGGCATGAGCGCAACTTTCTTCGTGACCACGGATTGGGTCGGGCGGCCTGGCTACGTCACGTGGGAGCAGTTGCGGGAAATGAAGGCGGCCGGGATGTCCATCCAGTCGCACACGCGGTCGCACCCTTTCCTGTCGGAGCTGGACCGATCGGTCGTGCTGGATGAGCTGCGCGGCTCGAAGGAGACGCTGGATCAGGCGCTCTGCCAGGCGACCGAGTCCATCGCATTGCCGGGCGGGGACTTACCACCGCCCGCGGCGCGTCAGGTCTTTCGGGAAGCGGGGTATGCCATCGTGGCCACGTCCCTTTGGGGTGTAAATCACATCCCGGGCCCAGCGGTCCCCTTACCCTTGTACGTACGGCGCTGCACCATGCGCGGCGCACCCGGGGAGGCGGAGTTCGGTCGCGTCCTGGCCGGGGACCGGTGGCTTGCCATAAAACGTCGGGCCCGCGAGGCCGCACTGGGCGCGCTGCGTTCCAGCCTGGGCGCGAGTCGCTACGCAGCCTGGCGCCGGCGCTTCCTGGACGCCACCGGTAGCCGGGCGGAGGGCTCGCCAGCCTAGCGCGGACGCGTCCGGTGTGCATATTTGCGCGCTTGAGTCGGAATTGACGAACCTGGAGGAGCGATGACGAGAAAAGTGTCGGTAATGGCCGACGTGCCGGGAGGCGGCGTGTGGGTGACGGGTATGGGTATGGACCGCCGCCGGTTCGTGCGGACGGCCAGCGGCCTCCTGGTCGCGGCGGCGGGCGTTCCCGCATGCGGTGGCGGCGCCAGGGATGATGTCATCGAGCCGCCTCCTCCGACGCCGACCGGCACCCTCCGGGTGGTGGTGACGGGCCTCCAGCCGGGCGTGACGAACCTCCAGGCCACCGCAACGCGGACCGACGCTTCCCAGGCGCCGGACATCATCGACATCGACGAGGCGTCGGGGATCGGCACGAAGGTCGTGAACACCGGGACGTACACGGTCGAGCTCACGATCCCTCAAGGCTACAATGCCGGCAGCGCGAACCCAGTTACTGGGCTCGTGGTCAACGAGAATGCCACGACCGAGGCGACCTTCGCCGTCGTGTTCGTGGTGCTCCCGGGCACGATCCAGGTGGACGTGACGGGGCTGACGGGAGCGGCGACTACCGGGGGGTCCGCGGTCGCCCAGCGGACCGACGTCGGCGGGAAACCGCCAATCGACATCGCGATCGGGACCAACGGCACCGGCAGCGCCTCCGCCGAACCCGGCACCTACACGGTGACTTACACGGCGCCGAGCGGCTTCAACGTTGCCGGTGGCGTCACCAACCCGGTGACTGGCGTCGTGGTGTCGTCCAGCCAGACGGCGGCCGTGTCGTTCGCGGTCGTGGCCAGCGGGGCTGGCGGGCAGCCGGGCAACATCTTCGAGCACGGCTTCGACGACGGCACCTTCGGCGCGCTCATCACTGGCAACGGCCAGAACCCGACGACGATCGGGTGGCAGTTCGACACGGCTGACAAGTTCCGCGGCGCTCAGTCGGTGCGGCGCAATATCCCGGTGAACGTTAACAACCAGGCCTACGCGTTCTACTTCCTGCTCAGCGCGCCGCAGTTGGCGCTGTACGGCCGGTTCGCGTACAAGCAGGGGCCGAACTTCGACAACTCGAACCCGATCAAGGTCTTCCGGTTCCTCGGTCCGAGCTTCGGGACCCAGATTGGCACGGTGATGTTCAACGCGAACACGTCGAACCTCGTGCAGGTGAACCCGGACCAGATCCAGGGCAGCCCGGCGTTCGGGTCGCTCAGCCCGAACGTCCCGGGCAGTCCCGCGCTCCGTCCCAATGCGACGCGAGGTCAGTGGCACTGGTACGAGTTCTTCGCCGACTACAACACGTCCAACAACATTATCTACAAGGTATGGCAGGACGACGTGCTGATCATTGACGGCGTGGTGCCGCGCCCGTCCCTCGGCAGGGTCGGCACGGTGCAGATCGACGGCACCTTCAACTCCATCAACACGGCCGAGGACGTGTGGTACGATTCGATCGGGATCAGCACCCAGAAGATGGGGGTCCCGTCGTAAGCGGCCGCCGCGCGTCAGCGGCGTGAAAGCAGCGAGCGGGCCGTCCCGACTAGTGTCTAGAAGAGCGCGGGGCGGCCCGCCCGAGCATTTGGGCCGCCAGCGGCTCCACTAGCTGCTCGAGGCGGTCGTTGCCCACCGGCGTGAGGTGCCGATCCACGTTCCCGTAGAGCCGCACGCCTTCCGCGTGCGCCGTCCGGAACGCCGACAGCAGGTCGAAAAAGCGCACCCCGCGCGCGCTAAGCGCCGCGCCCAACAGCCGGTTGGGTTGTTCCAGGTCCACGGCGCTGGAGTCGATCCCGAACCCGCGCACGTAGTCGCGGAACACCTGCTCGTCCACCTGGCTCGGCACAGGGATCAGGATAAATAGCGCTGCGGCGCCGTGGCTCGCGGCCGCCACGGCGAGGTCGCGGCAAATGTCGGCGGTCACGTCCCACTCGGGGGACGACGCCCGCTCCTTGCGGAACTCGGGCGGGAAGTACGCGGCGGTGAGCCCGAGCCTCATGCGCAGCGTCGGCATCCGGTTCTTGGCGAGCACGAAGAGGTGCGAGTGCATCTCGAGGAAGTCGTTCACGGGATACAGCCATGCGTCCACCAGCTCGCGCGCGCTCAGACGGCGCGGGAAGCGCAGAGCGTGGCGCTCGGCGGGCTTCTTGGGCCGGAAGCGCTGTTGCCGTGTACCGACGATGTCGTTCCCCAGGTAGATTCCGACCACGACCAAGTGGAAGGTGTCGCGCTCCATCAGCGTGCGGGTCTGGAGCAGGTACTGGTTCGGGTCCCAGCCGTCCACGGCGGCGTCGTGCACCGCGACGGGCCGGCGGAGGCGTGCGGCGAGACGCTGCTCGAGGAGACCCGCGAAGCTCTCCTCGTAGGGGACCTGGAGCGCCTCGAAGAACGAGTCGCCGATGAGCAGGATGCGCGTGGCGGCCTCGGTGCGGCCCGCGGCGCCGACCCGGAACCCGTCGCGGTCGGTGTAGAGCGGTACGGTGCGCTCGCCGGTGTTGATCGTCGTGCGGATGCCGGGGCGGTTGGCCCAGCCGACGAGGTCGGCGGGCTGCCAGATGTCGGGGCGCACCTGGATGAGCTGCTGGGGGGCGATCAGGCGGACCAGCAGCTCCGCGCCGGCCAGCGCCAGGAGCAGCGACGCGCCGAGCAGGATCAGGCTGAAGAGGACGAGACGCGGTCGGGAGGGCGACGCGACGATGTCCGTGGGCTCGTTGTTCGGCGCGGTCTGGGGTTCGCTCATGCGTCAAACCTAACGCGATGAGGGGTGGTGCATAGAGTCGTCCACGTCATCGCGCCAGCCCCGTACGGCGGCGCGGAATCGGTGGTGCGCGCACTGTGCGTCGGGGCGGCGCGGCACGGGCGCGAGCCGCACGTCGCAGCACTCTTGCAGACGGCGGACGGGTCGCGGTTCGTAGAGCAGCTGCGGCGCGAGGCGATCCCAGTGACGGAGCTGCGGTGCGGCCGCCGTCGTTACCGGACGGAGGCGCGAGTCCTGGCGGAGCTGTTGGGGCGCCTCGGCGCCGGCGTGGTGCACACCCACGTCTATCACGCGGATGTCGTCGGCTACTGGGCGGCGCGCGCCACTCGGCTGCCCGTGGTCGCGACCGTGCACGGCTTCACGCGTGGCGACCTCAAGAACCGCCTCTACGAGTGGCTGGATGTCCGGCTGCTCCGGCGGTTCGACGCCGCGATCTGCGTGTCCGAGAGCGTGCGGTTGCGCGTGCTCGGCGCGGGCGTTCCGGCCCCGCGCGTCCACCTGGTGCCCAACGGGTACGTGGAGCGCGCGAGGCTGACGCGGGAGGACGCGCGGGCCGAGCTGGGCCTGACACCTGAGGCCCGCGTGGTCGGCTGGATCGGGCGTCTGGGTCACGAGAAGGGGCCGGACGTGTTCATGGACGTCGTCACGGACTCCGGGCTGTCGGGGGTGGTGGGCGCCATCGTCGGCGACGGGCCGCTGCATCCCGCACTCGAGGCGCGCCTGGCGCAGGCGGGCCCGCGGGGCGGGGAGATCCGGCTGGTCGGCGCGCGCCCGGAGGCGGGATCGCTCCTCGCCGCGTTCGACGCGCTCGCCATCACCTCACGTACCGAGGGACTGCCGATGGTGCTGCTCGAGGCGATGGCTGCGCGCGTCCCCATCGTGTCGTTCGCGGTGGGCGGCATCCCGGACGTGCTCGACGAGGGCTCGGCGTGGCTCGTCCCGCCGGGCGATACCGCGCGCCTCCGGGAGGCCCTGCGCGTGGCGCTGAACGACCGCGAGGAGGCGGAAAGGCGCGCGGCGCGCGCCCGGACCATCCTCGACGACCGCTTCGGGCTCGCAGGCTGGCTCGAGCAGGTCGAGGCCGTGTACGATCGGGTGATCGCATGACGTTCGCGTACTGGGTGATCGGCACCGCGCTCGCGCTCGGGGTGTACACGTACGCGGGTTACCCGCTGCTACTGATCGCGGCGGGCGCGCTCAGGCGTCCGCGCCGGCCGCCCGGGCCGCCGGCCGAGTGGCCGATGATCAGCATCACGATCCCCGTCTACAACGAGGAAGCCGCCATCGCTGCGACGCTGGACCGGGTGCTCGAGCTCGACTATCCGGAGGACCGCCGCCAGGTGCTCGTAGTCTCCGACGCCTCGACCGATCGCACCGACGAGATCGTCGCCGGGTACGCGGACCGCGGCGTCGAGCTGATCCGCCTGGAGCAGCGAAGCGGCAAGACGGCGGCGGAGAACGCCGCCCGCCCGCACCTCAAGGGCGAGCTTATCGTCAACACTGACGCCTCCATCCGGATCCACCGGGAAGCCCTGAAGCCGCTCGTCGCGACCTTCGCCGATCCGTCCGTGGGCGTGGCTTCGGGCCGAGACGTGAGCGTGGCCCGGATGGATGACGACGCGAACCTCGGCGAGTCTGGGTACGTCGGCTACGAGATGTGGATCCGCCGGCTCGAGACCGGCCTCTCGGGGATCGTGGGCGCCTCGGGGTGCTTCTACGCCAACCGCGTCGGGCTCCACATGACCCTCGTCCCCGAAGCGCTGAGCCGAGACTTTGCCGCGGCCCTCATCGCGCGCGAAAACGGGTTCCGGTCCGTGTCCGTGGATCAGGCCGTGTGCTTCGTGCCGCGGCTGTCGGATCTCCATCGCGAGTACCGGCGTAAGGTCCGGACCATCACCCGTGGCATCCAGACGCTGTACTTTAAGCGCCACCTGCTCAATCCGTTCCGCTTCGGCGTCTTCTCGTGGATGCTCGTCAGCCACAAAGTCTGCCGCTGGGTGCTGCCGTGGGTGTTCACGCTCGCCGGACTCGGGATCCTCACGCTGGCGGTTTCGACGCCCTGGGCGTTCTGGCCGGCGCTGGCGATGCTGGGCGTCCTGGGCCTCGGCTGGCTCGGCTGGGTGTGGCCGGCAGGGCGGCACGTGCCTTGGATCGTGGCGGTGCCGACCTTCGCGGTCGCCGGTAACGTCGCCGCGATGCAAGCGACCGTGCAGGCGCTTCGCGGCGAGCTGAGCCCGATCTGGGAGCCGACTCGGCGCGAGATGGTGGACGCGGGATGAGCGCCGACCGGAAGAGGTAAAGACCTGAAGACGTGAAGGGGCGCAGACAAAGGGGAGAGAGACCGAATCGCGCCTCTCTCCCCTTGGTTGCTTCACGTCGCTACGTCTAGTCTCATCCGCCACCCAGGTTCGCGATCGCGTCGAGGATGTCCTTGATACTGTCGATGTACGCCGTCGTATAGGCCGACGGGTTCGCCAGGATCTGCAGCGCTATTGTCAGCGTCGGGCCGAGCTGTCCGCCGCCCGCCGAACACGCGTCCACCAGGTTGCCGCCGCTCGGGTTCGGCAGACCGGCGCCGCCGGCATTCAGCTGCGTCAGGTTCTGCGTGAGCTGGTTGGCCAGCACGAACTTCCTGAGCCTCGGGATCGCCGGGTTGTTCGCCTTCAGGTATTGATCCGCGAGCGTGATGCTACCGCTGGCGATCGTCCCCTGGAGGAGCAAGGTGAACTGCGCCGTCGTGTACTTGTTCCGCCAGTTCTTCCAATAGCCCGGCGTCAAACCGCCGCAATTGGCCGGCGGCGGAACCTGCGAGTTATAGAACGTGGCGAACCCGTCGTGGAAGGCGTTGACCACGAACGTCACGGTATTGCCCGAGGTCGTCGCCGGACCACGGCCGTAGGTCGTCGTGTCGACCTGGATCGAGTCCAGCTGGAGCAGCGAGGAGAGGTTCACCTCGGAGACCGTCACGGTCGTCCTCGGATCAGGATCGGTCGTGGGCGGCTTCGACTCCCACACGTCCGCGCACTGGCCGGCGTCGATGGTGAAGGACGGACCGAGGAGCAGCGTGCCGACGTTTCCGCCGGTCGCGGTGGCCGTAAAGTCGTACGTCCCTGCCGGCCCGATCTTGCAGATCGTGATCCGGCGCGGCGGCGGCGGCGGGTTGGAGGGCGAGTTGTAGAACCGCGCGCTGCCGCTGTGGTCCGAGTTGAGCTTGAAGTCGAACGCCAGCGTCGGCGCGATGTAGGTGACCTGTGGTGTGGCGAGTTCTGTCTGGAAGCCGACGACGGAGTCGGACTTCACGCCGGTCGGGATGCTCGTCTCGGTGACGCGGACGTTGGTCGCCGCAGTCGAGGTGGTCCTCCAGACGACCTGGCACTCGTCCGCGGCCAGCGTGAACGAGCTGCCGAGGGGGAAAGTGCCCGAGTTGTTCTGCGACTGCACGGTGAAGCCGTAGGTGCCGGCCGGGCCGTAGTTGCAGACCTGGACCGCGCCAGGCTCCGGATCTCCCCCGACCCAGAACGAGGGACCGACGTTGCGGTTCGGTTCCACCATGGACAAGTCAGGCCGGCTACACGCCGCGAGCACCCCGAAGAGCAGCGCCAGGGTGGCCGGTAGCAGTAGACGCAACCTCGTGGGGGTTGTCATGATGGGCAGCCTCCAACCTTGTGATCGAGAGACACCAATCCGCATCTTTGGCCCGGAAGACTCGTGCCGTGCAGAGACCTAACTCAAGTCGTTGGCTGACATCGCGTTATAGCTAGAACAGTCGCTCCATGTCGCAACGGTGCAGCAGAAGTGCGGTCACGGCGCAGCGGTCACGGGGGCTTAGGCTTCCGCCGCGCTCCCCATCCGCAGGCTCGAAAGCTCGCGAGCCACCCCCGCATCGAGGCGAACGCGCTGGCCGGTCGCGGCCGATTTATAGCACGCAGCGATCACTTCGAGGACGTCGCGGCCGTCTTGGGCGGTGGCCGGGGGCTTCGAGCCGTCGCGGAAGGCGGCGAGCGTCTTCTCGAAGACATAGCGGGTGGCGATCATGCCCGGGTCCCTCGGGTTGCGGGCGAGGAAGGTGCGACGCGCGCCGGCCTCGCGCCAGGCGATCCCCGAGGTGCCGTACTCGAAGCGGACGTGCGGCTTGGTGCTGCGATAGAGGCCGGCGCTGAGGCGTGCCCGTCCCCCGAACGAGGCCCGGAGCGAGGCCTTCGTGCCCTCGGCGCGCACCTCGAAGTACTGTGTCTCGCCGACGCAGAGGCGGTCCTGGATGACCTGGGCGAGGCGGCCGCGCGAGAACTCGAGCGTCGCGAGCGCCACGGCGTCGGTCTCTCCCTCCCGCACGCCGCAGGTGGACGTGGTCGCGGAGACGGTGACGGGCTTCTCGCCGAAGAGAGCCATGAGGAAGTCCACGAGGTGGACGCCGGCTTCGTACAGGGTGCGCTGGAGCATTTGGCCCCGCCAGCCGGGCTCCTTCCAGGGCGGGAGATCCATGAGCTGCCAGACCTGCGCGAAGACGAGGTCGCCGACTTCCGGCCGGCCCACCTGATCGCGCAGCGCGCGGTAGATCGGCATCTCCCGGAACTCGTGGTTGAGCGCGACGTGCCGGCCCGCGGCCTTCGCGGCGGCGATGACCTCGTCGGCCTCGTCCACGCTCGAGACGAACGGTTTCTCGCAGATGACGTGCGCGGCTTTGGCCAGGCTCTTCTTGCAGTAGTCGAGGTGGCTGTCGGGCGGCGTGCCGACGACGACCACGTCCGGCCTGGCGCGCTCGAGCATCGCCTCGAAGTCGTCGAACACCGGCACCTTGAACTGGTCCTGGGCCCGCTGGCGGCGCGCGGCGTCGAGGTCGCAGGCGCCGACGACGGTGGCCGAGGGGATGCCGGCCAGCGCCGGGAGATGGAGGGTGTAGCCGGCGTTGCCGAGCCCGACCAATGCTATCTTCATGCGACCTTCGCTCCTGTGGAAAGAAAGAAATATGTCATCGTATTGGGTCCGCCGTCTCCGTCGCCACGCGCTCTTCGCGCTGGCGGCAGTCGCCATGACGGCGATCGTCTATGCGGGCGTGCCGTCCAACACGCTGCGCCGCCTCACCCTTGGCACCGGGTACGCGGGCCTTGCCTTCCTAGGCGCCACGTTGGTGATCGGGCCCTGGAACGTGCTCATGGCTCGCGCGAATCCCGTGAGCATGGATCTCCGCCGCGACACCGGGATTTGGGCCGGGATCCTCGCCCTCGTGCACACGTTGATCGGGCTTACGGTGCATATGCAGGGGCGGTTCTGGCTCTACTTCGTCTACCCGCCCAACCAGCCGCACCGCATCCCCCTCCGTCACGATCCGTTCGGCATCGCCAACTACGCGGGACTAGTCGCGACGCTGGTTCTGATCCTGCTCCTCGCGCTCTCCAACGACCTGGCGCTGCGCCGGCTCGGCACGCACCGGTGGAAGACGCTCCAGCGGTGCAACTACGCCGGCTTCGCCCTGGTCGCGGTGCACACCGCCATCTTCCAGATCGCGACGAAGCGTCCGTTTCCCGCGGTGGGCGCGCTCGCCGCGACGCTCGTCGTGGTGGCCGCGACGCAGCTGCTGGCTTATCGCAAGCGGCGCGCCTCGGCCGCCTGACGCGGGTATCCGCTACCAGCGTGCGACGATCGCGTCGCGCGCCGCCGCGACGTCCACCGTCTCGCGCGCGGTGATGGGCGACTCGCCGCCCCGGCGCACCGCCTCGTAGAACCGCCGCACCAGCTCGCGCAGGCCGGGATAGGCACTTTCGGCGCGCAGCGCGCGCGCCGCGAGGTTGGTGCCCGCGGCCAGGAGCGTCCGCCCCGACAGAGCGAAGGGGTGCAGGATCTTCCGCCCGCGAGATACCGCCCCGCCCTCGAACACCGCGAATCCATGAAAGAGGTCGAGGTGCACCGTGGCGCGCTCCGCGGTGATCCGCAGGGTGTTGCGGGTCGGCCGGCCGCGCATCGAGATCAGGATCGAGACCGACGACGCCCCCACCGCGGCCGACGCACGCAGCTCACCGGCGGCCGGGTGCTGCACCTGCCAGGACGCTTCGGCGAGCGGCCGGGCGAGGATCCGGGTCGTCAGCGCTAGGGGGTGCGGAAGGATCTCCGACGCGACGCGATCGCGATCGGCGTCGGAGCCGCCATCGGCTCCGGCCGAGCAGGCCACCGCGTCCACGTGGTGCACCGGTCCGAGGCTCGCGAGCGCGCGCTGCGCCCGCAGCGCGCCCCGCTGGAAGAGGAACTGGTGCGTAGGAACGATCAGCACGCCACCCGCCTCCGCCATGGCGAGCAGGCTCTGCGTGGTGGACGCGCTCGGCGCCATCGGCTTCTCGACGACGACGTGCAGCCCCAGAGCCACCGCGATGCTCGCGAGCGGCTGGTGCGTCTCGAGCGGCGTGCAGAGATGCGCGACGGCGGGTGACGCCTCCCGGGCCGCGGACTCCAGGTCGGCGGTGACGAGCGCGCCGCCGTGCCGCGCGGCGAGCGCACGGGCGCGGCCGATGTCCGTGTCCACGACCGCTGCGACGCGGCCTCCGGCGTGCGCGATCGCGTCGGCGTGCCAGCGCCCCATCAGACCGGCGCCGACCACGACGGCGCGCAGCGGGCCGACCGGCGCGCTCATGCGCTCGGCGCGGTGCCCACCCCGAGCGCGGCCAGCAGCTCCGGCATGAGCGCGGGGCCGGCGGCGATGAGCCCGGTGAGCTTCGGGTTCCGGCGGTTGAACACGGGATGGCCGCCCTCGAGCGTGCGCGCTTCGCCGCCGGCCGCGAGCAGCAGCGCCACGCCGGCGGCGACGTCCCACTCGTGCTTCGGGACGAGCGTCCAGGTGACGTCGGCGAGCCCCGCGGCGACGAGCGCGAGCTTGTAGGCCACGGAGCCCATCGGCCGCACGCCGAACTCGGTGCCGCGGAAGCGTTCCCACTCGCCGCGGCCGACCTCGCTCCGGCTGGCAAGGACGCGGGCGCCCGCGAGCACGGCGCGACCGCTCACGCGCGCCGGCACGCCATTGCGGGTGACGCCGACGCCGCATGCGCCGAGGAAGACCTCGCCCGTCGCGGGATTGCAGATGCCCCCGGCCACCGGTTCGCCGTCCTCGACGAGCCCGATGGAGACGCACCACTCGGGGATGCCTTGCACGAACTCCTTGGTGCCGTCGAGCGGGTCCACCACCCAGACGCGGCGCCGCTCGAGGCGCGTAGGATCGTCCACCGTCTCTTCGGAGAGCCAGGCCTCGTCGTCCCGCACCAGCGCGGCGTGCAGCACTTCGTTCACCGCGCGATCGGCGGCCGTCACCGGGTTGTCCGCCGCCTTCAATTGGAACTCGACGGCGCCGGGCGTGAAGGGCCGAAGGGTGAGCCGCGCGGCGTCGAGGGCGACCGCGATGCGGGCGAGGTCTTGCGCGCGCGCGGTCACGTCAGAACGGCCAGAACCAGGGCACGATCAGCACCGTCGCGAGGATGACGGCGACGGTGAGCGGCGCGCCGAGTCGGATGTAGTCGCCGAAGCGGTACCCGCCCGGACCGTACACCATCATGTTGGTCTGGTACCCGATCGGCGTCAGGAACGACGATGACGCGGCGATCGTCATCGCGATGGCGAAGGGTCGCGGGTCCGCATTCAGGGTAGCCGCGGTGGACATCGCGATGGGGAAGAGTAGGACGACGGCCGCGTTGTTGGTGATGACCTCGGTGATCGTCAGCGTCGCCAGGGTGACGCCGAGCAGGACGCCGCGGGGTCCGAGTCCGTGGAACGCCGCGACGATCCCGCCGGCCAGCCGATCGGCCAGGCCGGTCCGGTCCAGGGCCTCGCCCAGCCCGAAGGACGCCGCGATCACGATGATTACGTCGAGGTCCACCGCGGCGCGCGCTTCACCGGCGGTCATCACGCCGACCGCCACCAGTGCGATGGCGCCGAGCAGCGCGGCGTGGAGGATCGGCAGCAGGCCTGCTCCGGCGATCACCACGATGGCCAGGGCGACCACCCCGACCAGACCGGCCTTTCGCGTGGCCGCGGGTGGCGAGCCTCCGAACCGCGAGACGAGCAGGAAATCGTTCCGGTCGCGCCACCGCTCGCCGAACTTGGGATCGGTCAGGAGCAGGAGGGTGTCGCCTGCGCGCAGGCGCACGCTGCCCAGCTTGGCCTGGACGCGCTGGCCGGCGCGGTGGATCGCCACGACCGCGGCCTGGTAGCGGCCCCGGAAATCGGCCTCGCGGAGCGTCTTTCCAACCAGTTGGGATGCTTCGCCGACCACCACCTCGAAGAAGGTGTGCCGCACTGTGTCGAACTCGGCCAGGTGCTTCCCTTCGGCCGACGCGAGTCCGCGGGCGGCCTGAAGATCCACGATCAGGTCGGCCCGTCCCACGAACGTGAGCCGGTCATCGCCACGCAGCACGAAGGTCGGCCCAACCGGCGCGACGGACTGGTCGCCGCGGTCCACCTCGACCAGGAAGACGCCTTGCAGGTGCCGGAGGCCGCCGGCCTCCACCGCCTGGCCGTCGAGCGGCCCGCCCGGCACGACCACCATGCTCACCACGAACTCGCGCACGTTTTCGCGGAGATCCTGCCGCGCGGGACGCCGCGCCGGCAGCACCACCGGGGCCAGGAGTATCACACAGAAGAGCCCGACCACGGCGACCGGGAGCCCCACCCGGGTCAGCTCGAACATGCCGATCGGTGCCTGGCCGTCGGACTCGAGGAGCCCGGACACCACGATGTTGGTCGAGGTTCCGATGACGGTGACGACGCCACCGAGGATCGCGGCGAACGAAAGCGGCATGAGGAAGCGCGAGGGCGACAGGCCGCGCCGGTCGGCCCAGTCGCCGACCTGCGGGGCGAGCGCGGCCACCAGCGGGGTGTTGTTGAGGAAGGCGGACGCGCCGGCCACCGGCACCAGCAGCCGGGCCAGCGCTCCCCGCCCGCCGCGGCCCTCACCCAGGGTGGCGGCGATGAGCGGCTGCAGGGCGCCGGTCTTCTCCACCGCGCGCGCCAGCACGTAGAGCGCAGCAACCGTGATCGGGGCCGGGTTGCTGAAGCCGGCGAACGCCTGCGCCGGCGTGACGACGCCGGCGACCAACAGCACGATGACGCCGCCCATAACCGCGCTCGACGGCGTGAGCCAGTCGCGGGTCAGGGCCGCCATGGTCAGGACGACCACCGCGAGCGTGAGCCAGGCCTGCCAGCTCATGCCGGGAGCCGCCGCGCAACGCTCACGCGATCACGCACCGCGGTCGTGCACGCCGATGTGGCCTTCCCGCTCGAGGTGCAGGATGATCTGCTGCGCGGCCTCTTCGGGCGTCATGTCGCTCGTGTCCAGCACGATGTCCGCGTCGCCCGGCGCCTCGTACGGGTCCGAGATGCCCGTGAATTCCTTGAGGATCCCGGCGCGCGCCTTGGCGTAGAGTCCCTTGCGGTCGCGCTGCTCGCACACCTCGAGCGGCGGCGCCACGTGCACGAGGAAAAACCCGCCCAGGGGCTCGATCATCCGCCGCACGTCCTTGCGCACCGCGTCGTAGGGCGCGATCGGCGCGCAGATCGCGATCCCGCCGTTCTTGGTGATCTCGGAGGCGACGAAGCCGATCCGGCGGATGTTGATGTCCCGGTGCTCCTTGGAGAAGCCCAGCTCCGAGGAGAGGTGCTTGCGCACCAGATCGCCGTCGAGCAGCGTCACCGGCCGCCCGCCCATCTCGAGCAGCTTGACCAGGAGCACGTTCGCGATGGTGGACTTGCCGGAGCCCGAGAGGCCGGTGAAGAAGACGGTGAGTCCCTGCGTGTGGCGAGGCGGCGAGCTCTTCCGGAGCTCCCGCTCCACCGCCGGGAAGGTGAACCAGCTCGGCAGCTCGAGGCCGAGCTGCAGGCGGCGGCGCTGCTCGGTGCCGGAGATGTCGAGGGTCTTGGCGCCGGCCGGGACCTCGTCCTCGGGGAAGTAAGTGTCGAGCTCGGGCACGAAGAGCATCTGCTTGAACGGGACCATCGCGATCCCCAGCTCGCCCTCCAGCTTCTGGAGCAGCTGCTGCGCGTCGTAGGGTCCATAGAACCACTGGCCGCTCGCATCCTTGCCCGGACCGGCGTGGTCGCGCCCTACGATGAAGTGCGTGCACCCGTGGTTTTTCCGGATGATGGCGTGCCACACCGCCTCGCGCGGGCCGCCCATCCGCATGGCGAGCGGCAGGAGCGAGAGCATCGCGGTGTTGTGCGGGTAGGTCGGCAGGAGCGCCTGGTAGCACCGCACCCGCGTGTAGTGGTCCACGTCGCCCGGCTTGGTCATGCCGACCACCGGGTGGATGAGGAGGTTCGCCTCGACCTGTTTCGCCGCGCGCAGCGTCAGCTCCTGGTGCGCCCGGTGCAAGGGGTTCCGCGTTTGGAACGCGACGACGCGCCGCCACCCCAGGCGCGCGAACTCGTTGCGCAGCTCGGCCGGGGTGTGACGCAGCGCTCGGTAGTCGTAGTGAACGGGCAGTTGCAACCCTTCCAGCCGGCCGCCCACGTACACCGGATGGGTGCGATCGAGCAGGTGCGCGACGCCCGGATGCTCTCGGCTCGACGTCCCGAAGACCGCCTCGGCCTCCGCGCCGCGGTCGGGGCGCCAGACGTCCTCGACGTGCAGCGCCGCGAGCATCAGCCCCTCGGGGTCCCGGAGCGCGACCGTCGCGCCGGTCGCGATCTTCGCGGCGAACTCCTCCGTCACGTCGAGTGTGATCGGCACCGGCCAGAGGATCCCGGAGGTGAGCCGCATAGTCGCACACACCGACTCGTAGTCCGCGCGCGTCAGAAAGCCCTGGAGCGGCGAGAAGCCCCCGTTCATCAGCAGCTCCAGGTCGCAGAGCTGCCGGGGGGTGAGGTCCCACGACGGCCAGTCCCGCGAGGCGGTCTTGAGCGCCGGGGCGCGGTCCGCGTCCACCAGGAGCTCGGTCAGGGTACCGCCATGCGGGGCGATCAAGTGCTGGGCCATGCCTCGGATATCTCCGGAAAAAGCGATCCTGTGCTCGCGAGCAAGTTGTGTGCCGGGAGCCGCTGGTACGAAGGCTGCACGTATTCGCGGGGTCACAATATACTTGAAGCCCGGCCCAGGTGCCGGACGCGCTGACGACCGTCAGGAGGTCAAGGAGTGACGCAGCCGCACGGACACGCCGGAACCGCGCCGTTTTTCATCATGGGGTGCCGCCGCACCGGGACGACGCTCGTGTCGCAGATCCTGGACAGCCATTCCCGGCTGGCGTCGTACCACGAGAGCTACTTTTACAACATCTTCCGGCCCGAGCTGCGCTGGTACGGGGACCTCGCGCGTCCGCGCAACATGGACCGGCTGCTGCGCGACGCGCGCGAGATCATCGCGATGCAGCGCGTGACGCCGCCCGGCCTCGAGGAGCTCCGTGCGGCGGTCGCCTCTACGCCGACCTTCGAAGGCGTCCTCGCCGCGCTGCTCCGGCTCTACGCCGAGGGCCGAGGGAAGGTGCGCGGCGGTGACAAGACGCCGGAGCACCATGAGTACCTCGACGAGATCCTGGAGGAGTTCCCCGACAGTCCCGTCTTCTACCTGATGCGCGACCCGCGCGACACCGCGCTGTCGAGCGTCAAGAGCTTCGGCGTCAGCCCGGCGGACGCCGCGTGGGCGTGGAACGCGGCGCTCGAGAGCTATCGGCGCGCGCGGCGGCCGGTCCGGCTGGTGCGCTATGAGGAGCTGGTGCAGGATCCGGTCGAGCACGTGAAGGGGCTGTGCGCCGTCCTCGGCGAGGCCTACGAGGAATCGATGATGGCGTTCTTCGAGCACCTGCCGGATCACTTCCGCAACCGGCCCGCCGGCAAGAAGCTCGAGCGCCCGGTGGACGCGAGCTCGATAGGCAACTTCAGGCAGATGGCGGCGCACGACATCTGGACCATCGAGTCCATCTGCGGCGAGGGGATGGAAGCGGAGGGCTACGCGTTTGTCGGTGCGCGTCCGCCACGAGCCCGCCCGCAGCAGCGGGTGCGCCGCCCGTTCGTCGCCGAAATGCTGGGTCGCCTGCGCTACTATGGCATGAACGGCGAGCGCTGGCGCCGCGGGTTCGCCCGCTGGCGGTTGATGCTAAGGGTCCGGGCCCGCCACGTCCTCGGCGCGGCGCCGTTCCCCGGCAGCCGGTAGCCATCCGCCCGTGACAGAGAGCGAGGCGAACCCCGCCGCGCAAGCCTCGGGGCGGGTTGGCGCGCAGACGCGTGCCGTGCTGGTCTGGAAGGTCGTCGAGTACGCGGGGCTCGCGTCGTTCACGATCGTCGTCCCGCGCCTGATGCGGCCGGACCTCTACGGCAGTTTCGCAGCGCTCCTGTCGGTCATCGGCCTCCTCACGCTGGCGAGCGCCATGGGCGCGCAGGCGACCTTCGGTCGCTTCGTGCCCGAGTACGAGGCGCGCGGCGAGCGGGAGCGCACCCGCGCGCTCTTCACCCAGCTCTTCACGTTGCGGTTCGTCGTCGTGAGCGCACTGACCGTCGGTCTCCTCCTCCTCTCGCCACGTGCGCTCCGCGGCGCCTCGCAGCTCACGGCGCTGTGGGGCGCCGGCGCCTTCTTCTGCGTCGCGATCGGCATGGTCTCCTACCAGCTCCTGTTCGGGCTCAACCGCCTCGGCCGCTCGCTGACCCACGACAGCCTCATCCGGCTGGTCGTCATGATCCTGGTGGTCGAGCTCGGCGGCGCACGGAGCCTCGAGCGCGCGGCGCTCGCGCTCTTCCTGTCGGAGGCCGCCTTCCTGCTGCTGGGGCTGTTCTGGGTGCGCGGGTTCTTCTCGGTCGGCGCCCACACGCGCGACCGGTCCGCGCTGCCGGGGCAGCTCCGCCTCGGCGTCACCTTCTTCGCGGTTAACCTGCTGCTGATGGCGGTCTGGCGGGGCGGCGAGCTGGCCGTGCTGCTCTTCTCGGGCCGCACCGCCGAGGTGGCGTTCTACTCCGTGGCGAGCAACATCGCATTGGCCTTCGCCGCGCTCCTCGGCCAGCTGGGCGTCATGCTCCTGCCCTCGCTCACCGCCTTCCATGTCGCCGGGAAGGGCCAGCAGATGACCGACTGGCTCGGCTACGCGCTTAAGTACCTCACGCTCGCCGCCTTCGCGTTCCTGCTGTTGTTGCATGCCGTCGGACCGTGGCTCGTGCGCCATCTGCTCGGGCCATCGTACCTGCCGGTGATCGCGAACCTCAAGCTGCTCGCGCTGGGCCTGCTCCCCGTGCCCCTGGTGCGCACCGGCGTGTCGCTCGCTCTGGTGCGGCTCGAGGGACGCAGGGCGCTGGTGATGGCGGCGGGAGGGGTCGTCGCGTTCGTGGCGGGCGCGGCGGTGCTGGTGCCCGCGATGGGATCGGTCGGCGCGTCCATCGCCGCAGCGGGCTCGCTGGCGGTGACGGGCGCCATTGCCACCGCCCTCTTCGCGCTGGGCCCGGTGCTGGCGGCGGCGCAGTTCTGGCGCCTCGTCGCGGTGGGGCTCGTCGCGCTCGGCGTCTCGTTCTTGCCGCTCGGGGCCGCGCTCCCCTCTGGCGTTCTCGCCCTACTCCTCTTCGTCCCGCTGCTCCTCGCGGCCGGCGTGATCTCCGGCGCGGAGCTCCGCCGGCTCCTGGGGCTGGTGGGCGTCGCCGGCGCCTAGTGCGGTTCCCAATTGATTCGGCAAGGGTCAGCGGCCGTGGCCCGAGGCAGTCGAGCCCCGAAGGGCTCGCTCGGCCACCGGCGCACGCTGAAGCGTGCCCAGGCCCGCGTCCTTCAGGACGCGCCAACGCCGAGCGAGGGCTTCAGCCCTCGACTGACCGAAGCCTAGGTCGAATAGGTTGCACCGGCAGTAGACGCCCAGGTGCTTGTAGAAGGTGTGGAAGACGGCGGTCACCGACGCGCCCGTGATCAGGCAGAGCTTCTGCATGCTGTAGCTGTCGACGAGCACCCGGCCGCGCGCGAACTTCACGCCGTTCTCGCCGCACCAGCGCAGCACGTCGCAATGCGTGGAGGCCAGCACCCCGCGCCCCTTGCGCGTCGGCAGGACCGCGGCAATGCCGAACAGCGCGATCTCCAAGCCTAACGCTTCGGACAGTTCGCGGTCAAGCTTCTTGGTCTCGAGACCGACGGCCGTTGTCGTCCCGGCGACCCGCAAATGCCGGGCCAGCCAACGGGCCAAGGCCACCGCGGCGGAACTCCGGCCTCGCCGCTCGGCGTTGCGCTCGGCCCACGCCACAGCGGCGCAGACGCCACACCCTCGTAGCCCCGCGGAAGACCCCGGCGGCTCGGGAGAGCCTGAACCGGATGCCTCCGCTCGGGGCTTCGCGGTTGGGGGTGCCAAAGGCCACGGCAGGGCCGAAAACCGGACGCCGCGCCGGCCAAGGTCCGCGCAAGTCTATGCCCTCGCAGGGCATACTTCTTGCCCCGTTGGTATCGCGCATTGGAAGTTGGAAGGGCAGTGAGGCGTCGAGCGAAGGCCATGGGGGCGGAAGAGTCGTTCCTCAAGGGTTGATCGCGCGGCCCTTGGAGAACTCGCGAACGAACACCTTATGCTGGGGAGTTCCATGGCGACGATGAGCGTTCCTGCGACCCATGCCGATGCCCAGAGCATCGACGCGTATCTCGATAGGTACATGGAGCGCCAACCGGGAACCAAGATCCAGTACGGGCATCCATCCCCTCGCTTCTGGGAGAACCGAGCGCCTCAGTTCTCCGAGTTGCTCGAGCCGCTGACGCCGGGACGCCCTCTGACCCTGTACCTCCATATTCCGTTCTGCCCGCCCACCGACCCTCCTGCCTGTGGGTTCTGTCTGTTCGCCAGGGAGGACTTCACGGCATACAAGCTCGTGGTCACCTATGTGGATTACCTTCTCAGAGAGCTCGATCGCTACCACGAGCTCCTGGGGCGCCGGAAGCTCAGGGCGATCTACTTCGGTGGGGGCACGCCGAACATCCTCAAGCCTCAGGAGGCCCGGCGCATATTCCAGAAGATCCACGAGTGCTTCGAGGTGCCGCATTCTGCGGAGGTCACGCTGGAGGGGACGCCCGCCCTCTTCACCATGGACCGACTCGAAGCCTATGCAGAGGTCGGGGTGAACCGGTTGAGCATCGGCGCGCAGACGCTCAAGCCTCACCTGATCAAGTATAGCGGCCGCAAGCAGCGTCCCGAGCAGATCGAGCGGGCCGTCGAGTTCTGCACCGAGCACCACATGTCCTGCAATGTGGACCTGATCACGGGTTGGTTCGAGCAGACGCCGCAGGACCTCGTAGACGACATCGACTGCCTGGCGGACTGGGGTGTGACGGACATGGTCAACCATCCCTTGACCCTTCAGGGCGGTTCGGCGTTCGCGGCCCACCAGGACAAGCTCCCGCCGGTCGCGGTTACCTGCAGGTCCTTCCTCGTGGCACGGGAGCGCCTCCTCGAGCGGGGGTACCGTGCGGACAGCTATACTGATTACCGGCGAAGCGACCTGCCCGTGGTGCAGTACCTGGAGCTGTACCGTGACATCCTCAACAACGACCGCATCGGGGTTGGATACGGCGCGAACTCCTTAATGGCCGGCACGCTCGACAAGCCGGGGCACACCTACAAGAACGTCGTGGGCTTCGTTCCCTACTATGAGGGTGTGGAGGCAGGTGCTTGCGTTGACGGGATCTTCAAGTTCAACGCCGAGGACCTTCGACTGCTCTACGTGCTCAAGGGTCTCGAGGGGGCCCCGTACCTGCGGGCGTCCGCGTACAAGCAGACGTTCGGAGCCGACCTCCACGAGGACTTCGCGCCCTGGTGGGAGGCGCTCCAGAAGCGCAATTGGCTGGTTTGGGGGAATGGCGGCGAGATGCCCAAGCTCGTCGGCGAAGGCGTGTTCTACATGTCCACGATTCAGCGCGCTATCTCGGAGCCGCGTAACGCGGTGTTGCGCGGGGGCGAGACCCATCTCAGCACGTCGCTTCCAGCAGTCCCGGCAACGTCGGCGGTAGCCTAGGGTATATTTCCAGCACCCGGTTGCCCGACGATTCCCGCCCGCATGCGTGCTGAAGCGGCGCCTGGCGCGCCCAGGAGAGCGATAGGAGGAAGGTCCTTGGAGAAGCGCCCGAACCAGCCGGTGTCCTACGACACGGAGCGGTTCAAGCGACGAGATGCCCAGACCCACAACGGGCTGCCCCCGACCTACACCGAGTATGTCTATCGGCTGAGCTACTTCATCGTCGAGGAGATTTGCGAGCAGGCGAACCTGCGCGATGGCGATCACGTCCTCGACGTGGGCTCGGGGACGGGTATGGCGGCCGCGGCTGCGGCCGAGCTGGTCGAGCCAACGGGGCATGTGACCGGCATAGACCATTCCCGGGTACTCGTCGAGGAGGCCCGGGCCGGCGCGCCTCTGGGCCTTCCCGTTGAGTCCTTGCCTCTCGACTACCGGGTGCAGGACGCCGAAAAGCTGAACCTCAAGGACTCCTCCTTCGACGTGGTCCTCTCGTTCAGTGCGGTGATGCACTTCCCCAACCCGGAAAGCGCGATCTCCGAGATGTACCGGGTCATGAAGCCAGGCGGGCGCCTGGTTCTCAGTTACACGGCCCTACATCCCCAAGCGATCGGGGGGCGCGTTCGACACGCCCTCGCACACGTCAGCAGGCGGCTTCTCTCTCTGCTCCACCCGCAACTCCATGCTCCGCAGGCGGTGGCCGCCGTGGCCGACAGGTATCTGCCCCGGTTGGATCAATCTGCAGAACCCGGCTGGTTCGCAAGGGAAGGCGGGAGGCGCGTCGTCGCGGCCATCAGGAACGCCGGTTTCGTCGATCTACACGAGACCTGGGTTGGCCGGAACATCGTCTTCAACTCGCCCGAGGAGTTCTACGAGGCGCAACTCATGATCAACTCCGACCTGCGCACCCGCGCCAGCCTGGCGACCGCCGAGCAGAACAGGGAACTGCGCAATCTTTTCGTGGCCCAGGCCAAACGCGTGCTGAAGGCGGGCGGGCACCTCGTCTACCCCTTCGGGGCCGTCGTCATCCGCGCCCGTCGCCAGGCCGTGTAGGCGGGAAGGCCTCCTCGTGTGAATCGGCGGGAGACCGGGACCGGTGCCTGCTCCTACGCCTTGGAGCCGGACACGAAGACCGCTCCGATCGGGTAGATCAGCCTTCCGCCGCGCGAAATCACCGTCTCGCACTTCTCGAGGAACTCCGCCCGAATCTGCGCGACTTTCTCTGGCGGCGCCTCGATCAGACGCTGCCGCGCGAAGGAAGAATAGGTGTTCTGGACGTCCCAGAACTCCTCCGGATCCACGAAGGACGCAACCGACGCTTCCCAGTCGTACTTCAGCTTACTGAAGCCCGCCTTGGCGATGAGATCGCCGGTGGCTTGGACCGGGTTAGTCCACCGTGCGGGCACCACGCCGTGCGCGTCCGAGACGTGGAAATGCGTTCTGACCAGCGAGTTCAGAAGGTCCGGTACCGTCAGGACTTTGCCGCGTTTCTCATCGATCTTGTCCACCACCCTGAGGGCGCGATGCATCCATCCGCGCCACAGGTTCCAGGGGGCGCGGCTGCCGACCCCGACGATGGCCCGGCCACGCGGGCTCAACACCCGGTACATGTCGCCGATGGCCCGTTCAGGCTGTGGCAGGTGCATGAACGTGAAGAGGCAC
Organism: Gemmatimonadota bacterium; assembly: GCA_016179225.1. Classification (GTDB taxonomy): domain Bacteria; phylum Gemmatimonadota; class Gemmatimonadetes; order Gemmatimonadales; family JACORV01; genus JACORV01. The sequence continues at coordinate 1,531 of JACORV010000016.1, read as the reverse complement.
GTGACGCAGTCGAATGAGGCGTCTGCGAACTGCAGCGCCTCGGCGTCCCCAACCTGATAGTCGACCCACCCGTCAACGCCGCGCCGGGCGGCTTCGGCTCTCGCGCGAACGAGCATCCCTTCCGAGATGTCGATCCCGACCACCTTCCCCTTCGGCCCGACCCTTCGGGCCCCCTGGTTCGCGATGATGCCCGTGCCGCAGCCCACGTCGAGGAGCCGCTCCCCGGGCTTGAGCGCGGCGAAAGAGACCATGCGCTGGACCAACGGTCGCAGCAGATGGCTGTGCTCGTCGACGCCGGCAGAGACTTGGTCGTATCGGGAGGCGTCCTCCCCGGTCTTGAAGCCGCTGTCCGTCATGGTGCGCTCTTTCTACCGTCGATCGGGGCGGGTGTAAGCACGAGATCTATTCCAGGGGTTTTCCAGCACTGCGGGGGACCTTAGCCACGACGGAGATAGACCGTGGCGGGTTCGGTGCTCGGTGGCGCATACCCATGGCGGCACTCCCTCGCGGTCATCCCTCCACGTGCTTGTGGAAGGTGTGGAATACTGCTGTCAGGGCTGCACCTGTGATCAAACATAGCTTCTGCATGCTGTAGTTGTCCACCAGTACCCTGCCACGCGCGAATTGGACATCGTTCTCCCCGCACCATTTCAGCACGTCGCAGTGCGTGGATGCCAGCACTCCGCGCCCCTTCTTGGTCGGGAGTACCGCGGCGATGCCGAAGAGCGCGGTCTTGATGCCCAGAGCCTCGGACAGGTCGCGGTCGAGCTTCATGGTCTCGAAGGCGATCGGGCCGTGCTCGTCCACCGCGACGCGCACCACGTCCGCGAAGCTGCCCTGGAAGCTGTTCTCGAGCCACTTCGCGTAGAGCTCGCCGGTGCGCTCCTGGGGCAGGGTTTCGTCGGCGGTGTAGCGGGTGCGGGTGCGCTCGGTGAACGCCTCCTTTGCCAGCGCTTTCATCGACGGGAGGTCGGCCTCGGTGAACGGGCGCACCGTCGCCGCGAGCTTGAAGATCCGCGACTGTCGGTTGAAGACGTCCGTGACGATCCAGGTGTTCGGCTTCTCCTCGATCTTGATGCGCCCCGTCTTCCAGCCGAACTCCAAGGTCGTGTCGGCAAGCAGGAAACCCGCGCGCTCGAGGCAATGCGTGAGGACGATGTCCTCGACCCGCACGCGGCAAGCGATATGCCGGAACCCTTCGCCGCGCGCCGCGTCCAGCACCGCGCCGAGCAGGGCCTCGTAGGCCGGCCGCGCCCGGGCGGCCTCGCCGGCGGCGGCGATCATCGAGATGCTGCCCATCTTCCGGTCGAAGATGCCGCTCTCCCAGGGCAGCGTGTCGAAGCAGGCGAGACCGCGCAGCACATCGCCCGCCCGCACGCCGTAGACGGCGCACCCCTCTTTGGCGAAGCGTGCCAGGACGTGGGAGACGTGGTACTGCACGATCCGGTCGTTGGAGACGCCGTAGTCGGAGGTGATGGAGAGGTGCGGGTACTGCGCGAGCAGTTGCTCGATCGCCGCGCGATCCGGAGCG
>JACORV010000004.1 GCA_016179225.1 Gemmatimonadota bacterium | reverse complement strand
TCCGACTCTCTCCGCTCGTCGACGTCCTGGACAAGTTAGTGGCTCAGTATCGCCAGCGGCTTGGTCGGTTCGTGCCCGAGGGTCCCGCACCACGGCGGTCTCCCTAATGCGTCGAGGACGTTCTGCGTCCCGCGCCGGGACCTTGCCAGCATGACCCTAGCCGAGCGTCTCCATCCCCTTAGCGCTCACGCGCGCGGCGACGAGCGGCAGCGGGGCGGCGTGGCCGTCCCCGATCCTGATCGCGTCGTCGAGCGCCCGGCGCGCCAGCTCGATGCCCGCCCGGTCCTTCGCGAAGATCGACGCCAGCGGCTCGGAGATGTGGACCTGCTGGCCCGGCCGGGCGGTGATGACGAAGCCTACGGTCGGGTCCACCACGTCCTCCACCTTCTGGCGGCCTCCCCCCATCTGCACGACGGCCCGACCGATTGGGCGGGGCTGGACCTCGAGGATCGTCCCCGCCGCGCGGGCGTAGTACACCTCCACCTCCGAGGCCTGCGGCAGGAGCGCGGGATCTTCCACGGCGGCGGGATTTCCTCCCTGCGCCTCGATGATCTGCTCGAACTTCTCGGCAGCCTTGCCGCTCGCGATCGCGTCCTCGAGCCGCGCCTTCGCCCTGGCGCGGTCCTTCTCGCCGGCGAGCGCGAGCATCTCGACGCCGAGCGCGATGGTGACGTCGTGGAGGTCCTCCGGCCCCTCGCCCCGCAGCGACATGATCGCTTCTTCGGCCTCCAGGGCGTTCCCGCAGGCGCGGCCGAGCGGCCGGTCCATCGCGGTGAGGAGCGCGACGGTGGGGCAGCCGCGGTCTTCGCCGAGGCGGATCATCGTTTCGGCGAGCTCCTGGGAGCGCTCTTCCTCGGTGATGAACGCGCCGCTCCCCAGCTTCACGTCGAGCACCAGCCCGGTGAGGCCCTCGGCGAGCTTCTTCGACATGATGCTGGCGGCGATGAGGGGGATGCACTCGACGGTCGCGGTGACGTCGCGCAGCGCGTAGAGCTTCTTGTCCACCGGCGCGACTTCCGGCGTCTGGCCGATCATCGCGCAGCCGATCTGCTGGATCTGCGCGCGGGTCTCGGCGAGGGAGAGTCCGGTGCGGAAGCCCGGAATGCTCTCGAGCTTGTCGAGGGTGCCGCCGGTGTGGCCGAGGCCACGGCCCGACATCATCGGCACGGCGACCCCGCACGCGGCGACCAGCGGGGCGAGGACCAGCGACACCTTGTCGCCGACGCCGCCGGTGGAGTGCTTGTCGATGACCGGCTTGCCGAGGTCGCCGAAGTCGAGGCGGCCGCCCGAGGCCAGCATCCCGTCCAGCAGGGCGGCCGACTCCTCGCGGCTCAAGCCTCGCAGGAAGCTGGCCATGAGAAGGGCCGAGATCTGGTAATCCGGAATCCGGCCGGCGGCGTATTCCTTCATGAGGTCCCGCCACTCGCCTGGTGTGAGCGCGCCGCCGTCGCGCTTGCGCTCGATGAGCCCGGGAACGAACATTAGGCCGACCTCAACCCCGTGGAGCTGGCGCAATGCGAGCCTTTACCCTCGCCGCTTCGACCCTCCTGCTGTGCGCGACGCCCCTGCTGGCGCAGGACGCGGCCGGCCATATCGCGCTGGGCGACGCCGCCCGGTGCCGCCGCAACGCCCAGGAGGCGCTCACGCACTTCCGGGCGGCGCTGGCCATCGACTCGCTGAACTACGAAGCGAACTGGAAGGCGTCGCGCGTGCTCACGGACATCGGCAAGGCCATGCCCAACTCCCAGCGCGCGCAGCGGGATAGCGTGTACGCGGAGGCGCGCTCCCTGGCCGAGCGCGCGGTGCGCGTCAACGGCAACGGGGCGGACGGCCACTACCAGACGGCCGTCGCCGTCGGCCGCGTGGCGCTCACCAAGGGCGCGCGCGAGCGGGTCCGCTACTCGCGCGTGATCCGCGACGAGGCCCTGCGCGCCACCGAGCTGGACCCGCAGCACGACGGTGCGCTCCACGTGCTCGGCCGCTGGAACGCGGAAATCCAGCGGCTGCCGGGCATGACGAAGTTCTTCGCCAAGACGTTCCTGGGCGCCTCGATCTTCAACCAGGCTTCGTGGGAGAACGCCGAGAGCTACTTCACGCAGGCGATCAACATCAATCCGCAGAACATCTACCATCATCTGGATCTCGCCGAGGCGCTCGTCGACGCCGGACGCCCGCAGGAGGCGCGGCCCCACCTCGAGCAGGTGGCACAGCTCCCCCTCGGCTGCGATCCGCAGGACCCGCAGTACAAGCAGCAAGCGGCCGAGCTGTTACAGCGCATCAGCCGGTAGCTTCGTCGTCCCGCTCGCGCCGCCGGCGCGCGCGCCGCACCCGGTCCTTGAGATCGTCGTAGCGGTCCTGCGCGCCGGCGGCGATCTTCTTCGCCCGCCGCCTGATCAACCGCCGGGTCTCGCCGCCGCTCTGCGGCGCGAACAGCAGCGCCACCCCCGCACCCACCAGCACCCCGATCACCAGACCCGCGACAAAGGTCCTCGCGCCTCCCCAGCGTTCCAGCTCCTCCCCCTCCATCGCTTCGTCCTCGTCCTCGTCGGCGTCCGCCGGATCCGGCAACTCTTCCTTGGCCATACCGCCTCCTCAGCGCCGGGTGCCGGGGCGCGCCTCCGCGCGCCCGCGAGACTCCCGGCCCTCGCGCATCACCCGCTCCACCTCCACGGGCCTCCGCGGCGCGGCGCCCGACAGCAGCTCGTACCCCGCCGGCGTCACCAGCACATCGTCCTCGATCCGCACGCCGAGCGATTCGGCGGGGATGTAGATCCCGGGTTCGATCGTCAGCACCATGCCCGGCGCGAGCGGCGTGCCGTAGTCCCCCACGTCGTGCACGTCCATGCCGAGCCAGTGGGAGAGGCCGTGGATGTAATACGCGTCGCAGGTCTGCGGCGCACACAGGTCGCCGCTGTGGTCGCGCATGTAGTCGCGCGAGATCTGCCCCAGCCGGCCGACCGTGATTCCCGGACGCACCGAGTCCATAGCCGCCTGCTGGGTCGCGAGCACCAGGTCGTAGACGGCCCGCTGCCGCGGCGTGAAGGTGCCGCTGATCGGGAAGGTGCGCGTGACGTCGGCGGTGTAGTAGCCGTACTCGGCGCCGGCGTCCACTACGACCACCTCACCGGGCCGCGTCTGCCGGCGGTTGGCGCTGTAATGGAGGATCGTGCCGTTGGGTCCGCTGCCGACGATGCTCGGGTAGCCGAGTCGGTCCGCGCCCTGGCGCCGGAACGCCGCCTCGAGGATCGCCTCCAGCTCGTACTCGAACATCCCGGCGCGCGCCTGCCGCATCAGCTCGGCGTGCGCCAGGGCGGTGAGCTCGATCGCGCGGCGCAGGTACGCCAGCTCCGTCGAGTCCTTCACCAGCCGCATCGAGTCGGCGACCGGGCGGAGGTTGCGCAGCGCGAGCGACGCGGAATCGGCGCGCAGGCGCTGGATGCGCGGCTCGTACTGCGTGCTGTGGTCGAGCGGCACGTAGACCGGCACCCGACGAGCGAACGCCGCCCCGAGGACGCTGTCCAGCTTCGCGGTGCCGATGACCGTGGGGATCCCCGTCAGGCGCACCGCCTCCTCGCCGGGGCCGATCTTGGGGCCCTCGAAGCGGATCTGCCGTGGGGTGCGGCTCGCCAGGAGCAGCACCGTCGAGTCGGGGCCGTTGGCGCGCGCGTTGATGACGAGCCACGCGTCCGGCGACTCCAGCATGGTGAGGTAGTAGAAGGTGTTGTGCTGCCGGAAATCGCTGTCCTGCGAGTAGTCCAACTCGAGATTGCGCTCGTGCGCCGCCGGGATCACGACCACCGCGTCGCCCAGGCGGTCGGCCAGCCGCTGGCGCCGCGCCGTCGTGGCCGCGACGTCGATCGCGCGTCCGGCGCCCGGCAGCGCGTCGACGTACGGCGGCGACGGCTGTTGAGCGAGGACCGGAAGTGCCGCGAGGGCCGTCAGAGCAAAGACCGGCACGAGCGCCGCCGCTTTTCCTGAACGTCCTGGCGCCTTGGCGCCTTGGCTGCTGTGTTTCACGGGAGGCTGAACGTACACGGCGGCCCGAGGGGCGGCAACCCGCTTGACGCGCGCCCCGATTCGTCCGAAGCTTCCGCCCCATGAGCACCCCGCCCGAGGCCGGTCCGGCCGAGGCCGCCGCCGCGCTTTCCGCGCGCATCGAGGAGTTGGAGCGCGAGCGCGAGCACCTGCTCGCTATCGTGGAGATCCTCCAGGAGATCTCCGGCACGCTGCACTTCGTGGACATCCTGCAGGCGATCGCCCGGAAGATCGGCGAGGCGTTCGGGCTCGACCGCGCCAGCATCATCCTCTCCGACAAGGGTGGGCATACCGCGCGCCTGGTGGCCTCCTACGAGGACCCGACGATCCGCAACCTCGTCATCGACCTCGCCCGCTACCCCGAGATCAAGCGCGCGATGGAGACGGGCGAGACCGTCTTCGTGGCCGACGCGCCAGGCGACCCGCTCCTCCAGCACGTGAAGGGAGCGCTCGACCGCCGCAAGGTGCGCTCGATCACCGTGGTGCCTATCAAGTACCGCGGCGCGGCCATCGGCTGCCTCTTTCTGCGGACGTTCAAGGACGGCACGACCTTCACCGACGTCGACATCCGCTTCTGCCAGATCGTGGCCGAGCTGACGGGGAAGGCGCTCCGGAACGCGCACCGCTACGAGCAGCTGGTCCGCCGCTCGAAGGAGACGACCCTGGAGATGCGCCGCGCGGACCAGCAGCGGCTCGCGCTGGTCTCCTACCTCCAGCGGCTGCTCGCCGCGTTCACGGTGCACGACCGCGCCTCCCTCGAGCAGCTCCTCTCCGAGAGCACGGCAGCGGAGCTGGAGCGGCTGGTCGGGGTGACGATGGCCGTCCTCGCCGAAGAGGCGAAGGGGTAGATGCCCGAAGCCCCGCGGCGCGCCGCCGAGCTGCGCCGCCTCCTGAACCGCGCCATCCACGCGTACTACGTGCTCGACGCGCCGGAGATGTCCGACGCCGAGTACGACCGCCTGTTTCGCGAGCTCCAGGAGCTGGAGACCGCGAACCCGGACCTCCGGACCCCCGACTCCCCCACCCTGCGCGTCGGCGCCGAGCCGGCCGAGCGCTTCGAGAAGCACCAGCACCTGGTGCCGATGCTCTCCCTCGCGAATGCCTTCGACGACGCGGAGCTGCTGGCGTGGGAGGAGCGTAACGCGCGCATCGCGCCCGACGTGCGGGCGGCCGGCTACACGGTCGAGGTCAAGATCGACGGCGCCGCGGTCTGCCTCACCTACCGGGAGGGCGTGCTGGCGATCGGCGCGACCCGCGGCAACGGCGTCGTGGGCGAGATCGTGACCGCCAACCTGCGCACGATTCCTGACATCCCGCTGCGGCTTCAGGACCAGGGCTGGCCCGCGCTGATGGAAGTCCGCGGCGAGGTCTACCTCCCCACGGCCGCGTTCGAGGCGCTCAACCGGAAGCGGGCCGAGGCGGGGGAGCCGCTGTACGCGAACCCCCGCAACACGGCGGCGGGGGCGCTGCGGCAGCTCGATTCGCGCCTCACTCGCGAGCGCGGGCTGCGCTTCTTCGCCTTCACCGCCGAGGTTGAGGACGGGAGACTCCCCTTCAAGACCCAGCGCGAGCTGCTCGATGGCCTCGTCAAGTGGGGCTTCCGCGTCGAGCCGCACCGGAGGCGCGCGAAGGACCTGGACGGCGTGCGTGCCGCCGTGGCCGAGCTGGAGGCGACACTCGAGGGGCTGCCGTTCGGGGCGGACGGCGTCGTGGTGAAAGTAGACCCGCTCGCGCTGCACGACGAGCTCGGCACCGTCGGCGACCGCGAGCCACGCTGGGCGATCGCGCGGAAGTTCGCGCCCGAGATCGCGGTCACCAAGCTGCTGGACATCAAGGTCAACGTCGGCCGGACCGGTGCGCTGAACCCCTACGCCGAGCTGGAGCCGGTCGAGGTGGGCGGCGTCACGGTCTCGACCGCCACGCTGCACAACGCCGACCTGATCGCCGCGAAGGACATCCGCGTGGGCGACTGGGTGGAGGTGACACGGGCGGGCGAGGTCATCCCGCAGGTGCTGGGGCCGGTGCGCGAGCGGCGGCCGAAGGACGCCGTGCCGTTCGAAATGCCGGACCGCTGTCCCCGCTGCCAGTCGAAGGTCGAGCGGCCGCAGGATGAAGTCATGACGTACTGCCCCAACGTTTCGTGCCCGGGACGCGTCCTGGAGGGCATCGTCCACTTCGCCTCGCGGAACGCGATGGACATCCGAGGCCTCGGCTACGAGCGGGTGCAGAAGCTGCTCGACGCGCAGCTGATCCATGACGTGGCCGATCTCTACCGGCTGGCGGCCAAGGAGCTGGCGGCTCTCGACGGCTTCGCGGAGAAGTCGGCGGACCAGCTGGTAGCCGCGATCGCGGCCTCCGAGGAGCGGCCGCTCGCGACGCTGCTCTTCGCCCTCGGCATCCGGCACGTGGGCGAGGGCGCCGCCGAGCTGCTGGCGCGGCGGTTCGGGACGATGGGTGCGCTGATGAAGGCGGGCGCGGACGAGATCGGCGCGGTACGAGGGATCGGGCCGACGATCGCGGAGGCGGTGGCGGCCTTCTTCGCCGAGAAGCGGAACCGGGAGCTGATCGATCGACTCCGGGACGCCGGCCTCAAAATGAGCGAGCCGCGGCGCGCCGCCCCGCATGGCCCGTTCGAAGGTCAGACCTTCGTGCTCACCGGCACTCTGCCCACGCTCTCTCGGAGCGAGGCCACCAAGCGGATCGAGGGGGCAGGCGGCGCGGTGGTGGGGAGCGTGTCGAAGAAGACCACCGCGATCATCGTGGGCGCGGAGCCGGGGAGCAAGCTCGAG
>JACORV010000043.1 GCA_016179225.1 Gemmatimonadota bacterium | reverse complement strand
TTCTGGAAGCGCGCCTTCGAGCTGTCGGTAGCGGGCTACTTCAGGGAGCCGTCGCGCGCCAGGAACCTGACGCCCTTCCGCGTCTCGTCCCGCGCGCAACACGCCGTGTGGGAGAGCCTCCGCGGGACCGACTTTCGCGACCGGCTCAGCGGAATCCGTGCCGAAACACTGATCCTTCACGGCCGCCACGATCCGATTCCGCTGGCCGCCTCCGCAACGTTGGTGTCGAGGATGCCGAACGCGCGGCTCGTGGTGTTCGAGGACTCGGGACACGCGCTGTTTGCGGAGGAGACGGAGCAGTTCGTGAGCGTGCTGGATGGGTTTCTGCCGAAAGGCAGGGGTTAGGGGCTAGGTGTTAGGGTGTTCGCGGTGACTGGCTGATGGCTGCGGAGCGGCTTTTTCCGTGGACGGCGCTCGTCGAGGCGCTTGGTGAGCAGCGGTTCGAGGAGCTTCAGCGCGCGCTGGGCGAGGTAAAGATCGAGCCGCTCGAACGCGACGCGTTTCTCTTGAACGGAGCCGTCGGCCGGCTCCTCCGCGACCTCATGCCCGAGGAAGCACCGGCCGAGGCGGTAACGGCCTACGGGGCGCTCGTGCATGCGCTGTATCTGCTCTGGGAACGGCACTGGCCGCTCGCCCGCGTGACCGAGCCGAAGCTGCGCGCCGCACTCGAATCCATTACACCCTACCCCCTAACCGCCAGCCCCTTGGTTTCATACATCCAGCTCCCCGAACGCCTCGTTTGGGCCGAGCCGGAGGCGGGCGCGCCGCACGAGCCGATTGACGGGTTCTTCATCGTGGCCAGGGCGGAGCGGCTCCGCGCGCTCGCGGTATTGGGCCTTCACGCGCACCGCGAGGGATTCACGACGGTCGAGAGCGAGACCACCCTGCCCGCCCCCGTTCCGGGGCCCCGGCCCGACGGCTCACCGCCCTTTGCCAGCGTCCTTTCCGGCGGCGATCGCGCCAAGCTGTTTTCGGTCACCGACGCACACGAGCTCGCGGCGCTCGCCTTGCTCGCCCTGGCCGCGGCGGAGGGTTAGAATCCGGGTGATGGACAAGCACGCTGCCGCGCACGTGCTCGAGCAGATCGCCGCCATCCTGGAGCTCAAGGGAGACAACGAGTTCAAGGTGCGCGCGTTCCGGAACGCCGCACGCGCCGTGGAGACGTACGGCGGCGACTTCCCGCGCGCCGTCGGGTCGGGGGAGCTGGGTGACGTGAAGGGTATCGGGCCGGCGACGCTCGAGGTGGTGCGCGAGTACGCCGCGACGGGGCGGTCGAGCGCGCTCGAGAGCCTCCGCCTCGAGGTGCCCGACGGCCTGGTCGAGATGCTGCGCATCACGGGCCTCGGCGTGTCGAAGATCCGGGCGTTGCACGACCAGCTCGCCATTTCGACCGTGGCCGAGCTGGAGGTGGCCGCGCGGGACGGTCGCCTCGCCGCGCTCCCCCGCTTCGGCGCGAAGACGGCCGAGAAGATCCTGCGCGGGGTCGAGTTCCTCCGCCGTACCGGCGAGTTCCGTCTTTTTCACCATGCGCACCGGCAGGCGGAGCAGCTCCGCCGGGGAATCCTCGCGCTCCCGGGCATCTGCGCCGTCGAGATCGCCGGCAGCGTCCGGCGGCGCTGCGAGGTCGTGCGCGACATCGACCTCGCCCTGGCGGGCACCGCCGCGCCCCGCGAGATCAGCGGGCGCCTGGCCGGCTTCTCGGCGGTGCGTGACGTCGTCGGCGTGGGGGACGCCGCGTTCACCGTGCACTTCGAGGACGGCACCGCCGCGGACATCTACTGCTGCCCGCCCGACCGGTTCGGGCACCTCCTGGTATGGACCACCGGCAGCGCCACGCACCTCGAGCAGCTGGTCGCGCGGGCTCGCTCGCGCGGCTTCACGCTGGACGCCGCGGGGCTTGGGAAGGAGGGCGCGGCGGTGGTCTGCCCCGACGAAACGACGTTGTATCGCGCCTTGGGCCTCGACTTCATCCCGGCCGAGCTGCGCGAGGGGAAGGACGAGATCGCGCACGCCGCGGCCGGCACGCTGCCCGCGCTCGTGGATCGCGCCGACCTCCTGGGATTTCTGCACTGTCACACCGTTTACAGCGACGGCTCGAACACCGTGGCGGAGCTGGCGGAAGCGTGCCGGGCCGAGGGGTACCGCTACGTTGGCATCACCGACCACTCCGAGCACGCGGCGTTCGCCGGCGGGTTGCGGGAGGAGACGATCGCGCAGCAGCACGAGGAGATCGACGCCTACAACCGCGACGCGCGCGACATCCGGGTCCTCAAGGGCGTCGAAGCGGACATCCTTGCGGACGGCTCGCTCGACTATGGCGTCGATTTCCTGGACCGGTTCGACTTCGTGATCGCGTCGATCCACGCGCGACTGGAGATGGACGAGCGGCAAATGACGGCGCGCGTTCTGAAGGCAATGGACGACCCGCACATGGCGATCATGGGTCACCCGACGGGTCGGCTCCTGCTCTCGCGCGACCCCTACCCGATCGACATGCACGCCGTCATCCGAGCCGCGGCCGAGCGCGGCGTGGCGATCGAGATCAACGCGGACCCCCAGCGGCTCGACCTCGACTGGCGGCTCTGCGCCGAAGCGCGCGACGCGGGCGTCACGATCTCCATCGGCGCGGACGCGCATACCATCGCGGGACTGGCGAACGTGGACGTGGGCGTGGGCATCGCGCGGAAGGCCGGCCTGGAGGCGCGCGATATTCTCAATACGCGGGACGTGGAGGGGTTTCTGAAGCATGTCGAAGCGAGGAAAAGGCGGTAGGGCGGTACAGCGGACCGGCGGTAGGGCGGAGCGGCGGGGCGGCGGAACGAAGAGCCGCCGCAAGACGCCAGCGCGCTCGCGGCCGCGCCTCGCCCCAGCCGCTGAGCGCATCCCCGCGATCATCGAGCGCCTCTACCAGCGCTTCCCCGAGGCGACGTGCGCGCTCGATCACCAGGATCCGCTCCAGCTGCTCGTTGCGACGATACTCTCGGCGCAGTGCACCGACGCGCGCGTCAACATCGTGACCGGGGACCTCTTCACTAAATACCACTCGGCCGAGGACTACGCGGCGGCAGACCCGTCGACGTTCGAGAAAGAAATCCAGAGCACCGGCTTCTTCCGGAACAAGACGAAAAGCATTCTCGGCATGGCGCAGGCGCTGGTCGAGCGCCACGGCGGCCGGGTACCCGACACCATGGAGGAGCTGACGGGTCTTCCCGGCGTCGGACGCAAGACGGCGAACGTCATCCTCGGGACGGCCTTCGGCAAGAACGAGGGCGTCGTGGTGGTCACGCATCTGGCGCGGATCGCCGCGCGCCTCGCGATCACGAAGCAGTCGGACCCGGTCAAGATCGAGCACGATCTGATGAACGTGGTGCCCCGCGAGGAGTGGACGCAGTTCGCGCACACCCTGATCCACCACGGCCGCGCCATCTGCGTGGCGCGGAAACCCCGGTGCGAGATCTGCCCCATCACGGACCTCTGCCCCTCCTCGGAGGTGTAGCATGCCCACGTCCGGAGGCGGCGAGGACCTCCTTCAGCAGCTCAGGGACCACGATGCCGTGGTGCGGCGCGAGGCGGCCCGCTCGCTTGGGGCCGCCAAGCGCAAGGAGTGCGTGAAGGACCTCTGCCTCGTCCTCGTGGAAGACCCATCGGCGCCGGTGCGCCGGGCCGCCGCCGAAGCGCTGGGTCTCATCGGTGACCGCTCTGCCAGGGCGGTGCTCGAGCGCGCCGGCGCCCAGGACGAGGACATGGAGGTGCGCAAGGCCGCCATCGGCGCACTCACGCGCCTCGGCTTCAAGAGCGGCGAAATGCCGGGCATCCTCCCGACCAGCAAGGAATGAACCGCCTCGCCGGCGAGGCGTGTCTTCATGCTATGAGACTCCTGCGCCGTTGGGGCGCGATCCTCTCGATGTTTGCCCCCGCGGAGCCGCTGGCCGCGCAGGCGCTTCCAACCACCAGCGCCCCAGAGTTCGTGGTGCACGGGTGGGACACGGATGCGGGCCTGCCTCAGAACACCGTTAACGACATCGTGCAGACCCGGGACGGCTACCTCTGGCTCACCACGTTCGGCGGGCTGGTCCGCTTCGATGGCGTGCGTTTTACCGTCTTCCGCAGCGTGGACCATCCCGGCATCGGCTCGGACCGTGGTCTGGCGATAGCAGAGGACCGTGAGGGTACCCTGTGGATTGGGACCGAGAACGGCTTGATACGCTACCGCCGCGGCACGTTCACCACGTTCACCCGCAAGGACGGCCTGGCGAATGAGGAGATTCTCGACATCCTGGTGGACTCTCGTGGGCGCGTGTGGCTGAGTACCGCAACCGGTCTCATCCGATTCGACGGCCAGGGCTTCAGCAGTTTCGGCGTGAAGGACGGGTTACCGAACGCCTACGTGAACATTGTCGTGGAAGATGCCAGCGGCACCCTGTGGGTGGGCACGCAGAGGGGAAACGCGCTGCTCGATCCCGTTACCGGCCGCGTCCGTCAACCTCCTCTCCCCCTGACCGCCTCGGACATCTTGTTCCCTCTGAAGCGCGATCGCGCGGGTGCCCTGTGGTTCCAAACGACGAACGGCGTCGCGCGGTGGCACAACGGCACCCTCACGCGCTACGAGGACTGGCCCGGCACCGCGAATCCCAACTTCGTTTCCATGGCGCAGGATAGCGAGGGCAATTATTGGTTGGCTTCCCTCACCTTGGGCTTGTGGCAGCTTCGACCGAACGGCCCGGAGCCCGGGGCGCGGCAGTACGCGTCGGCCCGAGGATCTCGGACGTACTCCGCACGCTCGGTGTACGTCGACCGCGAGGGCGTGCTCTGGGCTGGTACGAACGTCGAAGGCTTGCTCACGTTACGGCGCCGCATCTTCACTATGGTCCCATTGGCGCAGGTCAGCCCCGAAGTTAGTCCCACCGCCGTCCTCCGCGACCGCCGGGGACAAGTCTGGATCGGCGCCAACTGCGGCTGGCTCAACCGGCTTGAGGCGGGTCAGGTCAGCCTGTTCCGCACCAGCGAAGGTCGAAGCGTGAACTGCGTCTGGTCCATAGCCGAGACACCGGACGGCGCCCTGTGGTTCGGCACCTGGGGTGACGGCGTCTTCCGACTGCAGGACGGACAGCTGCGGCATTACTCGACCCAGGCCGGCCTGCCGGACACCGTCGTCCTCGCGTTATATGCGGATCGTGCCGGGGCGCTGTGGATGGGAACGTCCAGCCGAGGACTGGTCCACCTCTTGAACGGCGCTATAACCGTGTACGACACGACCGCCGGCCTGGCGCACAACAGTGTGCGGGTGATTCTGGAGAGTGGCCCAGGAACAACCTGGGTGGGGACTCTGGGCGGGTTGAGCAGCATCACGCAGGGCCGGATCACCAGCTATACCACGGGGGACGGCCTCTCTCACAACTTTGTGCGCGCGATCCACGAGGACGCCGAGGGAGTGCTCTGGATCGGGACCTACGGGGGAGGGCTCAACCGCCTGAAGCACGGACGGTTCACCCCGATCACCACGCGCAACGGGCTGTTCGACGACGTGGTCTCGGCCATCCTCGAGGACGGCCGTGGCAACCTGTGGATGAGCGCGAACCGGGGCATCTTCCGGGTGAGCCTGCGCATGCTCAACGATTTTGCCGAAGGCCGGATTCCCGCGGTCCACTCGGTCGCCTACGGGAAGGCCGACGGGCTGCTGGAGCCGGAGACCAACGGCGGGTTCCAGCCCGCGGGTTGGAAGTCGCCTGACGGAAGGCTCTGGTTTCCAACTCTTCGAGGCGTCGCCGTGGTGGACCCGGGGGCGGCCGTCCCCAACCCGGTGTCGCCCGCGGTTGCAATCGAAGAGTTGAGGATAGACGGGGAACCCGTGCCGCCGGCGGACCACGTGTCGGTCGCACCGGGAGTGCGGCGGATCGAGATCGCCTACACCGGGCTCAGCACACCCGCCCCCGAGGCCGTCGTGTTCCGCTATCGGCTCGGAGGCGTGGAGGATGACTGGGTCTATGTCGGATCGCGGCGCGTGGCCTACTTTACCAAGCTGCAGCCCGGACGGTATCAGTTCACCGTGAGCGCCGCCAACCGCGACGGTCTGTGGAACGAACGCGGTCCGTCGCTTCAGCTTCACGTCCTCGCGCCCTGGTGGATGGCGTGGTGGTTCCGCCTCGTGGGCGGCACCGCGCTGGTGGGCGCCGCGGCCTGGCTGGTGCGCCGCCGCGTACAGCGGCTCGAGCAGACGCAAGCGGCCCAGCGGGAGTTCTCACGCCTGCTCATCAAAGGTCAGGAACAGGAGCGCCAGCGCATCGCGGCGGAACTTCACGACAGCATCGGCCAGGACCTGGTGGTGATCAAGAACCGGGCGCTCCTGGCGCTGAAGGCTGCGGGAACGCCGGAGCGCGTCCGCGCGGAACTCGAGCAGATCTCCGAGATCATTTCCGATACGCTCAACGAAGCCCGCGAGATCGCTCACAATCTCAGGCCCTACCAGCTCGACCGCCTGACGTTCACCGCGGCTATCCGGGCAGCCGTGGCGAAGGCGAGCGAGAGCTCCGGCATTCGGTTCGTCACCGAAGCCGGCGACGTCGACGGACTCCTCACTCCCGAGGCTGAGATCAACTTGTACCGAATCGTCCAGGAGGCCCTGAGCAACATTCTGAAGCACTCCGGCGCCACCGAAGCCGGGGTGCGAGTGAGCGCCGTGCGAGGGCAGGTACGATCCGAGATAAGCGATAACGGCCGCGGACTGAAGCGCGTGGAAGACAGCCAGGGATTCGGTATTCGGAGCATGGCCGAACGCGCGCGGCTGCTGGGCGGTTCACTCGAGATAAGCTCTCAACCGGGGGCCGGCACGACGCTCGTGATCACCACGCCGGTTCGAGGGCACGCGAGGCCGGCGCGTGTCTGAGCCGATCAGCATCGTCATCGCGGACGACCATCCCCTTTTTCGAAAAGGCCTCGAGGACATCCTGCACACGGACCCGACGGTGCGGATCGTGGGCCAGGCGGTGAACGGGGAGGAAGCACTTGAGCTCATCGAACGACACCGCCCCCGGCTTGCGATACTCGACGTCGAGATGCCCCGGAAGGGCGGCCTGGAGGTAGCGGCAGCCGTGCTGGAAAGGGGCCTGATGGTAGACATCGTCCTCCTGACGATGCACGCGGCCCGCGACCTGCTTGACCGGGCGCTGGAGCTGGGCGTCAAGGGCTATGTCGTCAAAGAGAGCGCCGTGGATGACATTCTGGCGTGTATCAATGTCGTCGCGGCGGGCCGGACGTACGTCAGCGGAGCGCTATCCCACCACCTGGTCGGGCGCCGCGAGTCAGCCAGGAAGTCCGTGCAAGCACTCCCCGGTCTCGACACGCTCACGCCGGGAGAGCGACAAGTGCTGGAACTCATCGCCCAGAGCGGCACTACCCGCGAGATCGCAGCCAAGCTTGGAGTGAGCCCCAAGACGGTCGAGAACCACCGCTCCAACATCTGCCTCAAGCTCAACCTCCACGGCGCCAACTCGTTGCTCCGCTTCGCCCTGGAGCACAAGTCGCTGCTGACCTGACCGCCTCCTTCTAGGGGACGCCCCCCGGAGGCCTGGGGGCCAACCCCGAATCGAGTGGGTGGCGCTCCCGATTTCCGGGCCCCCGGGCTTGGCGTATCGTCGTGCCATGAAGACCCTCACTGGCCTGGTGCCCATGTCCGTTCTGATCGTGGATCGCCACGAGCGCATGCGAGCGATGCTGAAGAGCCTCGTCGAGCCGTTCGACCGAACTGTGTACGAGTGCGGTGACGGACCGGCGGCGTGCAGACTGTACGACGAGCTGCATCCGACCTGCGTGCTCATGGATATCGCCATGCCGGTGGCGGAGTGGGTCCTGGCCACGCGCACCATCCGGCGATCCGATCCCAGTGCGCGAGTGATCATCGTCGCCGAGCACGACGACTCGGAACTGCGGAAAGCGGCCGCCGAGGCTGGCGCGAGCGCCTATGTCCTCAAGGAGAACCTCACCACCCTGCTGGACCTCATCAAGGCATCGGCAAGGAGCACACCATGCGCATCCTGAGAATCGCTCGAGCCTTCGCCTTCGCGGGCGTGGCGGCTCTGGTGCTCGGCGCTGGCCGCGCGGCGCGCGCCCAGGCACAGACGACCACCTACCGCGCCACCTTCTCCACGGCCGGCCAGAGCATGTGGGGTCCGGGAAACGCCCCCAGCCCCATACAGCCGTTTACGCTCACCCTCTTCAACGAGACCTGGGCGAATACAGGCGCGAGCTCCAATATCATCGACGTGGCGGGATTCAAGTTCGGCGGCTCGATAGAGGCCGCCACCTACGGTGACGTAGGCTTGAAGCTGGAGTTCGGGAGCCCCAGCGCAGGAGTGATCGGCGTCAACCTCCCGGTGGACATAACTTTGGGCCTGCCGGCCGCCAACAGCTTCCGTGACGGGCAGACCGTCACTATCGCGACCTCGCTGGCCATTGCTCCGGAAGCGGGAATCGCGGTCACGCCGCCGGGCTGGGACGTGGTGTTCACCGGCCGTTTCGGACTGGGGCTGGCGGCCGGCGTCACGATCTGCGTGTTCGGCTGCCCCGGCTTCCAACTCTTCCCGCCGGTCAACAACCTACCCGTCGAGGGCGAGCTCTTCGTTTTAGGCGGGGGAGAGTTCAGGCTGGGCGAGATCGCATCTCTCCTGCCACACACGATAACCTTCTTGGAGGGGGCCCCAATAGGCACTACCGGGCTGGTGGACCTCCCCGTCGCGCGGGACTTCAGCAACAGCGTGACGGCTTCGACGCTCTCGGCCACGGGCAACAGCAAGTTCATGGACCTGACGATCGACATGGACGCCTGGTTGCTAAGATTCTTCCCCCTGACCGCCGGCGTGCCGCTTGGCGTTCAGACACCCGACGTCGGTGCTGCGCAGCTCACCTACGAGACGATCGATCTCGATGCCCTGGTTGGCGGGGTCGCAAGGCAGGTCCTGGACTTCACGCCGACGGTCAGCGTCACGCTCGCGTTCCCGCGGGCCGTCGAATACACGGTCCTCGATGGTACGGCGGTGGTCGAGCAAGGAACATCGGCGAGCATCACTCTCAAGGTGGGACACACCCTGAGCTTCGTCTACCCGTCGGGGCTCAAGACTCCGATGAGCGTTGTACCCAGCTTCACCATCGCCAATACCGTCTCGAACCAGATGTTCCTGGATTTCACGGAGGACGTGCGTTTCAGGGTAGGGATCTTCGCATTGCAGGTCCCCAGCTTGACGGTGATCCCCGGAACGAGCATCCCCATCCCTTGCGGTATCTTTGACTTCCCCCCCTTCGACTGCTCGATAGACACTCCCGAAGTTCGGTCGCCGGCCGTCACGGTGGGTACGGTCGGCCCGCTGTTCAACAAGGAGGCGGATCTGGGGACGCAGCAGTACCAGATGTTCGATATGACGTGGGAACTGGAGGGATTCGATGCCGTCGCGGCCGCGCCGTTCACACTCGATCCCGAGGCGCCGGCGATCGCCGTGCACGCCGGCTTCGCCAGCGGCCTGGCCACCGGAGGCGGTCCGGCCGGAACGCTTCTGCATACCGTCCGCCTCGAGAACCTAGGCGACGTGCAATTGGGAGCAACGCAAGCCGCCGATGCACTGGCTGTAGCCAGCGGAACCGCGACCATCGAGGTGCGCGGCATCAGAAGCCGGACGCTGACGGTGAACACCGCGTTCAACGGTGCGACCGACCAAAACACTCTGGCCGGGTCCGATGTGCTCGAGGCCGAGGATACCGGGACAGTGGCCATCCTGCTCACCGCGACGCCCGGCACGCTCTACACGACGACGGTGACGGGCGGCGGCGCGTCGCCGATCGGCACCGCAGTCAATGCGGGGGCGAGCGCGGCCTTCGCGGTGCACCCCGTCGAGATCCTGCCCCACCGTGTTCAGCACCACAGCCAGGGCGTTCTCACCGTGCACGTTCTCAGCGCGCCCGGCCTGGACGCCGCTGATATCCACCCAGGCAGCGTGCGCCTGCGTGGCGTGGAACCGCTGGGATGGATCCTCGAAAACCGCAACGGCCACGCCGTCCTGTCGCTCCGGTTCGATCTGCGGGCGGTGTTGTCCGGCGGGCAAAGTGCGCTCGCCGTGGCAGGCGCCTCCCAAGTGCGACCGGATGTCACCGCCGTGGCGGCAGCGGTGCTGGCGCAGCGCGCGCGAGTCCCGGAGCTCTCGGCCGCCGACGAGCTGGGCAACCGCAACGGCCGGCTCGACGTCGGCGACCTCAGGGCGCTGCTCCTGAGAACGGTACCGCCCGCGCCTGACGGCAGCGGAGACCAGAACGCGGCGTCGCCAATCCAGCAGTCGCTGGGCGCGAGCGGCCACGTGGAATCGCTGGTGCTTCTTGGATCCTGGAACAACGGCACACGGTTCATGGCCGAAGGTTCGATCACCATCCTCGGTACGGGGGGGCGGCAATGAAACTCTTCAGGTGGCTCACCACAGCGTCGTTGACGCTGGTCACCGCTTCGTGCGCGGCAGACCGCCTCAGCGCACCTCCAGCCCCGGAGCCGGGAACGCTGCTCGTCTCGCTGACGGCGCCCCACCCCGATGTCGGGGCCGTGCTCCTGAGACTCGAGGGAACCGGCATAGGGCCGATCGCGTCGGCCAATCCAGCGTACCAGATGTTGGCCCAGCGCGCCGACAGCAGCGGCAGTGCGCTCCACATCGCCGTGATTGGCGACAGCCTGGGCGGCCCACTCCTCACCTTCTCCGTCCTCGACGTCGGGCAGGAGAGGGCCTACACCGCCACCGTAATCGAGGTGGCGGACGAGAGGAACCGTCTCCGCGAGCGACACGACGACTACCAGCTGACCGTGGCTCGGAGGTAGGCGCCGCACGCTCTCACGCGGTCCCGCGTTCGCATCAGGCAGCGGACGCGGGGATCGCGCGCTAGCTTTGGGAGATGAGCATAGACGTCGCCCCGGTTGAACCCTGCCACCGCGCCTCACTCCCATGAACCGCCTCGGCACCGAGGAATCGGCGTACCTGGCCTCCGCCGCGCATCAGCCCGTCCACTGGCATCCGTGGGGTGACGCGGCGTTCGCGAAGGCGCGCGCCGAGGACAAGCCGATCCTCCTCGACATCGGCGCGGTGTGGTGCCACTGGTGCCACGTGATGGACGGCGAGTCGTACGAGGACCCGGAACTGGCCGCCTACCTCAACGAGCACTTCGTCTGCGTCAAGGTGGACCGCGACGAGCGCCCCGACGTCGACGCGCGGTACCAGCGCGCGGTTCAGGCGCTCACCGGCCAGGGCGGCTGGCCGCTCACCGCCGCCCTCACCCCCGACGGCGACGTCTTCTACGGCGGCACCTACTTCCCGCCCGACGGCAAGTACGGACGGCCGGGTTTCCGCGCCGTGCTGGAGCGAGTGCGGGAGATCTACCACCAGCAGCGCGACAAGGTGGAGGCGACGGCAAAGGAGTTGCGCGGACACCTTGGCCAGGCCCTGGACGAGACGGCGCGCGGCGAGCTCCTTCCGGACCTCCTCGGCCAGGCGGCCGAGAAGATGGCCCGCCTGTTTGACTGGCGGTACGGCGGCTTCGGCGCGCAGCCCAAGTTTCCGCATCCGGCCGCCGTGGAGTTCCTGATCGCGCGGTGGTGGGACACCGGCGAGCACTGGCTGCGCGAGATCGCGGAAAAGACGCTCGACGGGATGGCACGCGGCGGGATGCACGACCAGCTCGGCGGCGGCTTCCACCGCTACTCGGTGGACGAACGGTGGATCGTGCCGCACTTCGAGAAGATGGCCTACGACAACTCGGAGCTGCTGAAGGTCTACGTGCACGCGTACGCCGCGCTGGGGAACCCGCGGTATCGCGAAGTGGCCGAGGGCGTCGTGCGCTGGAGCTTCGAGGAGCTGAGCGACGGCGACCGCGGCGGCTTCGCCGCCTCCCAGGACGCCGACGTCGGCCTGCACGACGACGGCGATTACTTCACTTGGACCGCGGACGAGGCCCGCGCGGTGCTCGCCGATGAAGAATGGGAGGTGGCGCGCCGGCGCTGGGACATCTACCCGGAAGGGGAGATGCACCATGACCCGGCCAAGAACGTCCTCTGGGTGGCCCGCAGCACCGAAGCGCTGGTTGAAGAGTTGAAGGTTGAAGAGTTGAAGGTCAGGCGGCTGATTCGGATCGCCGAAGAGAAGCTGCGGGCCGCGCGCGCGAAGCGGCCCGCGCCGTTCGTGGACCGCACCATTTACGTGAGCTGGAACGCGATGATGGCGGAGGCCTTCTTCGACGCGGGGGCAGCGCTCGGCCGCGACGACTGCGTCGCGTTCGCTCTCAGGACATGCGAGAGGCTGTGGCACGAGGCGTTCGTCCCGGGCCAGGGGATGCCCCATCGGCTCGACCCACGCACGACGGACCAGGCACCACGCACCACCGGCCCATGGCTGCTCGACGACCAGGTGCAGACCACCTCGGCTTTCCTCGCCGCGTACGAGCACTCCGGAGACGGGCGCTGGCTCGACCGCGCGCGGGAGCTGATGGACATGGTGCTCGCCTTCTACCGCGATCAGGACGGCGGCGGCTTCTTCGACACGCGCGACGCCACGGGGGCGGGGTTCCTGACCACGCGCTCGAAGCCGATCCAGGACGCGCCGACCCCGTCCTCGAACTCGGTCGCCGCGCTGGTGCTCCTCAAGCTCCACACCATCACCGAAGAGGAGCGGTTCCGCCGCGAAGCCGAGCACGCCCTCGAATCTTTCGCGGGCACGGCCTCCGAGCTGGGCCTCCACGCCAGCACCTACTTCCGGGCGGTGGACTGGCTGCTCAATGGAGGATGCAAGATAGTAGTAGCTGATACTACTACCACCACCACTCTAAAGTGCGAAGCGCTTTCCCGATTCAGGCCCCGGAAGGCCGTGGTTCCCAAGACCGCCTCGCCGGTTGCGGGCACGGCACCTCCGGTGTGCTTGGTCTGCGCCGGTACGGCCTGCGCCACGCCGGTGACGACGCCGGGCGCGCTAGGTGAGGTCATGGAAAGCTTCGGCCGGTCCAAGATCTGAAGCGGCTATGTCTGGAAGCCGAGCACCTCGGCGACAACCCGCTGCCGGTCATCCAAAGTGAGAAACGCGAGCTGGGAGGCGTTGGCGGCGTACAGCGCGCAGGCGAGATGCCAGAGGTCCGCCCCTCGCACGTAACCCGCCTTGAGGACCAAGGCGATTTCCGTGGTGAGCGGCCGGTCCGGTAGGATCCACGCAACGGGTTCGAGCAGGTCATCGCGCGGCGGTGTCCGCTCGCGGCTGAGCGCCGCGCGCACCTCGGCCTCGAGCAGGTTGGACGAGATCAGCCGTTCGAAGCGGAGCATGCGCCGCTCGACCTCGCCAGCGCCGCGCTCGGCCAGGGCGAGAGCCACGAAGCACGAACTATCTACGTAGGCCTGGCTCAGAAGCGGTTCCGGTCACGCAAGAAGCGCTTCAATGCCCCAGGGCGCTTCGCCACCGGCTTGATGGGCGCGAATGGACGACGCGCCGGAACAAGCACGCCGCGCTCCTCGAGCTTGCGAAAGTGCTCCTCGATGCTCGCCGACTCCGGCGCGATCGGCCGGACCTCGGCCACCGGCTTGCCGTGGTAGCTGATCGTGATGGTCTGGCCCTCGCGGACCCGGCGCACGATCTCGGACAACCGCGCCTTGGCCTCGTACAGCGAATACGTATCGCCCATGCTCGCAAGGTAATCGGTCTAGTCAGACTAGTCAATTTTTCCCCACTGACGGGGAGCCCGGCGAGACCGGTGTCCTGTTCCGACCGACGCAGCGCCTGCGACGGCACTGAGTGGCGGTATGGCGCTTCGGCGCCGCCCTTCGCCGAAGGCGGGCTTCAGCCCGCAGGCCTAGGCGCCGCCTCTGGAGACTTTCGCCTGCGCGCGGTAGGATTCCCCCATGCTCGCCGAGGTCAAGAAGAAGCTCTCCGACGAAGTCGAGCAGCTCAATCGCGAGCTCACCGTCACGCTTCCGGAAGCGCTGAAGAAGGCGCTCGCGAACGGCGACCTGCGCGAGAACGGCGACTACCACGCCGCGCTCGAGCGGCAGGGGTTCGTGCAGGCACGCCTGAGCCATCTCCGGTCGCGACTCTCCAAGCTCTCGCAGATCGACATCAGCAAGATCCCGGCGGACGGCGTCGGCCTGGGATCGAAGGTCGTGGTTGAGGACGCTGCCACCGGGAAGCGGGAAGCGTACGAGGTGGTGCTCCCCGACGCGATGAACTTCGACGACCCGAGCCAGATCTCGGTGGCGTCTCCACTGGGACGGTCAATGGTCGAGAAGAAGGTGGGCGACACGGTCGACGTGCAGCTGCCGGGCGGCGTCCGCAAACTCAAGATCCTCGAGCTCGTGACCTTCCATCAGCTGAACGCCGAGTAGTTCTCTTTCGACTTTCGACATCGAGGGGTACGTGAAGAAGCGCTTTGCTTTCGATACCGCGAAAGGACGCTTCGAGGGTGAGCTGTACCCGAGGGAGGCTCCCGGCACGGTGGCCAACTTCGAGAAGCTCGCCAACAGCGGCTTCTACGACGGCACGCGGTTCCACCGGGTGATCGAGAACTTCGTCGCGCAGGGCGGCGACCCGCTCTCCAAGGATCCCAACAACCCGCGCATCGGCACGGGCGGGCCGGGCTATCAGATCAAATGCGAGACAAAGGGCAACCCGCACCGGCACGAGGCGGGCTCGCTCTCCATGGCGCACGCGGGCAAGGACACCGGCGGCTCGCAATTTTTCGTGTGCCACGGCCTGCTCAAGCATCTCGACGGCGTGCATACGGTTTTCGGTAAGGTGGATAGCGGCATGGACGTGGTCTACACGATCAAGCAGGGCGACGTGATCAATTCGATTCGCGTCACCGACGCGTGAAGCTCCATCTCGCGCTCGTCTGTGATCACGCCCTGATCGACCAGGCCGGGAAGCTTTCCGTCCTGGGAATCTTCGAGCGCATCTTTGTGCAGCGCTTCCCGGCGGTCCACCCGCGGCTGCACCTGGTGCTGCGCCTCAAGGGTCGCCGGACCGAGATCGGCGACCATCCGATCGTGATCACGCTCAAGGACGGCGACGGGCGGGAGGTGCTGCGCGGCGACGGGCAGGTCCAGATCGGCGAGCCGCCGGCGGGCATCACCGAGGTCGAGGCGGGTGCGATCCTGGCCTTTGACGTGCCGCTCGAGCGGCCCGGCGTCTACACCTTCGACATCCTCGTGGACGGGAAGCTCGAGGCGCAGGTCCCCGTCACCGTGAGCCAGATGCCCGCGCCGGCGCAGCCCGCGCCGCCCCCGCAGTTCAACTAGCGCCTCACCGCCTCCCCGGCGACGCCCGCCGCCGCAGCTCCTCAAACCAGTTCAGCGCGACGATCAGGCTCGACCGCCCCGACCCTCCCTTCACCATCACGAAGCGACGGTTGTCCGGATGCACGTCGAAATGGGCGTGGTTGACATCGCCGACGTAGGGCCGGACGAACAGCACTTCGTGCCCGCCGACGCTGAACGTCGGCCGGGTGGAGACGGACGCGCTCACGAGCGAGTCGCCGCTGCGGTAGTAGATCTCCCGCCCGGTGGGCGCCCAGCGCGGCTCGAGTCCGCCGCTCACCGAGACCTGCCACCGTCCCGCCGGCTCGGGAAAGGCGCGGACGTACACCTCGTCGCGGCCGGACTCGTTCGAGACGTAGGCGAGCCAGCGTCCGTCAGGCGACATCGCGGGGGCGCGCTCCTCGAAGGGGGACGTCAGGTACGGCCGCGGAGTCCGCGGGCTGTCGAGGGGCATCACCATGAGGTCCCGCGATGCCGTCGTGGAGCCTGATTGGCGGAACACGAGCGAGTGGCCGTCGGGCTCCCACGCGACCTCCCACTGTGCGCCGGGAGCCTGGATGAGCGGAGTCGCCTCGCCGCTGCCGTCCGCCGGCGTCCAATACAGATCATTCGCCTGCGTGCCGGTGCGCGAGGTCGTGAACACGACCCGTCGGCCGTCGGGTGTCCATTCAGGGTACTGGTTGTTCCCGTCGAAAGTCAGCCGAGACAGGGTGCCGCGATCCATGTCGTACACGCGAACGTCCGACGTGCGCTGCTCGATGCTCGAGAGTGCGATGCGCTGACCATCGGGAGAGAACCTGGGTCCAGCCAGGGCGACCAGCTCGCCGAGCACGCGTTCGGTACCCCGTCGGTCCACGAGCACGAGCGCACGCCGGGCCAGCTCTCCCGTGAGGTAGACGAGCGTTCCTGAGCGCGACACGGTGAACTCGGCGGCGCCGCTCGGGACCTTGACGAGCATCCCTTCGAGAAGGGAAACGGGCGAGCCCGTGACGGCCAGTCGCCGGGCATCGAAGGGCATTGCGAGGAGCGCTCCGGTCTCGCTGCCGTAGAGCAGATGCCCGGTTGGCGCCCAACGGCCGCACATGGCTTCGTCGAGCACCGGCCGAACGGTACCGTCGGCGAGCGTCACGACGGCCAGACGGTAGCGCGCGCCGTACTGAACCGTGAACACGACCGCCTTCCCCCCAGGGAGGAAGTCCGGAAAGCGGTGGCTCGTCTCGCCGCTGTCCGAGCGCAGCACCGTCACCGTGTCCACCGGCCCTCCGGCCGCCGAGACGCTCATCAGCGGTCCCAGAGACCCGGGCGCGAACACGACCCGCCCCTCCGGGCCCCACGTGCCGCCGCGGCCGTTCGTGGCGTCGGC
The DNA here is from genome assembly GCA_016179225.1 of Gemmatimonadota bacterium. Classification (GTDB taxonomy): domain Bacteria; phylum Gemmatimonadota; class Gemmatimonadetes; order Gemmatimonadales; family JACORV01; genus JACORV01. The sequence continues at coordinate 11,450 of JACORV010000043.1, read as the reverse complement.
GATAGAGAGCGGCGGGCCTCCTGCGAGCGCCACCTTCTTGAGCTTTCCTTCGGCGAAGAAGGCGATCCACTCGCCGTCGGGGGAAAAGAACGGTGACTCAGCGCCGTCCGTGCCCACGAGTGGCTGGGGCTCCAGCTGATCGAGCGCGCGCAAATACAGCTGCCGCCGCCCGCGCTCGCTCCGCCCGACATACACCAGCCGCGTCCCGTCCGGCGACAACACGACCGAAGTGCCGTTGTGCTCGGTGCGGAGCGATTGGGTGTCGGGCACCGTGACGTCGAAGCGGAACACGTCCGGCGTCGGCTGCGGGCGCAACCAGGTCCACGCCGCCGCGACGAGGGCGAGCACGGCCACGATCCACGGTGCGAGAGGCAAGAGCGCCGGCCGGCGGCGCGGGGTGGGACCCGGCGCGCCGGCAGGGGTCGGCGCGGTGACGGGCTCGATTGCCGGTCCCGTCCATGGCTCCACACCCGCCCTCGAGAGCGCGTCCGCGAACTCGGCGGCCGTAGCGTAGCGGTCGGCCGGCAGCTTCGCGAGCGCTTTGGCGACCACCCGCTCGAGCGCCGGCGGCACCGTCTCGCGCAGCATCCGGAGGTCGCGCGGCCGCTCGGTGAGGATCCGCGCCACGACCGCCTGCGCCGTGGGACCCGAGTACGGCGGCTCCCCGGCGAGCATCTCGTACAGCACGCAGCCCAGCGAGTAGATGTCGCTCCGGGCGTCGAGCTGGCGGTCCCCCGTCGCCTGCTCCGGGCTCATGTAGAACGGCGTGCCTAGGGAGAGGCCGGTCTCGGTCAGCCGCTCACCGCCCGCGGCCCGCACCGCGAGCGCGATGCCGAAGTCGGCCACCAGCGCCTCGCCCTCGTGGATCAACACGTTCTCGGGCTTGATGTCGCGGTGGATGATCGCGTGCCGGTGGGCATAGTCGAGCGCGGAAGCCACCTGCTGCGCGAAGTGGACCGCTTCCTCGATCGGCAGCTGCTTCTCACGATCGAGCCGATCTCGCAGCGACTCGCCCTCGATGTGCGGCATGACGTAGAAGAGCAGCCCTTCGACCTGGCCCGAGTCGTAAAGCGGGAGGATGTGCGGATGGCTCAGCTGGGCCGCGATCTCGATTTCGCGCAGGAAGCGCTCGGCCCCAAGCACCGCCGCCAGCTCTGGGCGCAGCACCTTGATCGCCACCCGGCGGTGGTGCTTCAGGTCCTGCGCCAGGTACACCGTGGCCATTCCGCCGTGGCCGAGCTCGCGCTCGATCGCGTAGCGGTCGGCGAGCGCGGGCGCCAGACGGGCCAGGACGTCGCTCATGGGGCGGCTAAAATACGGCCGCGGCGAGCAATCCGCGACCTGGAGCCCATCGTTCGCAGCAGCGGCGTCTTGACTGGTTCGGCTTCTTCGACCATGCTGGAGACATTCCCCCGACAGGGTTGGCTCTAATGATCCGGCGCTCGCTCTTCCTCGCCTTTCCGGTGTTGGTCTTCGCCGCTCCGTTGCGTGCCCAGATGGAGCACGCCCCCGGCGGCCCGCCGCCGGCGACACTAGGCCGGGTGGACCTCCCGACATCGTGCAGTGCGGCGGTCCAGCGCACCTTCGAGCGCGGCGTCGCCCTCCTCCACTCCTTCTGGTACGAGGAGTCCGCCCGGGCCTTCCGCGACGCAGCAGCTGGCGACACCGCCTGCGCGATGGCGCAGTGGGGCGTGGCGATGACGTACCTGCATCCGCTGTGGGCGCCGCCGTCCCAGGAGGAGCTGCGCACCGGCGCGGCCGCCGTGGAGCGGGCGCGCGCCCTCCACCCGCCGACGCCCCTCGAGCGCGACTACGTCGAGGCGATCGGCGCGTTCTACCGCGATTACGCTACGGCGCGGCACCGCGACCGGCTCGTCGCCTACTCGGACGCGATGCGGCGGATGCACGCGACGTACCCGGACGACGGCGAGGCCGCGATGCTCTACGCGCTGAGTCTCCTCGGCGTGGCGCAGAACTCGCCGCCGGACACCACCTACGTGCGTCAGCGCGAGGCCGGGGCGATCCTGGAGCCGCTCTTCCAACGACAGCCCAACCACCCCGGGCTCGCGCACTATCTCATTCACTCGTACGACGCGCCGGCGCTCGCCCGCGAAGGGACGCGGGCCGCCAACCGGTACGCAGGCATCGCGCCCTCGGTCCCGCACGCGCGCCACATGCCGTCGCACATCTACATCCGCCTCGGCATGTGGGACGCGGCCATCGCGTCCAACATCAGCTCGGCGGCAGCGGCGCGGCAGTACGAGGCGCAGCAGCGCTGGGATGGGGCCTGGGACCAGCGGCTCCACGCGATGGACTACATGGCGTACGGGTACCTGCAGCAGGGTCGGGACGCGCAAGCGCGGCGCCTGGTGGACGAAGCCGCCGGCTTCCAGCGCACCTATCCGCCCAGCTCGCTCACCTCGGACTACGCGCTCGCGGCGATCCCCGCGCGCTACGCCGTCGAGCGGGGGCAGTGGGCCGAGGCCGCTGCGCTTCCGGTCAAGGCCGGCGCCCCGCCCGCCGCGGCCGCCGTCACCCACTTCGCCAAGGCGATCGGCGCGGCGCGACGCGGGGACACCGCGCTCGCCCGGGCCGAGGTCGCGGCGCTCGCCGCCATCGACGACGACTTGACCCGGCGCCAGGTGCCGGTCTGGGCGGGGATGGTCCACGCGCAGCGGCTCGCCGCGGAGTCGTGGCTGGCGCTCGCGACGCGGGACACCGCCCGCGCCGTACAAGTCGCCGCCCAGGCGGCCGACCTGGAGGACGTTTCCGAGAAGCACCCAGTGACGCCGGGCGCGATCCTGCCGGCGCGCGAGCTCCAGGGGGACCTGCTGCTCGAGGTGGGGCGCGCGGTCGACGCGATGCGCGCGTACCAGGCCGCGCTGGCGCTTCAGCCCAAGCGGGCGCGGAGCCTCGCCGGCGCGGCGCGCGCCGCCGAGCTGGCCGGCGATCGGGCCGCGGCCCGAACGTTCCAGCGCGAGTATCGCACGCTGATGGCGCGGTCGAACCGCGGCCGCACCCGCGACTAAAGTCGCGCCTCGGCGTCTGTCACTGAAGTGACGTGCGGCCGTCGCTTTAGCGGCAGTCCTTTTGGCCGAGCCGCGGCTTCGGCCGCGGGCTAGTTCACGAACCCCTGCATCCGCCGGAGCCGCACCCGGAGGGTTCGGTCCTCAGGGGCGAAAGCGAGCGCGCGGCCCAGCTCGCGCACCACACCCTGGAAGTCGCCGCGGCGCTCGAGGATCCGCGCCAGGTTGAGGTGCGGGAAGTGCCGCGGCTCGTACCGTCTCGCGTCCACCGCTCGCACCAGCCACGGAACCGCCTCGTCGTCGCGGCCCAGTGCCATTAGATACACGCCGATGTCGTTATAGGGGTTGCCGAAGTCGGGATCGCACGCGATCGCGCGCTTGCACTCCCCGATCGCCTCCTCGAACCGCCGCTGCATGGAGTAGGTCCAACCCAGGTAGGTGTGGGCTTCCGCGGTCGGATGTTCGGCGATGGAGGCTTGGTACAGCCTGATCGCGCCCTCGAGGTCGCCCGCCTGCTGCTGCGCGTAGCCCCGCCGCCAGAGATCCTCCGCCTTGACCGGATCCCCCATCACCCATCACCTATCAGCTATCGGCATCCAGCCATCAACCAGTCACTCATCACCAAACACTCATCAACCGAGCCACCATGACCCGCGCCGACGCCCTCGCCCTGATGCACGAATACACGCCCTCGGATGCGCTGCGCAAGCACATGTACGCCGTCGAAGCCGCCATGCGCGCCTACGCGCGGAGTCACGGCGAGGACGAGGAGAAGTGGGGCGTCGTCGGCCTGCTGCACGACTTCGATTACGAGCGCTGGCCGAACCCTGACCACAGTCCCACCGAAGGCCATCCGGCCGAGGGCTCTCGGATCCTTGCCGAGCGCGGGTATCCCGAGCCCCTGCGACGGGCGATACTGGGTCACGCATCCTATTCAGGGGTGCCTCGCGACACGCTCCTCGCGAGGACGCTCTTCGCGGTGGACGAGTTGTGCGGCTTCCTGGTGGCCTGCGCCCTGGTACGGCCGAGCCGGAGCCTGACGGACCTCGAGGTCGGCTCGGTGAAGAAGAAGCTCAAGGACAAGGCCTTCGCCCGCGGGGTGAACCGCGACGAGGTGTGGCAGGGCGCCGAGGAGCTGGGGGTGCCGCTCGACGAGCACATCCAGTTCGTGATCGAGGCGCTGCGGCCGGTCGAGCGGGAGTTGGGCCTCGGCCTGTCGGCCTGAGGATGTCCATTTTGCGAGACTCAACAGCCCCATTGTCCTCTGCGTAATACATCCAGTGAAGGAGATGCCGCGCTCGCGATGCGGGCCGCCGCCGGCGACCGGGAGGCATTCGGGGAGCTGGTGAAGCGGTACCAGGCGGCGGCGCGGCGGGTGACCCGCGCGGTGACGGGGGACGTGCACGACGCCGACGACGCCGCCCAGGACGCGTTCCTGTCGGCGCTGGACCGGCTCGAGACGTACGACCCCGGCCGCCCCTTTGGTCCGTGGCTGATGCGCATCGCCTCGAACGCCGCCATCGATCTTATCCGGCGGCGGACGGTGCGCCGGGCGGACGCGCTCGACGACACGATCTCGGCGCGCGGGGCGTCGCCCGAGACGGCGGCCGGCAACGCGGAGCTGCGGGAGCGGATCGCGGCGGCGATGGCGGCGCTGCCGGAGCGGCAGCGGATCGCGGTGACGCTGTTCGACCTTGAAGGCTACCCGCACGCCGAGATCGCCGCGATCCTCGGGGTGCCCGAAGGCACGGCGCGCTCGGACGTGTTCCATGGACGGCGCGCGCTCAGAAAGGCGCTGGGGATGTACGACCCGGCGATGGAGGAAGACCCATGAAGGACCTGCTGATGCGCTACCTGACGCCTGACGACGACGGCCGCGCGTTCACCGAGGCCGTCCTGCTGCGGGCCAGCGGTGCGCTCCATCGCCGGCGCCTTGCGGCGGCCGGGGCCGCCGCCGTGCCGCTCTGGGGGCTGCTCGAGCGGTGGGCGCGGCCGTGGGTGGTTGCCGTGCTGGTCGCCGTGGCGATCGCGGCCTCCCTGGGGGTGCTGCCATCCACGCCCGGTCCGGGGGAGATCGCCGTCGGCTCCGACGCCCTGATTACCTCGTCGGCGCCCGATGTCGCCCTCGGCTTCTCCATCGGCAACTAGGAGCGCGCCATGTTCAACAGGTCGAAGGCCTGGGCCCTCGGGCTCCTCCTGGCGATCGGTACAGCCGGGTTCGCGGGAGGCGCGGCGACCATGAATTACGTCGGTGAGCAGCCGAAGCAGGTCCACCGGCGCTGCAGCTATTCCGGGATGCTCCAGCGCGAGCTCAACCTAACAGACGCTCAGCGCGACTCGGTGCGCGCTATCTGGCGGCGCCACCGCGGGGAGTTCCGCGCCGCGCTCGCGCCGGTGCAGCCGCAGCTGGACTCGATCCGGGCCGGGATCCGCGGCGAGCTGCGCGCGATGATGACGCCGCCGCAGCAGGTCGCCTTCGACCGATTCCTGGCGCGCGAGCGGGCGGAGCGCCAGCGCGGCGATAGCGCCGGCGCGAGAAGCGAGAACGACTGACGTGCGCCTCCTGACTCTTCTCGCCCTCTCGTCGTCCGCGAGCCTCGCCCTGGCCCAGGAACCGCGCCGCGTGACCCTAGACGAGGCGCTGCGGCGCGCGGCGCTGAACCAGCCGGTGATGGTGCAGGCGCGCCAGGACGTGCGCGTCGCCTCCGCGCAGGAGCGCCAGGCCTTCGGCGCCTTCCTGCCGACCATCAGCACGAACCTGAGCACCAGCAAGTCGGGGAGCGAGCGCATCGACGCCACGAGCGGGCGCCCGGTGAGCACCGGGATCCCGTACAACGACCAGCTCGGCTTGAACGCGAGCCTCGAGCTGTTCACCGGCTTCCGCCGCGGCGCCAACCGGCGCGCGGCGTCGGCGACAACCGGCCTGCGCGAGGCCACGCAGCTCAGGCAGGAGTACGCGGTCGCCCTCTCAACGAAACAGGCGTTCTTCAACGCTCTGGCCGCCGCCGAGCTGGTGGCGGTGGCCGAGACGCGCCTGCGTCGCGCCGACGAGCAGCTCAAGCTCACTAGCGAAAAACTCCGCCTCGGCGCGACCACACGGTCGGACTCGCTGCGCGGCCGCGTCGAGTACGGGAACGCACAGCTCCAGCTGATCCAGGCGCGGGCCGACCTGAGGAACGCGCAGTCGAGCCTCGGCCGCGCGATCGGGCTCGAGGGGGAGGTCGCCCCGGTGCCCGACACCGCCCTGGAGGCCCGGCTCGGGGCGCTCGACACCGCGGCGCTCCGGCGCGAGGCGCTAGCCTACGCCCCGTCGGTGCGGGAGGCCGAGGCGAGCGTCGCCAGCGCGCGGGCTTCGCTGAGCGCGAGCCGCGCCGCCTACCTGCCGACCCTGACGGCCACCGGCAGCAGCAGCTGGGCGCGCGCCGACTCGGCGTTCCTGGGCGGCGCGCCGTTCACCCGCTCGTGGTCGCTCCGGCTACAGCTGTCCTACCCGATATTCAACGGGTTCACGCGCGAGACCAACATCGTGACCGCCGACGCGAACGCGACCGCTGCCGAGGCGCGGCTGCGCGACGCGCGGCTCGCGCTCGACGCCAGCTTGAACCAGGTGTTCGCCGCGCTGGAGGCGGCCGCGGCGAAAATCGACGTGGCGCGCGTGTCGGTCGCCGCGGCAGAGGAGGACCTCCGGATGCAGCGCGAGCGCTACCGGCTCGGCTCCTCCACGATCATCGAGGTGCTGTCCTCCCAGGTGGCGCTGGACCAGGCCCAGGTGGACCTGGTGCGGGCCCGGTACGACTACCTGATCGCGCGCGCGCAGATCGAGGCGCTGGTGGGGCACGCGCTGTGACCGCCACCGCCCCGCGTCGAGGGACCACCCCGATGAAACGCTTGCTCGGGTGCGCCGCCGGCGCCGCACTCCTCGCCGGCTGCCAGAAGGAGACGCCGCCGCCGCTCTACGAGGCGGTGCCGGTGGTGCGCCGCGACATCGTGGTCTCGGCCGAGGCCGCGGGCACGATCGAGCCGATCCTGGTCGTGGACGTGAAGTCGAAGGCCTCGGGCGAGATCATGGAGCTGCGCGCCGAGACGGGTGACATCGTCCGGCAGGGCGACCTCCTGGTGCGCGTGGACCCGCGCGACCCGCAGAACGCGCTCGCGCAGGCGGAGGCTGACCTCGAGGTGGCCAACGCCGCCCTCGCCAACGCCGAGGCGCAGAAGCGCCGCGCCGACCAGATGTTCGCGGCGCAGGTGTTGAGCGAGCAGGAGCACGAGAGCGCGAACCTCGCGTACGCGAACGCACGCGCTCAGAAGGTGCGCGCCGAGCGCGCCGTACAGAACGCGCGCGACCAGCTCGACGACACCAACGTCCGCGCGCCGATCACGGGCACCATCATCCAGAAGAGCGTGGAGCGCGGCCAAGTGATCGCCTCGGCGACCCGTGAGGTGTCGGGCGGCACGGTACTGCTCCGGATGGCGGACCTCAGCGAGGTCCAGGTACGCACGCTCGTGGACGAGACGGACATCGGGAAGGTGCAGCCCGGCCTGCGCGCGACGATCACGGTGGACGCGTACCCCAGCCGGCCGTTCGAGGGGAGAGTCCTCAAGATCGAGCCGCAGTCGGTCACGCAGCAAAACGTGACGATGTTCCCGGTGCTGATCCGCATCGGCAACGAGCAGGGCCTCCTCCGGCCGGGCATGAACGCCGAGGTGGAGATCCACATCGGCCAGCGCCAAAACGTGCTCGCGATCCCCAACGCGGCGCTGCGCACCACGCGCGACGTGGGCTCCGCCGCGCAGGTGCTCGGTCTCGACCCTCGCGAGGTTGAGCGCACGCTGGCGACCGCGGATTCCGAGGCGCGCGGCACCCAGTCCGTGGGAGGGAGAGCGGGCGGCCGGGCGGAGGGGCAGTTCGGCGGTCCGCCGGGCGGACTTACCGCCCAGGCGCTGGCTCAAACGCCGGCGGTGTCGAGAAGCGCGCGTCCCGCGCCGCGGCAGGGCGGCGCGAACCCGGACACGACCGGACAGCAGCGGCAGGGTGGGAGCGGCGGCGGCGGCATGGGCGCGCCCAGCGGCGGCTTCCAGCTTCCCGAGGGAGTGACCCGGGAGCAGCTGACGGAAATCCGGCGCAAGCGCGAATCGGGTGAGGCGCTCACCCCCCAGGAGTCCGTGGCGTCGGCGCGGATGCAGGCCCTGCGCCGGCAGCGGAGCGGCCAGACGCCGGCGCCGGCCGAGCAGTCGATCACGCCGCGGGTGCGGGCGGGCTTCGCTGGTGGCGGCCAGGGCCAGGGCGAGCGCCAGAGATTCGGCGCTGGAAACAGCTTCCAGTTCGGCGGCTCGTACATCGTGTTCGTCAAGCGGGGCGGCACGCCGACACCTCTGCGGGTCCGCACCGGCCTCACCGACCTCGACTACAGCGAGGTGACGAGCGGCCTCACCGAGCAGGACACGGTGCTGCTGCTCCCCTCGGCGTCGCTGGTGCAGGCGCAGCAGGAGATGCGCCAGCGCTTCCAGCGGATGACCGGGGGCGGCGGTCTGCCCGGGATGCGGAACCAGAGCGCTGAAGGGAGCGCGCCCGGTGGAACCACCGCTCCGCCGCGCGGCGGGAGGCCCTGATGCTCCTCATCGAGATCTGGAAGGTCGCGCTCGAGGCGATCCGGGTGAACAAGCTCCGGTCGTTCCTCACGATGCTCGGCATCATCATCGGCGTGGGTGCCGTGATCACCATGATCGCGCTCGGCACCGGCGCGAAGCGCGCCGTGCAGGCCAGCCTCGCGGCCCTGGGCACCAACATCCTCACCGTGACGCCGGGACAATCGTTCATGCGCGGGGTGGCGAGCGACCAGCGCGTGAGCCTGACGGTGGACGACGCCAACGAGATCCAGCGTGCCGCCCGGCACGTTGTCGCAGTGATGCCGGAGATGTCGCGCCAGCTCCAGGTCAAGAAAGGCAACCGGAACGCGAACATCTCCATCACGGGGACCGTGCCCGAGTACTTCCCGAACCGGAGCTACACCATTACCGCCGGCCGGGCGTTCACATCGGGCGACGACGAATCCCGCCGGCGCCACGCGCTCCTAGGCGCCGCGGTGCCCGACATGTTCGAGTCCAACCCCGTCGCGCTGATCGGCCAGCAGATTCAGATCCGCGGCATCCCGTTCGAGATCATCGGCGTCCTCTCCCCGAAGGGCGCGCAGAGCTCGTTCATGAACCCGGACGAGCAGATCTTCATCCCGCTCCAGACGGCGCGCTTCCGCACCCACGGCACCGACCGCGTGCGCAGCATCGGCGTCAAGGTGGACGACGCGCTCAACATGAACGTCGCGATGATCGAGGTCGAGCGGGTGCTCCGGCGCACTCACAAGATCCGCCCGGGGGCGGCCGGCGACTTCCTCATCCGCGACCAGACGGAGCTCCAGCAGACGTTCGCCGAAACGACGGAGACGTTCTCGTTCCTGCTCGCCTGGATCGCCATCGTCTCGCTGGTGGTGGGCGGGATCGGGATCATGAACATCATGCTGGTGTCGGTGACCGAGAGGACGCGGGAGATCGGCATCCGCAAGGCGCTCGGCGCGACTCGGAGCGCGATCCTGCTCCAGTTCCTCACCGAGGCCCTGGTGCTCTGCCTGGTGGGCGGCGCCATCGGCGTCCTGGTCGGCGCCGGCGCCGCGCAGGCGCTGGCCAAGTGGGCGAACTGGAACACGCTGATCTCGCCGTTCGCGGTGGCGCTGGCGTTCCTGTTCAGTTTCGTGGTGGGGCTGTTCTTCGGGATATGGCCGGCACGAAGGGCGGCGGGACTCGACCCGATTGTGTCTCTAAGGTACGAGTAAGCAGTATCCAGTAAGAGTTGCAGGGTTGCAGAGTTGCAGCGGTTGACAGGTATCAGTGAGCAGGGGCGTGGCGGCGGTAAGGCACGGCACCCCTGCTCACTTGCTTCTGCCCACCGCTGCAACTCTGCAACCCTGCAACTCTTCCTGCTGACTGCATTCCTGCCTCCTGTTAGATTGTCGCGCCCATGCTTCCCCCCCTCGCCCTGCTGGTCGCCCTGGCCCAGGACTCCAGCCTCGCCTATGACGGCGGCGCTCGCGCCCTCGCCGTCCGCCTTCCCCGTTACGACAGCGCCATCACCGTGGACGGCGTCCTCGACGAGGCCGTCTGGTCCCACGCCGCGCGCCTCGTCGGCTTCTCCCAGTACCAGCCCGTCGACTCGCGGGCCGCCGAGGAGCCGACGGAAGTGCTCGTCTGGTACGGCGCTACGGCGATCTACTTCGGCATTCGCGCGCGCGAGGCGCACGGCGACGTGGTGCGCGCCACGCACGCCGACCGCGACAACATCGGCGCCGACGACTACGTCCAGATCCTGCTCGACACCTACCACGACCGGCGGCGCGCCTTCCTCTTCGGGGTGAACCCGTTCGGCGTGCAGCAGGACGGCATCCGGAGCGATGAGTTCAACCGGGCCGGGGGCGAGTTCCAGGGCGGCGGCGGGTTCGGCGGCAACATCAACATCCTCGAAGGGAACGTGGACTTGAACCCCGACTTCGTCTTCGAGTCGCGGGGCCGGCTGGTGCCGGTAGGCTACGAGGTCGAGGTCCGGATCCCGTTCAAGAGCCTGCGCTACCAGGGCGGCGACGCGCAGACGTGGGGCATCAACGTCCTGCGGCGCGTGCAGCACTCGGGCTACCAGGACTCGTGGGCGCCGGTGGTGCGCGCGAGCGCAAGCTTCCTCGGCCAGTCCGGGACGCTCGAGGGGCTGCACGATCTCAGGCGGGGCCTGGTCCTCGAGCTCACGCCGTTCGCGACCAGCCGGGTGAACGGCGCGCCGGATAGCTCCGGCTACTCCTACGCCGACACCAACCAGCTCGGCCTCAACGTGCGTTGGGGCCTCACGCAGAACTTGAGCCTCGACGGGACGTGGAACCCCGACTTTTCACAGGTCGAGGCGGACGTCGGGCAGGTGACCCTCAACGAGCGGTTCGCCCTGTTCTTCCCGGAGAAGCGGCCGTTCTTCCTCGAGGGCCTCGAGCTCTTCGCCACGCCCAACACGCTGATCTACACGCGGCGGATCGTGAGCCCGGACGCCGGCGTCAAGCTCGCGGGCAAGGTGGGCGCGACGAACGTGGCCGTGCTCCTGGCCGCCGACGACACTTCCCAGTCGGCGACCGGCAGCCATCCTTTCTTCGCCGTCACGCGGCTGCGCCGCGATCTCGGGCGGAACTCCACGCTGGGGCTGGTCGGCACCGCGCACGAGGACGGCGACGACTACTCGCGCCTCGCGGGAGCGGACGTTCGTCTCGTCCACTCGCGACTTTACTTCGTGGAGCTCCAAGCGGTCCGGTCGTGGACGCGGGCCGGCGCCGCCGGCCGCGCCGGCTCCTTGTTCGAGGCCAGCTGGGACCGCACCGGCCGAGGCTGGGGCTTCAACTACGG
>JACORV010000044.1 GCA_016179225.1 Gemmatimonadota bacterium | reverse complement strand
CTGCTGGGGCTGCTGGGGCTCACGCCCGAGGTCGTTCCGGCCCAGGTGGACGAGACCCTGCGGGTGGGGGAGGCGCCGACGGGGTACGCGCAGCGGCTGGCGCTGGAGAAGGCCGCCGCGGTGCGGCGCAACGGGGCTGCGGTGATAGGCGCCGACACCATTGTCGTGCTCGACGGCGCGATCCTCGGCAAGCCGCGGGACGCGGCAGAAGCGGCGGCCATGCTGGGCCGCCTCAGCGGGCGGGAGCACCTGGTGCACACGGCGATCGCGGTCACGTTCGAGGGGCGGGTCGCCTCGGGGGTCGAGACCACGCGGGTGTGGTTCCGCCCGCTCGACGATCGCCTGATCGCGGAGTATGTGGCGACGGGGGATCCGCTCGACAAGGCGGGCAGCTACGGGATCCAGGGCTACGGTGCGCTGATCGTCGAGCGCATCGAGGGCGACTTCTTCACGGTGATGGGGTTGGGGCTCGGCCGGCTCGTGGCGCTGCTCGGTGAGGTCGGGGTGCGCTACCGGTTCGGGGCGCTCACGCGGGTGTTCTAGCCCGCCGCCACGGCGGCGCCGCCGCATGGCGGGCCAGCGCCAGCCGCGCCTTCTCCATCACCTGCTCGACCGTGATGCGCGGCATCCGGTGGCGCCGGTAGGCCATCGAGATCGGGTAATTCTCGCCCGGGTCCCCATACGCGTCGATCACCAGATCGGTGAAGCGCCGATACGGCCCGACGCGCCTCGGGTTCGTGTAGCCGTAGAGCCCCACCGCCGGCACGTTCATCGCCACGCACATGTGGTAGGGCCCCGTGTCGGGCGTGATAACGAGGTCGCACGAGTCCAGCAGGCCGAGCAGGGTGCGGAGGCCGCTCCCCAGGGCGTCGATCGGCTCGGCGGTTGTATGCGCGCGAATGGCGGCGGCGGCCGCGGTCTCGAGCGGCGTCGTCCCACCCAGCAGGACGCAGCGCGCGCCGACCTCGTCACCGAGCCGCGTCGCGACGTCGGCGAAGCGCTCGGGTGGCCAGTTCTTGTCGGGCTTGCTGGTCGCCACCACGAATCCCACCAGCGGCCCCTTGACGTCGCCCACCAGCTTCCGCGCGGCCGCGCGCTCCTCCGGCGCGGGCCCGAGGTTCCAGCGGGGATCGCCGTGCGGCACGCCGATCGCGTCGAGGAACTCCAAGTACTGGTCCTGCACGTGCTGCTGCGGGTGCGGCGGGATCCGATGGGTCGTGAAGAGCCAGTTGCCGTCGCGCGCGCGCCCAAGATCGAAGCCGAGCTTGACGGGGGCGCGCGTGAGCCAGGTGACCAGCCCGGCCTTGAAGTAGACCTGGAGGTTGAGCACGAGATCGAACGGCCGGTCGCGCAGCTGACGCCGCACCTCGGTGTACGCTCGGAGGCCATGGTGGCGCCGGAAGATCACGGTGTCGTCCACGTGCGGGTGGCCTCGCACCATTTCCGCCGGTCCCGGCTGGAGCACCCACGTGAGGTGCGTGGACGGAGCGTGACGCTTGATCGCGTCGAGCAGGGGCAGGACGTGCACGGCGTCGCCGAGGGCGCTCATCATGACGATGCCGAGGCGTCCGCCGTTCCAGACCGGGAGGTCGCTCACGACCCGGACCCCTCTTGGTAGGCTGCCTCGAGCGTCGCACGGTCGTGCGCCGTGAGCCGGGAGCCGTGCCGTTGGTTCCACTTGTCCCACGAGCGATAGAACCGCGCCAGGTTCCTGCGGCGCGCCGCATCGTCCCGCGGGTCGCAGGGGCGGCAGGTGTCCACGTCGAGCAGCCAGGCGGTGGGACGGTAGGGCGGTAGGGCCGTATGCGGCTCCGGTGCGATCAGGACGTTTCGGAGCTGCAGGTCGGGATGGACGAGATTCGCGTGGTGAAGCCGCGAGACGAGCGTCCCCGCCGCACGCCAGAGTGCCTCGCGCGGCTCCCCTTCGGGAGGCTGGTCGCCGAAGAAGATCGCGGCGAGGTCGCGGCCGTCCACGCGCTGTGTGGCGACGTCGGCGCGGTGCCCGAGGCCGGCGCGGTAGGCCACGCCTGCGAGCACGTCGGGGGTGCGCACGCCCGCGGCCTCCAGGTGCCGCGAGAAATGCAGCTCGCGGAAGAATCGCGGCGTTCCGGTGAACCAGTCCGCGGAGAAGAGCGCGGGCACGCCGCCACGGTGAGCGTGCCGGACCACGGCTTCCACCCCGCCGAGGCGAACGGAGTACGTCTCCCCGCGGCCGACGAAGATCTCGCGATCGGGGCGCGCCCGCGCCCACGCGTAGAGGGAGGAGGCGGCGGCCAGCGCTTCACGGACGGCGGCCGCGACGTCGCGGCGGGCGGCCGCGAAGCCACCGTCGAAGGTCCACGAGTCGTAATCGGGTGGAAGCGCCGGGAAAGCGCCCAATCAGTACTTGGCGAGGTAGATGGGCACCGGCTGAGCCTTGTTCTTCACCTTGATCGGTTCGCGCGCCTCGACCTCGGGCGGGAACTTGAGCCGCTGGAAGAACGGCTCGGAGATCATGACCTCGCCCTTGCCCGCGTTGGAGCACAGGCGTGAGGCGGTGTTGACCGCGTCGCCGAGCACGGTGTACTCGAGCCGCTGCTCGCTGCCGATGTTGCCGGCGAACACCTGGCCGAAATTGATGCCGATGCCGATCTGCACGGCCGGCTTGCTTGTCTGCGCCCAGTGCTGGTTCAGCTCGATGAGCTTCCGCTGCATGTCGATGGCGGCGCGCATCGCCTTGTCGGCGTCGTCGTCGCTGCCGAAGGGCGCGCCCCACAGCGCCATGATCGCGTCGCCGATGAACTTGTCCAGCGTGCCGCCGTGCCGGAAGATGATATCCACCATCTCGGTGAAGTACTCGCGCAGCATGAGGGCGACATCGTCGGGGTCCATCTTCTCGGACATCGACGTGAAGCCGCGGATATCCGAGAACATAATGACGACTTCCTTCTTCGTTCCCGAATCGAGCTTCACTTGCTCGCTGTGCTCGGCAATGGTCTTCGCGACGTCGGGCGAGAAGTAGCGCTGGAAGTTGGAGAGGACCAGCGCCTCGCGCCGGATCCGGTCCGAGAGCTGGCCGTTCTCGATGGCGACCGACGCCACGCCGGAGAAGGCGATGAGGAAGTCGAGGTCTTCGCTGTTGAAGGCGTGGGTGGCCGTGAGGTTGTCCACGTAGATGAGGCCGAGCACATCGCCCCCGGACGACATCAGCGGCGCGCCCATCGCCGAGCGGACGCTCTGCATGAGGATGGACTTCCCCTTGAAGCGCTCGTCCTCGGCCGCGTTGTCGGTGAGGATGGCGACGCGCTCGCTCACCGCCTGCGCAACGATGGTCTTCGGGACGTGGCGGGCGGAGGCGTAGCCCTCGCCGAGGCGGCTCTTGGAGACCCGCGGGATCAGCTCTTCGGCGCCGGGCTCCTTGAGCAGGATCGAGACGCGCTCCACCGGCATCACCTGGAAGGTGAAGTCGACGACGGTCTCGAGCAGCTTGTCGACGTCCTGCTGGCGCGAGAGCGCCTTCGAGATCTCGAGCAGGAGCTCGAGCTTCTTCGCGCTCTTGGCGGCCTCGATCGTCGCGATGCCCTCGGAGGGCGTCTCCATCGAGATCCGCTTGACGCCGGCCAGGCCGAGGTTGCCCTCGCCGCTGATGGGCAGCTGGCGCACGATCGTGGCGCCGGCGGCCTTCGGCTGGAAGCCGCCCGTGCCCCCGGCGGGCTTGGGCGGCTGCGCGGCCGCCGGCTTCGCGACCTCGCGGACGTAGAAGGAGACCTTGCCGAACATCACCACGTCGTTCGGCGTGGCGACGGCCTCGGTGATGCGGCTGCCGTTCAGGAACGTGCCGTTGGAGGAACCCAGGTCCTTGATCTGGACGCCGCCGTCGGAGGCGGTGATCTGGGCGTGCTGGCGCGAGATCGTGGGGTCATAGATGGGCACGTCGCTGTTGACGGCCCTGCCCACGACCAGGGTGACGCCGGGCTTCACGTCAACGGTTTGATCGCCCGAGGTGCTGACGAGCTTGAAGGCGTCTGCCATGCGTTCGGAACTCCCAGAACAAAATAATATGCCCAGTGCGGGCATGGGGCGCTAGCGGCTCGGGGCAGACCCCCGGCGGGCCAGCGCGACGGCACGCAGGGCGGCCCGCGCCTTGGCTTCCGTTTCCGCCAGCTCGCGCTCGGGCACCGAGTCCGCCACGATCCCGGCCCCCGCCTGCACGAGCACCCGGTCCTTCTGGACCACGCAAGCCCGGATCGCGATGGCGGTGTCGAGGTTGCGCGCCCCCCAGCCCAGGTACCCCACGGCCCCGGCGTAGGGGCCGCGGCGCGTGGGCTCCAGCCGGTCTATGATTTCCATCGCGCGCACCTTCGGCGCCCCAGTCACCGTCCCGGCGGGAAAGCACGCCTTGAGAACGTCCACCGCGTCCCGACCCGCCGGCAACACGCCGCGCACCTCAGAGACCAGGTGCTGGACGTGGGCGTAACGCTCGATCGCCATCAGCTCATGGATCCTCACTGAGCCGAACTCGGCCACCCGGCCCACGTCGTTGCGGCCGAGGTCCACCAGCATGAGGTGCTCGGCCCGCTCCTTGGCGTCCGCGGCGAGCTCGGCGGCCAGCACCTCGTCGTCGGCGATCGTGGCACCACGCGGGCGCGTGCCGGCGATGGGTCGCAGCGTGACGTCGTGCTCCTCCACGCGCACCAGGACCTCGGGCGAGCTGCCGACCAGGGCGAGGTCGTCCAGCTTCAGATAATAGAGGTAAGGCGCGGGGTTGAGCGCGCGCAGGTACCGGTAAAGGACCAGCGGATCGACGGCGCCCGCCACCTCCACCCGGCGCGAGAGCACGCCCTGGAAGATGTCGCCGGCCGCGATGTGGGTTTTCACCCGCTCCACATCGCGCAGGAACCGCTCGGCGGGGTAGGGGCTGGCGCCTTCGGCCGGCGGCACCCCGTCCTCGATGGCGAGCACGCCGAGGTCGTGGCGAGCGCCGAGCCGGTCCATCCACTCGGCGATGCGGGCCTCGGCGCGGCCATACGCCGCCTCGCGCTCCCCGGCCGCCGTCCCCGGGGGCACCTCAACGCTGACCACGATCTTCGCGCGGCCGTAGAGGTTGTCGAGGATCAGCACGGTGTCGGCGACGATGAAGAGCGCGTCGGGCAGGCCGTCGTCCCCGGCGGCGGCGCCACCCGGCAGGCGCTCGAGGGTGCGCACCACGTCGTAGCCGAAGAAACCGATCGCGCCGCCGAAGAACCGGGGCAGGCCCTCCTCGGGCGCGGCCGGCAGCCCGCGCATCCGCTCGCCCAGGTGGCCGATCGGATCGCGCGTGGAGCCGGCGGCGTTCCAGCCGCCTTCGGGCGTCCAGCGCTCGACCCGGTCGTCGCGATAGCGCCACGCCTCGCGGGGCTCGGTGCCGAGGAAGGTGTAGCGCGCCCAGCGCTCGCCGCCCACGGCGGATTCGAGCAGGAACGCGAACGGTCCCCGCGCCATCTTGGACAGCACCGCGATCGGCTGGTCGGCGTCGAGGACGCACTCGTGCACGACCGGCACGATGCCGCCCGCCGCTGCACGCGCCATCCAATTTGCGCGCCCGGCGCTCACCGCTGCTTGATCGCCGTCTCGCCGGACGGCGATATTGAGGCATGAAGCGCCATGCCGTACGGTCTCTCCTCGTGGTCCTGTCGCTGCTCGCCGCCCACCAGAAGCTTGCGGCCCAGAGCTGGGACAGCCCGGCCGCGCGTGCGCTGGTCGATCACGCTATCGCGCGCCGCACCGCCGCGCTCGCTGACACGGGCCTTTCCGATTTCAGCTCCCGCGCGCACGGCTTCGTCTTTTTCCTCGGTCAGATCGGGGAGGGACTCGCGGAGCCGCCGAGGCTCATCAAGGCCGACCAGCTGGAGCTGGAAGTCTACTGGCGGGCGCCGAGCCACAGCAAGCAGCGTATCATCGGCTGGCGCGATCGCCGCGATCTGCCGACCGACATCAACTATCACCGCGACCACCTTGGCATCGTGCTCAACAACTTCGCCGACCGGATCCGGCTGGGCGAGGGAGACGAGGTGCGTGACGTGCCGCACCCGCTCGCCGCGAACGGACCCGAGCTTTACGAGTACGCGCTCGTCGACTCGCTCTCCATCCAGCTCCCCGACCGCGAGATTCGCGTGTATGAGCTGCGGGTGCGCCCGCGCGACTTCCGCACGCCGCGGATCGTCGGGTCCATCTATCTCGACGTTGCGCTCGGCGACCTGGTGAAGATGACGTTCAACTTCACGCGGTCGTCGTACCTCGACCCGCAGCTCGAGGACATCGCGGTGGCCATCGAGAACAGCCTGTGGGCCGGGCGGTTCTGGCTCCCCCTGCGGCAGGAGATCGAGATCCGGCGGCGCGCCACCTGGCTCGATTTCCCCGCGCGCGGGATCATCCGCGGCCGCTGGGAGATCGACACCTACCGCTTCAACCAGGGGCTGCCCGACTCGCTCTTCCGCGCCGGGCCGGAGATCGTGGCGGCGCCGCCCCAGGCGCGCGACGCCTTCCCGTGGCGCGACTCGATCGGCGAGGAGATCCGGGAGATTGCCCGGCCGGCGCGACTCCAGGACTTCGCAGCCGTCCGCGCGGAGGCGACGGCGATCGCCATGGGCCACGCGCTCGGCGGGGTTCGCCGAGCCCAGCTCGCCGGCACCTCCATCTCGGACTTCGTGCATGTGAACCGGGTGGAGGGTCTGGCCTTCGGCGTCGGCGGCACGCTGCGCGCGGCCGATGAGGCGAGCGAGCTGCGTTTGCGCGTGGGCGCGGCGACCGCCACCTCGCTATTCTCCGCCGCGGCGACGCTCGCGTCGCGGCGCGGTCCGCACGTCTGGCGCCTGGGCGCGACCCGCG
>JACORV010000041.1 GCA_016179225.1 Gemmatimonadota bacterium | reverse complement strand
TACGGCAGCACCGGGTGGAGGAGCCGAAGCGTCGCGTCGAAGCAGTGCACCGCCACCGCCCGCGCCACGTCGCCCCCCGGCTCGTCGCCCCGCAGCCGTGGCTTGATCTCCTCGAGGTACCAGTCCGCATAATCGTCCCAGAGGAAGTGGTACGGCGCGCCGACCGCGTCGTTGAGCCGGAACGCCTCCATGTGCTCGGTGGTCTCGCGCGCCGCCTGGGCCAGCCGCGACAGGATCCACCGATCGGCCAGTCCGAGGTCGCTCTTCAACTCTTCAACTTTCAACTCTTCAACTTCTTTGCCCTCCACGTGGCCCAGCACCAGCCTTCCCACGTTCCAAAGCTTGTTCGCGAAGTTCCGCCCCGACGCGAACGACGCCTCGAGGTCGTTAGGGTCGAGGAGGATGTCGGTTCCGACAGCGAGGCCGTGGGTCACCGTGAAGCGGAGAGCGTCCGCGCCGTAGAGTCGCACCACGTCGAGCGGATCGATGCCGTTGCCCAGGGACTTGGACATCTTGCGATGCTGCGTGTCCCGGACGGTGCCGTGGAGGTACACGGTGTGGAAGGGCACCCGGCCCATGAAGTGGATGCCCGCGAAGATCATGCGCGCGACCCAGAAGAAGAGGATTTCTGGCGCGGTGACCAGCACGTCGGTCGGGTAGAAGCGCTTCAGGTCCTCCGTCGCTTCCGGCCAGCCCAGGGTCGCGAACGGCCACAGCCACGAGCTGAACCAGGTGTCGAGCACGTCCTCGTCCTGGCGCAGCGGGCCGCCGCACTGCCCGCACGCCGGCGGGTCCACGCGGTAGGCTTTCGATGTCCCGCACGCGTCGCAGTACCAGACGGGAATGCGGTGGCCCCACCAGAGCTGGCGCGAGATGTTCCAGTCGCGGATGCCGAGGAGCCAGCGCTCGAACTCGTCGCCGCGGCGCTGCGGGATGAAGCGCACCTCGCCCTTCCGATACGCCTCGAGCGCCGGCTCGGCGAGCGGCTGCATCCGCACGAACCACTGGTCGCTGAGACGCGGCTCGACCGCGCTGTCGCACCGGTAGCAGTGCCGCACCGCATGTCGGTGCGGCTCAACCTTCTCGAGAAGCCCGCGCGCCCTGAGCAGCTCCAGGACTTTCTGGCGCGCCTCGAAGCGGTCGAGGCCGAAGACCGGCTCGGGCACGCGCCCGCCCGGTGTCCCCCCGAGCGCGAGGTCTGCCATCCGGGCGTCCTCGGTCATCACGAGCGGCGCGGCGAGGCCGTGGCGCTTCCCGACCTCGAAGTCGTCGGCGTCGTGCGCGGGGGTAATCTTCACGAACCCGCTGCCGAAGCTCGCGTCCACGTGCTCGTCCGCGATGATCGGAATGCGTATCTCAGCTATCGGCAGCACGACCTCGCGGCCCACCAGGGTGCGCTTGGAGTCGTCCTCAGGGCTCACGGCGACCGC
This sequence comes from Gemmatimonadota bacterium, assembly GCA_016179225.1. Taxonomy (GTDB): domain Bacteria; phylum Gemmatimonadota; class Gemmatimonadetes; order Gemmatimonadales; family JACORV01; genus JACORV01. The sequence continues at coordinate 14,565 of JACORV010000041.1, read as the reverse complement.
CACGTCGCCCAGCATCGTCTCCGGCCGGGTCGTAGCGACGGTGACGTGGCCGCTGCCGTCGGCGAGCGGGTAGAGGATGTGGTAGAGCGTGCCGTCCACGTCGTCGTGCTCCGCCTCCTCGTCCGAGAGGGCGGTGTGGCAGCGCGGGCACCAGTGGATCACTCGGTGGCCGCGGTAGATCAGCCCCTCCTCCCAGAGCCGCACGAACACCTCCCGCACCGCGTGGGACATGTCGGGCGAGAAGGTGTAGCGCGTGCGGGTCCAGTCGCACGAGCACCCGATGGCCTTTAGCTGCTCGAGGATCGTGCTGCCGGTCTGGTCGACATACGCCTTGGTGCGCTCGAGAAACGCCTCGCGCCCGAGGTCGAAGCGCGTCTTGCCCTCCGACGCGAGCATCTTCTCGACGACGTTCTGCGTCGCGATGCCGGCGTGGTCCGTCCCCGGGAGCCAGAGCGCGTTGCGGCCGCGCATCCGCTCGAAGCGGACCAGCACATCCTGCACGGTGTTGTTGAGCCCGTGCCCCATGTGGAGCACCGCGGTCACGTTGGGTGGGGGAATGACGATGACGTACGGCTTCGCCGGGCTCGCGGGTTCGGGCGTGAAGAGCCCGCGCGCCACCCACTCGGCGTAGAGCGGCGGCTCGATCGCCGAGGCGTCGTACTGCGGCGCCAGCGCCGCGGCGCCCGCCTTAGCACTCGGCCCCATCCTGGTGCCAGTCTCGCTGCTCATCGCTTCGTCCGCTCCCCTATCCCCTATCACCTATCACCTATCACCTATCACCAATCACGCCTTCTCAACAAAAAGCCCGCTCTTCGCGGGCCGGTCAGCTTCGCACTCTCCAGCGTGCTAGCCGCGCGCCGCGCGTGGGGTGCTCGGCCCGGGTACCGCCACGACGGTTTCGTCCACGCCCGTGACGAGCAAGTGGTTCAGCACGGTGTCCACGCCATCGACCTCCTGCACGATGTCGCCGGCCAGCGCCACCTCGGAGACATGCGAAACGCGGCCGGACAGCTCGACCAACGCCATCCCCAGAACGCGGACACGAATCGGGCGCCGCGCCAGGATCACGTCGCGGGAGAGCGCGTCGAGCACGCGGGCCTCAAGGCGCTCGGCGTCCTCCTCCGTCCACACCCGCGTGGCGTGCGGGGTCCGGTGTGAGCGCCACCGCTCGACTGCCAGGGCGATGCGCCGCGAGTTCACGCGGCCGACGCTCCCGCCGGCGACGAACCCTAGCGCCAGGCCGAGCACGCCGCCGCCGATCATCGCCAGGATGTCGGCTGCCTGGATGGCGGGCTCGGACCTGACGCGTTGCACGACCTCTCCGGTGGCAAGGGCGATGGGCCCCGACTACATTGTGTAACAGTGGCGAAACAGGCTCCCCATCGCAAGTTGCGCCGCCCCGGCGAGGTGGCCGTCCGGTGACGGAGGGACGGGTCCCGTCGGACCGTCTGACGACCCGCCAGGCGGTGATCTGGGGGGTCGTGTTCGCCGTCATCCTGGCGCTGCTGGTGCTGTTCTTCCTATACGGACGCCAGGTCCGGCCTTTGCTGAATCTCTAGGTTGGAAGGTGGGCATCTTGCCAGCGGCACGGCTGCACGTCTGCACGCCTGCACGTCTTGACTTGGGGTTGCATGGCTGACGAGCTGGTCCTGACGCTTCCCGACGGCGCCGAGCGGCGTGTGCCCAGGGGCACCACGCCAAGTGGCGTGGCCGCAGCGATCGGCCCGCGCCTCGCGAGCGCGGCGATCGCCGCGCGGGTGAACGGCGCCATCGTCGAGATGGATCGGCCCCTCACGACCTCCGGCCCGTTCCAGCTCCTCACGGAGAAGGACCCTGACGCGCTGTTCGTGCTCCGCCATTCCGCGGCGCACGTGCTCGCGACGGCGGTGCGGCGTCTCTTCCCGGACGCAGGCATCGGCTTCGGCCCGCCCATCGAGGACGGCTTCTACTACGACTTCGCGGTGCCGCGCCCCTTCGCGCCGGAGGACCTTGAGAGGATCGAGGCCGAGATGCGCGAGGTGGTGAAGGCCGACTACCCCTTCGTCCGCGAGGAGGTCGCGCGCGAGGAGGCGGAGCAGCGCTTCGCCGGCGACCCACTCAAGCTCGAGCGGCTGGCCGAGATCGGGAACGACGAGGTCATCTCGATCTACACCGACGGTCCCTTCACCGACCTCTGCCGGGGCCCGCACGTGCCCAGCACGGGTCGCCTCCGGCACTTTAAGCTCCTGCACGCGGCCGGGGCGTACTGGCGCGGCGACGAGCGGCGCCAGATGCTCCAGCGCATCTACGGCACCGCGTGGTTCGTCAAGCAGGATCTCGACCAATACCTGCACCGGCTCGAGGAAGCGCGGAAGCGCGACCACCGCGTGATCGGCAAGGCGCTCGACCTCTTCTCCATTCAGGAGGACGCGGGGCCCGGGCTGATCTTCTGGCACCCCAAGGGCGCGATGCTGAAGTTCCAGCTGTCCCGCTTCATCGAGGACCTGATCCTCGAGCGCGGCTACGAACTGGTCTACACGCCGCACATCACCCGTGAGGAGCTATTCTTCCGCTCCGGGCACCTGCCGTATTACGCCGAGAACCAGTTCCCGGCGATCGCGGGCGGCGCGGGGGAGAGCGAGAACGTGCGGTATCGGGTGAAGCCGATGAACTGCCCGATGCACATCCTCATCTACGCCTCGCAGCAGCGGAGCTACCGGGACCTCCCGCTGCGCTTGGCCGAAATCGCCAACGTGTACCGCAACGAGCGCTCGGGCACGCTGCACGGGATGCTGCGGGTTCGCGGGCTCTCCATGGACGACGCGCACCTCTTCCTCCGGCCCGACCAGATCGAGCAGGAAATCTTCGACCTGCTCGACCTGACGGACCTGGTGCTGCGGCGCACCTTCGGCGTCGAGTATCGCTTGGACCTGGCCACCCGGCCCGAGAAGAAGCTCGGAAGCGACGACGTCTGGGACGAGGCCGAGGCCGCGCTCAAGGCGGCGCTGGAGCGGCGCGGCCTCACCTACCGGCTCGACGTGGGCGGCGGTGCCTTCTACGGCCCCAAGATCGACGTCAAGTTCAATGACGCGATCGGCCGCGAGTGGCAAGGCACGACCATCCAGCTCGACTACGGGCTCCCCGAACGCTTCGGGCTGGAGTACACCGGCGCGGACAACAAGCCGCACCGTCCGGTGATGATCCACCGCGCCATCTACGGCACGCTGGAGCGCTTCATCGGGTTTCTGATCGAGCACTTCGCCGGCGCGTTTCCGCTGTGGCTCGCGCCGGAGCAGGTGCGGGTGCTGCCGATCAGCGACGCGCAGCTCGACGCGGCCCGGCGGTTCCACGAGAGCCTGCGGGCCGCGGGCGTCCGCTCGCACCTCGACGGGCGCAGCGAGACGCTGAACTACAAGGTCCGCGACGGGGAGATCATGAAAGTCCCGTACCTCGCGGTGATCGGCGCGCGGGAGGCCGAGGCCGGCACGGTGGCGGTCCGCGCCCGCGGTGCCGGGAAGAAGCAGGACGTCATGGCGCAGCACGAGTTCCTGAACCTGTTGACAGACCAGATCCGCACCAGAGCGAGAGTCCCCTAACATGGCTACTTCCGATCCGCGCACGACGCCCGTCATCGTGAGCGCCACGCGCACGCCCGTCGGCCGCTTCCAAGGCGGCCTCGCCTCCCTCCCCGCGCCGAAGCTCGGCGCCATCGCCATCCGTGAGGCGGTGAAGCGCGCCGGCGTCGCCGACGGCGAGGTGCAGGAAGTCATCATGGGGAACGTCGTCCAGGGGGGCGTGGGCCAGGCTCCCGCGCGCCAGGCGGCGATCCACGCCGGCCTCCCGGGGGAGATCCCGTCGCTCACCGTCAACAAGGTCTGCGGCTCCGGGCTCAAGGCAGTGATGCTCGCCGCGCAGGCCATCAAGGCGGGCGACGCCGAGTGCCTGGTGGCGGGTGGGATGGAGTCGATGTCGAACGCGCCCTATTACCTCTATGGGATCCGGGGGGGTGTGAAGTTCGGGAACCAAGAGCTGGTGGACGGCGTCATCAGGGACGGCCTGTGGTGCTCCTTCGGCGACTGCCACATGGGTTCCTACGCCGAGTACACGGCGCAGCAGGCGGGGATCACGCGCGAGCAGCAGGATCGCTTCGCCCTGGAGAGCCACCAGAAGGCCGTCGCCGCGCAGCAGGCGTGCGCGTTCGAGGCCGAGATCGTCCCGGTCGAGATCGCGGACCGCAAGGGCACGACGGTGATCAAGGCGGACGAGGCGCCGCGGGCCGACACGACGCTCGAGGCGCTCGCGAAGCTCCGACCCGCCTTCCAGAAAGACGGGAGCGTCACGGCGGGCAACGCGCCGGGCCTCAACGACGGCGCGAGCGCGCTGGTCGTGACCTCGCTCGCGTACGCGCAGTCGCACGGGCTCGAGCCGATGGCGCGCATCACCGCCTACGCGACCGGCGGCGGCGAGCCGAAGGACCTGTTTTTCGCGCCGATCGTCGCGGTGCGCAATATCATGAAGAAGGACGGGAAGACGATCGGCGACTACGACTTGATCGAGGCGAACGAGGCCTTCGCCGTGCAGGCCCTCGCCGACGGGAACGCGCTCGGCTGGGACTGGTCGCGCGTGAACGTGCACGGAGGCGCCGTCGCCCTCGGCCATCCCATCGGGGCGAGCGGCGCGCGCGTCCTCACGACCCTGCTGTACGCCATGCGGGCCCGGAACGCGGCCACCGGCCTCGCCACCTTGTGCCTGGGCGGCGGTAACGCGGTCGCCCTATCCGTGGAGCGCCTGTCATGACGACTACCCAGTCCGTCGCCGCCGCCGCAGCCCCCACGCGCTCCCGGACCGTGCGCCTCGCCGCCGCTGCCCTTGGCGCGCTCGTGGTCGCGCTCGCCGCGCAATTCGCGGTCCCGCTGCCCGGCACGCCGGTGCCCATGACGCTGCAGCCCCTCGCCGTGCTCATCGTGGGCGGACTGCTCGGTCCGCGTTACGGCGCGCTCAGCCTCGCGCTCTACCTCGCCATGGGTGCGGCAGGCCTCCCGGTGTTCACGCCGTTCGGTGCACCGGGCCTGGCGCGCCTGTTCGGGCCAACGGGGGGATACCTGCTTGCGTACCCCCTCGCGGCAGCGGTGGTGGGATGGGTGGTCAGGCGGTCCGGCGGTCCGGCGGTCAGCTTAGACGCCGCGCCTCTGACCGCCCGGCCGCCGGTCCGCCTGACCGCCCTTGCCGCTTTCCTCGGCCTCGCGACGATCCATGCCGGGGGCCTCGCACAGCTGCTGGCGCTGACTGGCCATCTCGAGCGCGCCGTGGCGGCCGGCACCCTGCCGTTCCTGCTTGGGGACCTGATCAAGGTCCTGGTGGCAGCGCTGGTGCTTCACCGCGGCCACTCCCTCTCCCGCGCGCTCTCCTGAGCGCGCGCGGCGTTTTCGGGGACGGTGAGGAAGACCGATGAAGCGGGTGGCGGTGGTTGGTGCGGGCACGATGGGAAACGGTATCGCCCACGTCTTCGCGCAGAAGGACTGGGACGTGAGACTGGTGGACGTGTCCCCGCCGGCGCTCGAGAAGGCGGTCGCCACGATCCGCGGCAGCCTCGACCGGCAGATCAAGAAGGGGAAGGGCACCGAGGCTCAGCGCGACGCGGTCCTCGCACGCATCACGACCTCGACCGAGCTCGCGGCCGCGGACGGCGACCTGGTGATCGAGGCAGCGACGGAAGACCCGGACCTCAAGCTCGGCCTCTTCGCCGAGCTGGACCGGCTCGCCCCGAAGAACGCCATCCTCGCCAGCAACACCAGCTCGATCTCGATCACGACCCTCGCCGCGAGGACCTCGCGGCCCGAGGCCGTGGTCGGCATGCATTTCATGAACCCGGTGCCGGTGATGGCGCTGGTCGAGGTGATCCGGGGCCAAGCCACGTCCGACGCGACCACGGCGGTGGTGATGGACGTGGCGCGTCAGCTGGGCAAGACGCCGGTCGAGGTCAGCGACTACCCCGGCTTCGTATCCAACCGCATCCTCATGCCGATGATCAACGAGGCGATCTACTGCCTCATGGAGGGCGTGGCGTCCGCCGAGTCGATCGATACGGTGATGAGGCTCGGCATGAACCACCCCATGGGCCCGCTTGCCCTCGCCGACCTGATCGGCCTGGACACATGCCTGGCCATCATGAACGTGCTCCACGACGGCCTCGGCGACGACAAGTACCGGGCCTGCCCGCTGCTCAAGCGGATGGTGGCGGCGGGACAGCTCGGGCGGAAGAGCGGGCGGGGCTTCTACGCGTATCAGTGAGCGGGAATGCAGTGACCAGTAGGGTGCAGGCGCCACAGACGCCACAGTGGTTGGCAGAGGACAGGTGACAGAGATCGCGGGCGCTGCCGGACTGCTGACCGATACGCAGCGTCAGATTCAAGAACTCGCACGGGACTTTGCCCGCGAGAACCTCGCGCCTCACGCCGCGCGCTGGGACGCCGAGAAGCACTTCCCCCCTGAGGTCATCCGGAAGCTGTGTGAGCTCGGATTCTTCGGGATGTTGATACCGGAGGAGTACGACGGGCTCGGCCTCGACACGGTGACGTACCTGCTCGCGCTGGAGGAGATCGCGGCCGGCGACGGCAGCACGGCCATCTCCATGGGCGTCCACAACTCGCTCCCCACTCAGATGCTGCTGCGGCACGGCACCGAGGCGCAGAAGGAGCGCTGGCTGAAGCCGATGGCCCGCGGCGAGCTGTTGGGCGCGTTCGCGCTCTCGGAGCCGGAGGCAGGGTCGGACGCGGCGAGCCTCCGCGCGCAGGCCGCGCGCACGGCGGACGGGTGGGTGCTGAACGGCGCCAAGGCCTGGGTGACGAACGGCGGCACAGCCGGTCTGGTCATCGCGATGGCGCGGACCGACCGCGAGGGCGAGCGGCGCGGGGCTCGCGGGATCAGCGCGTTCATCGTGCCCACCGATATGCCGGGCTATCTCGTCGGGAAGCCCGAGGACAAGATGGGACTGCGCGCCTCGAACACGACGTCGGTGTACTTCCAGGACCTGAGCCTTTCCGCAGACCACCTGCTGGGCGAGGAAGGCTCAGGGTTCATCTACGCGCTCCAGGCGCTCGATGGCGGGCGGCTGGGGGTCGGCGCGCAGGCGTGCGGCATCGCGCGCACCGCGCTGGAGCACGCCGTGACGTACGCCAGGCAGCGTAGACAGTTCGGCGAGGTTATCGCAGAGTACCAAGCGATCCAGTTCAAGCTGGCGGACATGGCGACCGAGTTGGCCGCCTCGCGGGCGCTGTTGCACGAGGCGGCGCGGCGGCGGGACGCCGGCGACAAGACAGCCGCGTGGGCCAGCATGGCGAAGCTCCACGCCGGCGAGATGGTGATGCGCGTGACGACCGAGGCGGTGCAGATCTTCGGCGGGTACGGCTATATGCGGGACTATCCCGTCGAGCGCCTGATGCGCGACGCGAAGGTCATCACGATCTACGAGGGGACGTCGGAGATCCAGCGCGTGATCATCGCGCGCGAGCTGCTGTCCACCACCTGACCGACGGGACCGGTTCCATGGAGCTGTTTCAACTCCTAGCCGAGCACGACCACGAGCAGCTGCTCTTCTGTCACGAACCCTCGAGCGGCTATCGAGGACTGATCGCCATCCACAACACGACGCTCGGCCCGGCGCTGGGCGGCACCCGCTACTGGAAGTACGCCTCGGAAGAGGAGGCCGTCATCGACGTACTGCGCCTGGCCAAGGGGATGACCTACAAGGCGGCGGTCGCGGGGCTCAACCTGGGCGGCGGCAAGTCGGTGATCATGGCCGACGGGAAGCCGGTGGACCGCGAGGCCATCTTCCGGGCGCACGGCCGGTTCGTGGAATCGCTGAAGGGCCGGTACATCACCGCCGAGGACGTCGGCACCAGCCCGCCCGACATGGACTACATCTACCTCGAGACCAGCCACGTCGTAGGGCTGCAGGGGCGCTCGGGCGATCCGTCGCCGGTGACGGCGCACGGCGTCTATCGCGGCATGGCGGCCTCGGCGCTGACCAAGTTCGGGGACGACTCGCTGAAGGGGAAGACGATCGCGGTGCAGGGGTGCGGCCACGTGGGCTACTACCTCTGCCAGTACCTCGCCGAGGAAGGCGCGCGGCTGGTCGTCGCCGACCTCGCCGCCGAGAAGGTCCAGAGGGTGGCGGACGAGTTCAAGGCGAGGGCGGTGAAGCCGGAGCAGATCTACGGCGTGGAGGCCGACATCTTCGCGCCGTGCGCGCTGGGGGCGGTGGTCAACGACACGACGCTGGCGCAGTTCAAGGTGAAGGTCATCGCGGGCGGCGCCAACAACGTGCTCGCCGAGCCGCGCCACGGCGACGAGCTGGAGAGGAAGGGCATCCTCTACGCGCCGGACTACGTGATCAACGCCGGCGGGCTGATGAACGTGAACGGCGAGCTCGAGGGGTGGTCGGCGGACCGGGCCCACCGCAAGGCGGGCGAGATCTACGACACCATGCTGAAGGTGTTCGAGCTCGCGAAGGAGGAGGGGCTGCCGACCTACCGCGCGGCGGACCGCCTCGCCGAGCGGCGCATCGCCGCCGTGGCCAAATTGAAGCGGACCTGGGTGTAGTCCTCGACCTTTGACCTGCGGCCCAAGACACCTATGACGCCATTCGAGCCAACGCCCGACCTCCTCGCCGCCGACCCCGTGGTCGCCGGCATCATCGCCCGCGAGACCGCGCGCCAGGCCGAAGGCCTGGAGCTGATCGCCTCGGAGAACTTCGCCTCGCCGGCGGTGCTCGCGGCGATGGGCTCACCGCTCACCAACAAGTACGCCGAGGGCTACCCGGGAAGGCGCTACTACGGCGGCTGCGAGATCGTGGACGAGGCCGAGGAGCTGGCGATCGTGCGGGCCAAGCGGCTCTTCGGCGCGGCGCACGCCAACGTCCAGCCCCACAGCGGTACGCAGGCCAACCTCGCCGCTTATCTGGCGGTCCTCCAGCCGGGGAACACGCTGCTCGGCATGGCGCTGCGCCACGGCGGCCACCTCACGCACGGCGCGTCCGTCTCCGCGTCGGGCCGGCTCTTCCGCGCCGTGCAGTACGGCGTGAGGGAGGACAGCGGGCTCATCGACCTCGATCAGGTCCGGGACCTCGCGACCAAGGAGTGCCCGAAGCTCATCATCGCGGGGGGAAGCGCCTATCCACGGGTCATCGACTTCGCCGCCTTCGCGGCTATCGCGAAGGAGATCGGCGCGACGTTCCTGGTGGACATGGCGCACTTCGCGGGTCTGGTGGCCGGCGGGGTGCACCCCTCGCCCGTGCCCCACGCCGACATCGTCACCACCACGACGCACAAGACGCTGCGCGGGCCGCGCGGCGGGATGATCCTCTGCACCGAGGCGCTCGCCAAGGCGGTGGACAAGCAGATCTTCCCGGCCACCCAGGGCGGTCCGCTGATGCATGTGATCGCGGCGAAGGCGGTGGCGTTCGGCGAGGCGCTGCTGCCGTCGTTCCGGGCCTACGCGGCGCAGGTCGTCGCGAACGCGCAGGCCCTCGGCGAGGCGCTGGCCGAGCGCGGGTTCAGGCTGGTCTCGGGCGGGACCGATACGCACCTCCTGCTCGTAGATCTGCGGAGCAAGGGGCTCACCGGGAAAGCGGCCGAGGAGACGCTCGACCGCGCCGGGATCACCCTCAACAAGAACACGGTGCCCGGCGACCCGGAGTCCCCGTTCGTCACGAGCGGTGTCCGGATCGGGACGCCGGCGCTGACCACCCGCGGCATGAGGGAATCCGAGATGCGGCGCGTGGCAGAGCTGATCGACCGCGGTCTCACCGCCGGGGGCGACGAGGCGCGGCTCCTGGCGGTGCGCCGCGAGGTGCGCGAGCTGGCCGAGCAGTTCCCGCTGTACGGCTTGCCGGCGCGCTCGATGGCTTCCCTCGCTTGACCAGCTTCCCCCGTGGGGCGTAGGTTCACCCGATGACGATGTCCACCAGACCGGAGCTCCGGTGAGCCAGCTCGAGTTCGCCGACGACGTGCTGGCTCGGATCCGCGACCGCGCGGGCCGGTTCGACGAGCGCGCCTTCCTGTTCGTGCTCGCCGCGCTCGAGTACTACCAGGCCCGGCTGCCCGAGCGCCGCCACGTGAGCGGCGAGGAGCTCGCGCGCGCCTGCCGCGACTTCGCGCTCGAGCAGTACGGTCTCCTGGCACGGACGGTCCTCGAGTACTGGGGCATCGCCGCCACGAGCGACATCGGCGAGATCGTCTTCACGCTGATCGAGTTGGGACTGCTCAAGGCGCAAGAGACCGACCGCCTCGAGGACTTCATCGGGATCTACGCCTTTGCGGACGCGTTCGACGCGGGCTATCCGTGGGGGGCATGGCGGGAGGACCCGCGGCGGGTGTAGCGGTGCGGGAGGAGGTGGATGCCATGGAACGTGAGTGGCCCGCATGCAGGAAGTGCTCGGCGGGGATGCTGATCCCGCTCTCCGACTACGGGCGTGAAGGCGCCCCCATCACCTACAAGGCCTGGGTGTGCACCAATCCGGAGTGCGGGTTCAACATCCGGATCGACAACGGCGAGATCTCATTCGGCCGGACCATCGGCCAGTCACATAAATAGCAAGGCGCCGCAGGCGCCACGGGTGCCGGGCGGCGTGCCCTTCTGCTTGGCGTCTGTGGCGCCTGAGACGCCCGCCACCTGATGAGAGTCCGCCACCCTGCCGTCGCCGGCCTGTTCTATCCCGCGCAGCCCGCCGCGCTCCTCTCGGCTGTGCAGTCCCTGCTGGCGGAGGTGGACGCCGTGGCGGCGCCGGCCGTTGCGGCCGTCGCGCCGCACGCGGGCTACGTCTACTCGGGCCGAACCGCCGCGCAAGTCTTCGCCCGCCTCGACGTGCCGCGACGCTGCGTGGTCCTGGCGCCCAATCACACCGGCGCGGGCGCGGCGGTTCAGGGCGGAAGCGTGTACGCCGTCGGTGCGCTCGTCACCCCGGTTGGCGAGATCCCGGTGGACGAGACGCTCGCGGCCTCGCTGCTCGCGCAGTGCCCGCTGCTCGAGGACGATCCGGACGCTCACCGCCGCGAGCACGCCGTGGAGGTCGAGCTGCCGTTCCTGCTCGCGCGGCGTCCGGACGTAACGGTGGTCCCGATCGTCCTCGGCTGGGGCGACTGGCCCCGGACGCGCGCGTTGGGCGAGGCGCTGGTGACGGCGGTGCGCGCGTCACCGGAGCCGGTGCTGCTCCTTGCCAGCTCCGACATGAACCACTACGAGTCGGCGGAGGTCGGCGGGGCGAAGGACCGGCTCGCGCTGGAGCCCGCCCTGCGGCTGGACGGCGAGGAGCTGCTCGCCGTCACGCGGAAGCACCGGGTGACCATGTGCGGCCGCGTGCCGACCGCCGCCGTCCTGCACGCGGCGCGGCTCCTCGGTGCGACGAAGGGTGAGCTGATCCACTACAGTCATTCGGGGATGGTGACGGGTGACGACGACCAAGTCGTCGGCTATGCGGGAGTGATCGTGCGATGAGCGTGGTTCCGGTGCTGTCGGCGGCGGAGGCGGCGGAGTGGGACCGTCTGGCGCGCGAGTTCGCGAAGATCCCGAGCCGCGTGCTCATGGAATCGGCGGGCCGCGCCATCGCGTCGTGCGTCGCGCGGGAGTTCGGCGCGCGGCTGGCCGACGGGGTGCTCGTCGTGTGCGGGAAGGGGAACAACGGGGGCGACGGCCTCGTGGCCGCGCGGGCCCTGGCCGCACTCGGCGTGAGCGTCACGGTGGTCCCGCTCCCCGGCGACCCGTCACCCGACAACGGCGAGAACCGGATCCTCGCGGGGATGTACGGCGTGCGCTTCGTCGGTCCCGACGAGCACTGGGGTGGGCAGGGCGTGGCGATCGACGCGATCCTCGGCACCGGGTCGCAGGGCGCGCCCCGGGGCGTCGCGGCGAGCTGCGTCGAGCGCATCATGCGCCTCAACGTCCCGGTCATCGCGGTGGACGGCCCCACCGGGCTCGACCTCACCACCGGCGAGGTGCACGCGCCGTGCGTGCGCGCGGCCCTGACGGTGACGTTCGGCGGGTTCCGGCGGGGCCACCTGCTGCAGCGGACGCTGTGCGGCGCGATCGTCGTCGCTGACATGGGTTTCCCACCGCCGGACCCCACCTGGCCCAGCATGGTGACGGACGGGTGGCTGCGCGAGGTGCTCTCGCCGTTCAGCGCCGAGATGCACAAGGGCGACCGTGGGCGCGTGCTCGTGGTTGGGGGAAGCGAGGGGATGGCCGGGGCGGTGATCTTCTCGGCGAAGGCGGCGCAGCGCTCCGGTGCCGGCCTGGTGAAGATCGCCGCGCACGAAATGACCGTCCGCGCTTCCCAGGCGAACCACCCCGACATCATGGGGTGCACCACGGCGCTCGTGGACCAGCCAGAGAACGCGTTGGCGGAGTCGCTCGAATGGGCGGACACCCTCGTCGTCGGCCCGGGGCTGGGGCGCGGGCCCGGGCGCGACCGCTTCGCGCGCGCCGTCCTCGCCGCGTTCCAGGGAAACATCTTGCTGGACGCCGACGGTCTCTACGCGTTCCGCGGCGCGGCCGACGAGCTACGGGAGCTCCTGGCCGGGCGTCGCGCGCTGCTCACCCCGCACCGCGGGGAGTTTGCTGCGCTCTTCCCCGACCTCGCCGAGCGGACGCGCCGCGACCCCTTCGGTATGGCGGTGGTGGCGGCCGAGCGCGTGCAGCAGGGCGTGTTGCTCAAGGGCGTGCCGACGGTGATCGCCGCGCCCAAGGTCCCGCCGCTCGTCAGCGCGTCGGGGAACCCTGGGCTCGCGACCGGCGGCACGGGCGACGTGCTCTCGGGCATGGCGGCGAGCTGGCTCGCGCGCGGCGCGCCCCCGCAGATCGCGGGCGCCGCGGCGGCGCACGCCCACGGCCGCGCCGCCGAAGACGTGGCGCAGCACCGCTCGGTGCGCACCCTCCGGCCCGACGACCTCCTCGGCGTGCTGAGCCCATTGTGGCGCGAGCTGGCGGAGAAAGGTCCGCCCGTGGATCCGCCGGTGTTGGTGCGATTAGAACCGCCGGCCGTGCACTGATGGAAGGCGGGCAGGCGGTCAGGCGGACAGGCGGTCAGGCGGACAGGCGGTCAGGCGGTCAGAGGAACAGGTCCACGTGGCGGGTGGGTCTGCTCGTTCTTCTGGCCGCCTGGCCGCCTGACCGCCTGACCGCCCAAGCGCCTCAATCCCGCCTGTGGCGCCCGGAAGACCGCGCGCTCGTCACCGACCTTTCGCGCGTCACCGCGCTCGCCGCCACGCCCTCGCTGCTGTACGTCGCCACGATCGGGGGTCTCGCGATCTACGATCGCGTCTTCATGAGCTGGCGCGAGACCCTCGGCGCGGTGGACGGCTTCCCGGGCGGGCCCATCGCCGCGATGGCCGCCGACCCCGGTGACGACACGGCGTGGCTCGGCGGGGTAGGGCGCTGGATCATGTACCAGCCGGTGGGCCGTCGCTGGGACTCCGGCCCCCTGCCGGGCCGGGTGGACGACGTGGTGCTCGACGCGCGCGATCCGTCCCGCGGCGCGTACTTCCACACGTCCGGCGGCTGGTACTTCGTCCCTCGCGGCGGTGTGTCGGCCGAGCCGGCGGTCGAGGTGCCCGGTCCGGGGCGGCGCGTGGCGTCGCTCACCATGGCGCAACTGCTCGCTCGGGCACCCGCCCTCGACCTTGTCAGGATGCGGATCGAGCGCGACGACCAGCTACGCGCCTACAGGATGACCGCCGCGGCCACCGTCCCGGTGACCAACGAAGTCTTCATCGCGACCAGCGGCAACGGTGTCTTCCGCGTGGACCTCACGACGTACGCGCTGGATCGCCTGCCGTCGGGACTGCTGAGCCCGGCGGCCGGCGGCGTCGCCGTGCGGCAGGGTGAGGTGTGCGCCGGAACCGACACGCGCTTCACCGGCGGGCGTCGCGGCGTCGCCTGCCTGCGCGAGGACCTGACGACCCCTTCCTATTACGAGGGTCCGGGGCTCGTCGGGATCCCGGGAAACATCGTGCGGCGGCTCGTCATCACGCCGCGCGCCCTCTGGGCCGCCACCGACCAGGGCGCGCTCCGCATCGATCGCCGGAGCGGCGAGGTGTGGCGACTGGTAGCGCGCGACGGCCTCCCGTCCGACGACGTGTGGGCGCTCGCCGCCGCGCCGGGCGGCGTCTGGATCGGCACGTCGCTCGGCCTCGCGTTCGCGCCGGACACGGACGCGCGCGCGCCGGTCACCCCACTGACCACCCTGGGTGCGGCCGTGCGGGCGCTCGCCTACCACGCCGACACCCTCTGGATCGGCTCGGCGATCGGCCTGGGAGTGCTGCTGCCGGGCGAGGCCCAGCCCGTGGCCACCGTGGGCCCCGTGATGCTACGCGACCCGATCGTGGCAATCGCGCTTAAGGCCGAGACCTTGGTGGTCGCCTCGGAGGTACGTCTCGCGGTCCGCGCGGGCGGCGCGTGGCGCGTGGTCGATCCCCCCGGGCCGCCGGTTGGCCGGATGACGGCTGTGGTTGCCGACCGGGAAGGGTTCTGGGTGGCCGGTACCGCGGGGTTCGCGTTCTACCAACCGGCGCGCAACTTCTGGAACGCGCTCAC
>JACORV010000040.1 GCA_016179225.1 Gemmatimonadota bacterium | reverse complement strand
GTCCAACGCCATGTTCCACGCGCCCGGCGCCGGCGCCTCGCGCAGCAACAGCCAGCTCACCCCGAACCCTTCCACGCCTTTTTCACTGCAACCTTCAACGCCTCTTGTTCTTCAACCCACCACCCCCTCACTCCACCACCGTCCGGCTCTGCTCGCGCATGAACTGCTGCACGTAGTAGAGGCTGCCGGCCGACTTGCCCGAGGAGCCCGAGCCCTTCCAGCCACCGAACGGCTGGTGGCCGGGCCACGCGCCGGTGGTCGCGCCCTGCGGCCGATTCGCGTAACACACTCCCGCCTCGATGTGGTCGAAGAACCACTTCGCTTCCCTCTTGCTGCCGTAGAACCCGGCGGTGAGCCCGTAGTCGACGTCGTTGGCGCGCCGCATCGCCTCCTCCAGCGAGTCCACCTCCGTGATCATCGTGATGGGCAAGAACATCTCGTGCTTCCAGAGTCGATGGCTCTCCGGCACGTTGTCCGCGACGGTGGGCGCGCAGTAGGAGCCCATCGCCAGCTCGCCCACGGTGAGCCGCTCTCCGCCGAAGAGGATTCGGCCCGCCTCCCGCAGCTCCCCGACGTAGCCCTCGTACTCCTTCGCGGCGCTCTCGTTGATCACCGGGCCGAGGTAGTTCTCGCGCCTGGTCGGGTCGCCGATCTTCGTCTGCTCGAGCAGCGCGACCAGCTTCTTCGTGAACGCTTCCTTCACCGGCTTTTCGACGAAGATCCGCGAGGCCGCTGAGCACTTCTGGCCCTGGAGGCCGAAGGCGGAGCGGAAGACCCCCAGCGCGGCCCGGTCCAGGTTCGCGCGCCGCGACACGATGACCGGGTTCTTGCCGCCCATCTCGGCGATGCACGGCCGCGGGTGCGCGCCGGCGGCGAAGGTCCGGTAGATACGCATCCCGACGTCGTAGGAGCCGGTGAACGTTATGCCATCCACGCCGGGGTTGCTCATCAGCTCCTGGCCGCAGGTGCTGCCGGGTCCGGTAACGTAGTTGAAGACGCCCGGCGGCAGGCCTGCGTCGAGGAAGCACCGGGCCAGCATGTAACCGGTCCACGGGGTGTCGGTGGCCGGCTTGAAGACGACGGTGTTGCCCGCCACGAGCGCGCCCCCCGACGGGCCGCCCGCCAGCGCGACCGGGAAGTTGAACGGCGAGATGACGACCCAGACGCCGTAGGGCCGGAGCACGCTCAGGTTCCGCGCCCGGTAGCCCTTCAGCGGATCGTTCCGCAACGGCTTCTCGAAGCCCCGGTGCTTCTCCACCTGGTCGCAGTAGTACTCGATGAGGTCGGCGGTCTCCTGCACGTCGCCGAGCGCCTCCATGCGGTTCTTACCCACCTCTAGCGAGTCGATGGCCGCGAACTCGTAGACGCGCTTGGTGATCAGCGTGGCGGCCTTGCGCAAGAGCCTCACCCGTTCTTGCCACCTCAGGCCGCTCCAGGCGGGGAAGGCGGCGCGGGCGGCGGCGATGGCGTCCTTCGCGTCCTGCGCCGTGCCCTTCTGGAACACGCCCAACAGCCAGTCGCGGTTGATGGGGCTGCGATCCTCGAACTTCTCCGCGGCGATGCGCTCCTTCCCGCCGATGAGCATCGGGTACTCGCGGGCCAGGTCGGCCTTCAGGCGCGCGAGTGCCTTTTCGAATCGGCGGTGCAGCTCCTCCGGCGGGTCGAACATCGTGGCATAGGTGAGGCGGAACTGAGTGAGCTTCGTGTATTTTTTCGACTTGGGAGACACGCGAATGCTCCGGTGGGTCGGTTGTGGGGTGGGTCAACTCTACCTAGACGCGCGTCCGCTTTCCAGGGGACCTCGCCCTGGCCGCGCGGCCTCGGGACGTCTATTATCCGAAGCTTCCAGTCGCCTCACCTTAAGCCCGGGCGTTCGTTGCTGAACGACTTCGTCTCGCGTCTCCAGGCCGCGTTGGAGAGCAGCTATCGGGTGGATCGCGAGCTGCCCATCGGCGGCCTGGGCCGTGTCTTTCTTGCCGTCGAGGCCGCCACGGCGCGCGAGGTCGCTGTGCAGGTCTTGCCGCCGGACATCGCGAGCGAGACGGACGAGGCGCGATTCCGCGCCGCCATCGGGCGGGCCTCGGAGCTCCGGCATCCCAACCTGCTCTCGGTCGTCGCGGCGGGCGCGTACGGGGACCTCCTCTATTGCATCTCGCCGTACCTGCATGGCGAGTCGCTCCGGAACCGCCTCGCGCGCGAGGGTAGCCTGCCGGTGGAGGATGCGGCCACGGTGCTCCACGACATCGCGGACGCGCTCGCGTACGCGCACGGCAAGGGCGTCCCGCACGGCGACCTGGAGCCACAGCACATCGTCTTCGACGAGGCCAGGGCGGTCCTCACCGGCTTCGGCGTGGCGTACGCGCTGGAGGCCGCGCGGTCCGGCGCGCCTCCGGCGATCGACGTGCAACGCGACCTCCGGGCGATCGCGGCCATCGGGTACGAGATGCTCACCGGCAAGCCTCCGTTCGTGGCGCAGGAGGTAGGCGGCGAGACGCCGACGCCGGTCGCGGAGCTCCGGCCGGACGCGCCGGCGACGGTCAGCGCTGCGATCACGCGGGCCCTGTCGGACGATGCCGCCCACCGGTTCGAGTCGGCGGCGCAGTTCCGCGACGCGATCGGGGTCCCGGTCCGGACGGTCCGCCGCCGGCGGGGGATCAAGCGCCGGTGGGCGGCCGTCGTCACGCTGATCCTCGTGGCCGGGCTCGTATGGACGCGGGCGACGACGCGCGTAGAGCTGGATCCCAACCTGGTCGTCGTCGCCCCGTTCCAGATCCTCGATCCGGCGCACGCCCTGTGGCGCGAAGGGCTGGTGGACGTGCTCTCGGCGAACCTGGACGGCGCGGGACCGCTCCGCACGGTCTCGCCCACCCTCGCCGTGCGCCGGTGGAACGGCCGGGCCGACAAGGCGTCCGCAACGGCGCTCGGACGCAAGACGGGCGCGCGGCTCGCCGTCTTCGGCCGGGTGGAGCGGACCGGCAGCGACTCGGTGCGGCTCTTCGCGTCGCTCGTGGACGTCGCCTCGAAGGGCGCGCTCGCCGAGATCGAGATCGACGAACCACAAGGCCGCATGGACCGACTAGCCGATTCCGTCACCGTAGCCCTGCTGCGCGCGCTCTCGCGCACCCGGCCGATCAGCGCGGTGCGCCTCGCGTCGCTCGGCTCCTCGTCGCTCCCCGCGGTCAAGTCGTTCCTCCAGGGAGAGCAGCATTACCGCCGGACCGCATGGGACTCGGCGATCGTCTACTATCAGCGCGCCATCGAGCTGGACAGCACGTTCGCGCTCCCGCTCTACCGCGTCGGCATCATCCTGGGATGGCAGAGCAGCAGCGGGGACTCACTCTCCCGCGCCTACCTGTTGCGCGCGGCCGCGCACACGCGCGGCCTTCCGGCCCGCGACAGCATGCTGGTGATCGCCGAGTCCCTTGGCGCGGCCGTGGACGAGGGTCGAGACAACCCTCTCTACTGGACGCACTACCGGCGGCTATACGCCACGACGCTGGCGGCCACGCGCCGCTACCCGGACGATCCGGAAGTCTGGTACGAGCTCGGGGAAACGCGATACCACTATCCGGTCTTCAGCACCCGCCGGCAGATGCTCGACGCCTTCAACCGAGCGATCGCCCTGGATTCCGCGTTTGCCCCGGCGTACATCCACCCCATCGAGCTGGCGCTGCATCTGGAGGGTCCCGCCGCCGCGAAACGGTACCTGGATGCCTACCTCGAATTGCATCCGCGGGACATCTACGCCGACGCCATCCGCCTGACCCGGGAGCTGCTGGATCCGAGGCGAGCACGCTCCCAGGAGGTGCAGGGCGTGCTCGATACCGCGTCCGCCGATCTGCTTGACCCCGCCCTCGCCAACTTCCGCGGCTGGGCCGATACCAGCGAGACGGAGATCCGCCTCTTACGGCTCCGTGCCCAGGGTCGGCCGAGCGCGCATGTGGCGGCCGAGAGCGACTCGACGCTCTGGCTTCTCGAGCTTTCCCGAAGCCTGGCCTACCACGGGCACCTGCGGGAAGCGTCTGCCATCGCGGGTCATCGTGTGAGCTGGCTCTTCGTGGCCCTGGCGATGCTGGGGGGCGTCGATCCGGACACGGCGGCCGAGGTGTTCGCGCGATCGCTCCGCGGCGTGCCGAACTATCCAAGGTCGGCCGCGTTCCTGGCCGCGCCCTGGTGGGCCTCGCGGGGCGACACGGCGTCCCTGCGGGCGCTGGCTCGCCGCGCGGATTCGACGGCGCGCGCGCCCGCGGACGCGCTGGAGCGGGGCTATGCGCGCTACGTGGCCGATGGCGCGCGCGCCTTCGAGGCGCTGGCGCGCCACGACACGACGGAAGCGATCCGCGGACTGGCGGCCCTGCCCGATACGGCATGCCAGAGCTGCGTGGGGTATCGGGTCGCTCGGGCGCAGCTGCTCGAGGCGGCGCACCGCGATCGGGAGGCCGCTGGGCTGCTCGCCGGGGACGCCCCCGGTTTCGTCCATCCCACCGATGGACTCTGGATGCTCCTCCGTGCGCGGGTGGCCGAGCGCACGGGCGATCGCGCCACCGCGATCGCGTCGTACCGGTTCGTGCGCGACGTGTGGGTGCGCGCCGACGCCGTGCTCCTGCCGTACGTCACCGAGGCGCGGCAGGCGCTGGCACGGCTCGGCGCGCCCCGCTGACGCGGGCCACGCACTGGTCGTGCGGGAAGCGGTGGCAGCGTAAGTCGTGCAGCGCAGCGCACGGCGCGAGGGGCGTGTTCGCTTGCCCTCTCAATAGCCATACGATTGGCCGGGCGTCAGCACGACGACTTCCGCTCGGTTCCCGACGGCCGTTCTGAACTCCTCCGGATCCGCCGCGATCACCGGAAACGTCCCGTAGTGCATCGGGATCACGACTTTCGGCTTCACGAACTCCACCGCCCGCACCGCGTCCTCGATGCCCATGGTGTAGTTGTCGCCGATGGGGACGAGCATCACGTCCACCCGCCCCGCGAGGAGCTGCATGTCCATGGTGAGCGCGGTGTCCCCCGTGTGATAGACGCTCTTCCCGCCCATCGTCACCACGAACCCGCAGGGCCAGGTCGCGAAGCGCGAGCCATCGGTCCCCTCCACCATACCACCGTGGATCGCGGGCACCAGCTTCACGCGGCCGAACGGGAAGTCGTGCGCACCGCCGATGTGCATCGGGTGGACGCGGGGCGCGCCCTGCTCGGAGAGGAAGACCGCCAGCTCGCACGGGGCCACGACCACGGCGTCGTGCCTCTGCGCGAGCGGCACCGCGTCGCCCACGTGGTCGCCGTGGCCGTGCGTTACGAGGATCGCATCCACCTTGCC
>JACORV010000039.1 GCA_016179225.1 Gemmatimonadota bacterium | reverse complement strand
TGGCTGAAGAGCGCCCCGGCGGACGTCATGGACCAGCGGACGTGCGTGGTGCTGAAGTTCCGCGGCGACCGGATCTCGGAGATGCGCGACTACACCGACTCGCACCTCTACGAGGAGTTCCTCGAACGCCACCGGGCCCAGCTGCCGAAGTTTGCGGGACGCTGAGCCGGCGAGCGTGAGCGCGTCGAGCTTGCCGCGCGGTTGCCGCTGCGGGGCGTCGTGCCGCTGCAGCCTTTCCGCCTTGGCTACGCCGCCAGACCTGAGCGCCGCCGCTCGCCGCGACGCCCGCTCGCCGAGGTCCTCGAGCCGCCGGCGCCTTGAGGCGCGCGCCGCGGCGGAACGTCGCGCGCCCCTCTCCACTCCCCTCACCAGTTAGTCCGCTTTGGACGCCCCCGTGACGGGCCGCTGCACCCCGAGCGCAGCCAATCCGCCGAGCGCCATGATCGCCGCCGCAGCGAGGAAGGCGGCCTTCGCCCCGGCGCCGTCGTACACCGTTCCCGCCGCCTCCGGGCCCAGTAGGCGTCCCAGCGCGCCGAGTGACTGCGCCACGCCGAGCACGGTCCCCTGCTGCGCCGGCCCGGCGAGCACCGAAACCATGCCGGTCGCCGCCGGCGCGAACACGCTGTTGGCAAACGCCAGCACCACCGTCCAGCCGTACATCACCGCCGTCGTCGAGAGGAACGGCACCGCCGCGATCGCCACCGCCATCCCGAACGTACCGGCGATGAGCAGCGCGCGGTCGCCCGCGACGCGCACCAGCCGCCCGAAGAGCCAGCCTTGCACCACGGCCGCCGTGATGCCGATGACCGTGAAGAGCAGGCCCAGGTCGCGCTCGTGCCACCCGAACACCGCGACCACGAAGAGCGGCAGCGCCACGGTGTAGCCGGCGAACGCGAACGGCGCCAGGGCCCACACGACCATGAGCGGGCGGAGCCGCAGGTTCGCGAAGGCCTGCGCCATGTGCCCGAACGGCCAGAGCTCGCTGACCGTGCGATGCTCCTGCTTCAAAGACTCGGGAAGGATCCGGTATGCCAGCACGAAGTTCACGGCGGAGAGCCCCGAGGCGACCAGGCCGGGACCCACGTGGCCCCAGTAATGGCCGGCGAGCCCGCCCACCGCTGGCCCCACCGTGAAGCCGATGCCGAAGGCAGCGCCGATCAACCCCATCCCTTTCGACCGCTCCGCGCTCGTCGTCACGTCCGCGACGTACGCCTGCGCCGCGGAGATGTTGCCGCCGGCGAAGCCCGAGATCAGCCGCGCGATCAGCAACATCCCGTAAGAGCCGGCGTACGCGAAGAGGAGGTAGCCGGCCACGTTGATCAGCGTGGTCGCGAGGATGATCGGCCGCCGCCCCACCCGGTCGGACCAGCGCCCGAGCAGCGCGGTGGCCAGGAACTGCATGCCCGAGAACGCGCCCAGAAGCAGTCCGAACCCGAGCCCCTTGGCGCCGAACTGCTGCGCGTAGTACGGCAGGATCGGGATGACGATCCCGAACCCGATCAGGTCGATCAAGACCGTAAGAAAAATGACCGCGAGGCGGCCGCGGGTGGTGGGCATGCGCGTTCGAGCGGCGGGGCTAGCGGGTCGCGACCGCGGCGCGCGGCAGCGGCCCCGGCAGGTCGGCCACCACGTATGCCATGACCGCGAGCGTCGCGACGCACTGCGCCATCTCCCGCGGATCGAGCTTGTCCACCGTGTCGCCGTCGCTGTGGTGGAACCAGAAGTAGCGGGCGCCGTCCACGATGAGCCCCATCCCCGGCACGCCCCGCTGCATGAGCGGCCCGATGTCGGCGCCGCCGCCGCCCCGCGCGATCGAATCGGCGCCGATGGACTGCAGCAGGCTCCCCACCTGCCGCACGATCGCCATCGCCGAGTCGGAGCCCGTGAAGCCGTAACCGAGCGGCCGGAAGACGCCGCCGTCGGTCTCGATCGCGAGGACGTGACTGTCCAGCTCGGCGGCGTGCGCGTCGCGATACGCGTTGCCGCCGCGCAGCCCGTTCTCCTCGTTCGTCCAGCCGGCCACGCGCACCGTTCGCCGCGGCCGGAGGCCGAGCCGCTGGATCACGCGCAACGCCTCCCAGGCCGCGACCACGCCGCCACCGTCGTCCATCGCTCCCTGCCCCACGTCCCACGAGTCGATGTGCCCGCCCACAACCACGACCTCACCGGGACGCTCGCTGCCCACGATCTCCGCCACCACGTTCCGCGACGGGGCGTCGGGCAGCGTCCGCGCCTCCATCGTGAGGCGAACCACGACGCGATCGCCGCGCTCCTGCATCCGGCGGAGCATCATGGCGTCCTCGGCGGCGAGCGCCGCGGCGGGGATCTGCTGCACAGTCGAGTCGTAGCGCAGCGCGCCGGTGTGCGGGGAGCGGATCGAGTATGCCGCCACCGATCGAATGAGGCACGCCACCGCGCCCGCGCGCGCCGCGGCGCTCGGACCGCCCGCCCGGTACTGCACCGTCTGGCCGTAGCCCGTGAACGGCACGTCGAAGAGAACGATTTTCCCACGGGCCTCCGCCGCGCGCGCCTGGAGCTCGGCGAAGCTGCTCACAACGAGCACCTCCGCCGTGATGCCGCCCCGGGGGGTGCCCACGCTGCCGCCCAGACCGAGCATCGGCAGGCGCTGCGGGCGGGGCGACACCAGCTCGGCCGACTCGCTGCCGCGCACCCAGCGCGGCACCATCACCGGCTCGCCGCGCACGTTCTCGAGGCCGTCGCGCCGCATCTCGGCCAGCACCCAGTCGATCGCCTGCTCGAGGCTCGTCGAGCCGCTGAGGCGGTGGCCGAAGGTGTCAACCATCCGGGCGAGCCGCTGCCACGCCGAGCTGTCGCGCGTGGCCTCAGCGATAATGCGGTCGGCCACTGCCTGGTAGCGGACGCGGATGGGATCGCCCGCCGCGGCCTGCGCGGCGAGGGCGTTCGGCGCGGCGAGCGCGCCGGCAAGCGCGGCGGCGAGAACGGGTGACAGTCTCATGTGCCCCTAAGTGATGACGATGTCCAGTTTGGCGTGCGCCGCGTGCAGCGCCCGCGTGGCGGCTTCGGGCGCATCGGCATGCGCGAAGATGAACCCCAGATAGCGCGAGCCCTCCGGCAGCGGCACCAGCTGCTGGCCCCGGTGGGCGGTGATGGCCACGGCGTCAACGCCGGGCACCGCGCGCGCGTCGTCCACGCCGCGTAACTCCGAGAGCCGGCCGGCCCGCGGCGTCGGGATCATCATCACGGCCGAGGCGGCGCGCTCGCGCTCGAAGCTCGCGACCGGTAGGCCGAGCGCGTGCCGGAGCAGCAGCTCCTCCAGCGAGATCGCGCCCTCCCCCTCCCCGAAGCGGAGCACCTGCCCGCACCGCCCGCCGATGGGTCGTGCCGCAACCTCGATCACCCACGGCCCGCGCGCGTTGGTGCGCAGCTCGGCGTGGATCGGCCCGCGCTCGAGGCCAAGCGCCCGCGCCGCGCGCTCCGTGCACCGCATAATCGCGCGTTGCACGGCCGCTGGCAGGCGGCTCGGCGTGACGTAGATCGTTTCCTCGAAGAACGGCCCGTCCAGAAGATCGGGCTTGTCGAAGAGCGCGAGCACGCGCAGCCGGCCGTCGTCCAGCAGCCCCTCGAGCGCGACCTCCGCGCCCGGCACGAACGACTCCACTAGGATTCGCCGAGCCGGCTCCCCGCAGGCCGCCGCGTCGGGCTCCTCCAGAATGCGCGCGATCCGGCGGAACGCGGCGACAAACTCCTCCGGCGTGTCCGCTCGGATGACGCCGCGGCTCGCCGAGAGCCGGAGCGGCTTGAGGACGCACGGGTAGGGTGCGTCCCGCGCCGGTAACTCGGGATCGTCCGTCACCGAGTGCAGCGCGAAGGGAGGCACGGGCAGGCCCGCCTCTATGAGCAGGACGCGCTGCCGGTGCTTGTCGCGCGCCGCAATCGTCGCAGGGACCGAATTGTGACGGAGGCCCAGCGCCTCGGCGATGGCGGCGGCGAGGACCGCCGTATCATCGTCCACGCCGACGACCGCCGCGACGGGATGCTCGGCCGCGAACGAGAGGACCTCGGTCGCGGCGCGCTCGGGCCGTGCGAAGTCGAGCGCCATCAGCGCGGTCGGCTCCACGGCGGCGAAAACGCTCGCGTGATCCGACGCGACGGTGAGATCGAGGTCGAGACGGCGTGCGGCTTCCACGAACGCGGCGGCCCGGTACGTCGTGGTGGGAAGCAACAGCAGCAGGCGTGGGCGCGCCACCTCGGGCCTCGGCGCGGCGGCCGGGCTACTTCTTTGACGACGCGAAGTACGGGTTCTCACCCGAGGAGTGGTCGGTGACGTCCACGATGCCCCGGACCTCGGGAACGGTCTGCCGGAGGATCTGCTCGATGCCCTGCCGCAGCGTGACGTCGGCCATCCCGCACCCCTGACACCCGCCCGCCATCCGCAGCAGGACGGTCGCGTCCTGGACGTCGATCAGGTCCACGCGCCCGCCGTGGCCGGCTACCATGGGGTTGACGCGCGACTCAAACACCTGCGCCACGCGCTGGTAGAGCGCGTCGTCATCCGCGGCGCCGGCCACGTCGGCCTTGACCGCCACCGGCTCCCGCTCCGACGCCAGCGCCGACCGGATCGCCGCACCCACCGCCCTCCCCACGACCTGCCACGGCGCGGGATTGACCTTCACAACGGTGACCAGGTTGGCCGAGACGATCACCTCCCTCACCCCCTCGATGGCGAAGAGGTTCTCCGCCAGCGGCGAGCCCTGAGCATCCTCGATGGAGCTGAAGCGCCGCACACCGGCCGTGTAGAGCGGGCGGCTCACGACGAACTTGCAGCGCTGGTCGTCGACCGGCTCAGCCGTGATGCCTATTTCGTCCATGGCCTGAAGTATCGGCCCTTGGATGGTGGGGGTCAATGAAGGCTGCGGCGTTCCTCACCCACAGGGCCGAAGCCCCGTCTCACCCTACTCAGAAGAGTCGGAGCAGACCGTAAATCGCGCCGGGGATGGCCAGCACCAGCGTGAAGGTGCGCGCCCACGACTGGAGGTCGGCGCCCCGGCCCTCGCGAGGCACAAAGAACCGGTCCCCCGCGCGCAGGCTGAGCCCGTCCACCGTGCGGCCCTCCGCGATGGCCTGCTGGAGCGCCTGGCCCTCCCAGACCTGCTCCTTTTCCCCCCGCTCGATCCGGATGGCCAGTAGCTTCGCCGTCCGGGCTGGACCGCCGGCCACCATGAGCACGTCCTCAACGAGCGCCTCGGTGGGGATCGTGTAGAAGCCGGGTCGGTTGACGTCGCCGAGGATCGATACCCGGATCAGCGAGCGGACGCTCACCACCGGATCTCGGATGTAACGGGCGATCCGCTCCCGGAGGTAGTCCTTCGCCTCGGAACGCAGCACCCCGGCGAGCGGGATCGGGCCGATGTTCGTAAGGGTAATGACCCGTCCAATCTCGACGGTGAAGGTGTCGCCCAGCGCCCGCTCCCCTTCGACCGCCAGCACGAGGCGGTCGCCAACCTGGAAGTCCCCCTCGGCCAGGCGGGTGCGGATCAGCTCCGCCTCGTGCCGGGCGCGGGACCGCAACGCCGAGCTGTACACGCCGGATTCGGCGGCCTGCTCCAGCTGGTTCAGCTGCTCCTGGAGCTGCTGTCGGGTGACGAGCACGCGAGTGGGATCGGAATCGATGGTCCGCTGGGCGGCTCCCCGGGCGGAGAGCAGAAAGAGAAAGCTGGCCGCGAGGAGTGCGGCTCTGGGTGTCTTCATCGAGACCGGTGAAGGATAGTGGCGCGCCAGTGGGCCGCGCTACTCCACCGTCACGCTCTTGGCGAGGTTGCGCGGGCGGTCCACGTCGCACCCCCGCAGCACGGCGATATGGTAGGCCAGGAGCTGCAGCGGGATCGCCGTGACGACCGGCGAGAGCAGCGAGCGCGTTGCCGGAACGCGGAGCTGGTGATCGACCAGACCGTCCAGGTCGGGCGACCCCTCGCTGGTCACGGCGATGATGCGCCCGCCCCGCGCCTTCACCTCCTGCATGTTCGACCGCACCTTCTGGAACACCTCGTCATCGGGCGCGACGAACACGACCGGCATGTCCTCGTCGATCAGGGCGATGGGGCCGTGCTTCATCTCGGCCGCCGGATAGCCCTCGGCGTGGATGTAGCTGATCTCCTTGAGCTTCAGGGCGCCCTCGAGCGCGACCGGGAAGTTCACGCCCCGGCCGAGGTACAGGAAGTTCCGTTCGCCGGCGTAGCTCTGCGCCAACTCCTGCACGCAGGGCTCGACGGCGAGAGCGCGCGCCACCTGTTCGGGAAGCTGCGCGAGCTGCCAGACGAGATCGCGACCCTCGTCGAGCGAGAGACCGCGTTGGCGGCCGAGGTGGATGGCAAGGAGAAGGAGCGCCACGACCTGGGACGTGAACGCCTTCGTCGACGCAACACCCACCTCTGGCCCCGCATGCAGGTAGATCCCGCCGTCCGTATCGCGCGCGATCGTGCTCCCGACGACGTTGACCACGCCGATGACCCGGGAGCCCGCCGCCCGCGCCGCGCGGATGGCTTCCAGCGTGTCGGCGGTCTCACCCGACTGGGAGACCGCCACGGTCAAAGTCCCCGGGACCCGAAGCTGCCGGCGGTAGCGGTATTCCGACGCGTACTCGACCTGGACAGGGATCCCGGTTATGTCCTCGATGACATGGCGACCCACCAGCGCCGCATGCCATGACGTGCCACAGGCGACGATCACGATGCGAGAAGCGGCGCGGCAATCCTCCGGGGAGAGGTTGAGGCCGCCCAGCCGCGCCGTGCCTTCCTCGAAGAGCAGCCTCCCGCGAAGCGTGCTCCGAACCGTTTCGGGCTGTTCGTGTATCTCCTTGTGCATGAAGTGGGCGTGGCCGCCGAGCTCGATGGCGGCAAGGTCCCACTCGATGTCGTCCACCGCGCGCTGCTGCTCCTGCACGAGGCGGTCCAGCACCTTGTAGCCGTCAGGCGTCAGCACGGCGATGTCGCCGTCGTCGAGATACACCACCGAGCGAGTGTGCTCGAGGACGGCCGACGCGTCCGAAGCGATGAAGTACTCGCCCTCGCCGACGCCGATGAGCAGGGGCGAGCCCTGCCGCGCCACGACGATCTTGGATGGCTCCGCCGACGCCATCACCGCGATCCCGTACGTGCCGTCCACGTGGGCCAGCGCCGCTATGACGCGCTCCTCGAGCGACTCGCCGGGCGCGTCCTCGATGAGGTGCGCCAGCGTTTCCGTGTCGGTGTCGGAGGTGAACCGGTGGCCGGCGCGCTGCAGGCGCGTCCGGAGGGCGTCGGCGTTCTCGATGATGCCGTTGTGCACCACCACGGCGGCGCCGCGACAATCGGCGTGCGGGTGCGCGTTGCGCTCCGTCGGCGCGCCGTGCGTGGCCCAGCGCGTGTGCCCGATGCCGGCCGAGCCGTGGACGGGGTCCGCCGCGATCAAATCGCGCAGCCTCCCCACGCGGCCCGCCAGCTTCGAGATGACCAGCCCCCTACCGTTCTGAACCGCCAGGCCCGCCGAGTCGTAGCCGCGATACTCGAGACGCTGAAGTCCCTCCAGCAGGACCGGCGCGGCCTCACGCCACCCGGTGTAGCCGACGATGCCGCACATCCCCTAGGAGTCCTCCCGCATCGGCTCGAGCAGCACCGGCCCATCGCCGTTGAGGCCGAACTGCGCCAGTTGGCTCAGCTTTCCGAGTAGACGATCCGTGGTATCGATGGCGTGGAGCACCTCGCCGCAGTGCGGGCACAAGATCCCGCGCAGCCGGTCGATCCTCCACGGCTGGCGGCCGGCACCCCTCCGGATCCCGATCGCCACCTCCCCCACGTCGTTACCGCAGCGTCCACAAACCATGCCGTTCCCCTTGCGAAGACCTACCGCGCGGCGGCATCGAAGCGCATCGCGGAAGGCCGCTTCAACCCCATCTCAAATTTGAGGCCGAACGCCTTCGGGGCTTGACGGATTACGGGCTCACCCCCCTATTCGGCAACGACTTACGGCGACTCAATCAACATCTGGCTGCGCCCTCCGCTGCTTCAGTTGCGTTGCGCCATCGCGTCAAGAAACAATGGTTTTGTAGAGCCGGCGCAGCGATTCGCGCTGCGGACGCGCTGGCCTGTGAGCACTTAAGCCGTTGGTGACAAAAGGCTTATGAAACCCAACGGTCGGCGCACGAGTCCTGCAATCGTGCAGGATGGCCGTCGCAGTCCGGGTTGACCGGGTCGCAGAGGACAAACCGAGACAGCTTCGCACTTTTTCGGTCCACACTCGACGTGGGAAAATCGATGCCTGATCGGACGCCGCGCAGCCATCCGCCCCTGGTTCTCATCGCCAATGGCCAGGAGTGGCACACACGATCGCTGGAAAGCATCCTCGGGCCGCACGGATACGCCGTGCTCAGGGCGTACACCGGCAAGCAGGCGCTAGAGCGCGCGCACGGGGCCCAGCCGGACGTCATCATCGTCGACGCCGACCTCCCGGACATGGACGGGCTGGAGGTGTGTCGTGCGCTGCGCGACAATCCGCGCATCAGCGCGTCCACGCCGATCCTCGTCACGAGCGCTAGTCACCCCAACCGGCAGCAGCGGCTCGATGCGCTGCGCGCCGGCGCGTGGGACTACCTCACGCGCCCGCTGGACGGCGAGGAGCTGCAGCTCCGCCTCGACGCGTACGTGCGTGCCAAGTTTGAGGCCGATCGGGCGCGTGAGGAAGGACTCCTCGACGAGCTCACGGGCCTCTACAACATCCGAGGGCTGGCGCGGCGCGCCCGCGAGCTGGGCTCGCAGGCGTTCCGCAACAGCGCGCCGTTCGCCTGTGTCGTCTTTGCGCCGCATGTGGAAGTGGAAGAGATGGAATCGGCAGAAGCGGAGGCGGCCGCGTCGGCCGCGGCCGAGCGCCTGGCCAAGGCGCTGCGCGACAGCGGTCGCGTGTCCGACGCGATCGGACGCCTGGGACCGTCGGAATTCGCCGTGATCGCGCAGGGCACGGATGCGGAGGGGGCGGTGAAGCTGGCCGAGCGCCTCGCGCGCACGATCGAAGGCACCGGCGAGGGGAGCACGAAGTTCAGGATGCGTGCGGGGTACGATGCGGTGTCGAACTACCACGAGGCGCCGATCGAGCCCGCGGACATGCTGGTCCGGGCCACGATCGCCATGCGGACGTCCCAGGCCGAATCCGACGGCGGCTGGATTCGGCCCTTCGAGCCCCGCTTCAGCAACTAGCTATTGCGGGGCTTCACCCACCCACGAATCTGCTTGATTCCCGTCGCGGCCACGCTCTCTTCTTCGTCGTGCGCCCCGTAGCCGGACAGGTACGAGTAGTAGCGATAGACCCCCGACGGCTGCACGTCATTGAGCACCGCGCCCAGGAGACGGATCGGCAGGCGGTCCACCTGGTGCAGCTTCATTTCCGCGAGCTCGCGATCGGTGACGCCCGTGCGCAACACCAGCAGCATGCTGCCGGTGAGAGAGCCGAGCACCAGCGGGTCCACGCCCGCGCCCAGCGGCGCACTGTCCACCAGGATCACGTTGTAGGACGTCCGCAGGCTGATCAGGAGCTGCGACATCGCGGCCGAGGCCAGGAGCTCCGGGCCACCCGCCTTCCGTGTCCCGCAGCCGAGGAAGTCCACCGACGGGATGTTCGTCGTCTGGACGATCTCCTCGCGCGTCGCCTGGCCGCTCAGGTGGTCGAGCAGGCCGGGTTTCCGGTTGGCGCTCATGATCCGGTGCAGCGCCCCGCGGCGGATGTCGCCGTCGATCAGTAGCGTCCGGTAGCCGGCATCCGCGAACGCCAGCGCCAGGTTGGACGCGATGAAGGACTTCCCGTCGCCCGAGCCCGGGCTCGTGATCGTCACGATCAGAGGCCCGGCGGTCCCATGCGCGTGCACAAGGTTGAGCCGCAGGCTCCGCAGCGCCTCCACGACCTGCGCCGCGTCGTCCTCGGTTGGCGGCTTGCTGCCGTTCGCGGCGCGCGGGATCGTGCCCAGCATCGCGAGGCCCATCTCTTTGGTCACCTGCTCGGGGTAGCGCACCCGCCGGTCGAAGCGGTCCAGCATCAGCGCGCCCATGGCTGCGAGCCCGAACCCACCAACCAGGCCACCGGCCAGGAGGAGGAGCGCCGTGCGCTTGATCGGGGCGTCGGCCGGCGAGGCGGGATCTAGGATGCGGATGTCCGCCTTGGTGCTCACCTCGGCGAGCCGCGTTTCCTCGTAACGCGCCTGGATGGTCGTGTAGAGCTGCGACGCGATCTCCACGTCACGCTGGAGGCGGGCCTCCTCGATCGTGCGCGTCGGGATCTGGCGCATGTCGCGCGACTGGGCCTCGATCCGGCCGTCCAGGTCGCGCTCGCTCTGCTGGACCTGCGCGACCAGCTGCCGCACCAGCGATGGAATGGTCTGGCGCTGGAGGGTGGCGATCTCGGCGGCCAGGCGCCGCGCCGGCTCGTACTCCTCGGTGTAGCGCGCCCGCATGACGCGAAGCTCCACCTGCTTCGTCGTCATCGTCTGCAGTGCCGCCTGCAGTTCACTCGCGCCGCGCGTGGAGGCGATGCCCTGGAGATCCAGCGCCGAGAACCCCGAGTCGCCGCGCTCCGCGAGCGCGCGCGCCAGGCTCTCGCGATCGCGCCGCAGCTGGTCGCGCTCGACCTTCATCGCGAAGAACGCGTCGAACACCGGGCTGCGCGTGATCTGGAGGCCGGGGGCAAGCGGGGACGACGGCTCCGACGGGAGCGTGATCGTGCTGACGCGGAAGCCCTCGAGCTCGGCCTCGGCCCGGTGCAGGTTCGTCGCCGATGCCTCGAGTTGCTCCTGCAGGATGTTCTTGAGCTCCGTCGACTTCTCGCGCTTGAGCTCCGCCGCGAGGTTGACGAACCGCTCCGTGATCGCGTTCAGCTGCGCGACGGTCGAGCCGGGACTCGTCCCGGTGAGCGTGATCTTGATGGAGTTGCCGGTCCTCGGTACCGTCGCTTCCATCCGGCGGCTGAGCGCCACGGCGGCGCTCCGCATGCGCATCACCGCGAACTCGATGGTCCGCCCGGGACGCAGCACCGTGACCGAGGGGACCCACTCGAACCCGACAGTGTTGCCGACCGAGTCGCCGGGCTGGCCGCGCTGGACCTCCAGCTCACCGCGATACAAGACGAACCGCGGCAAATTCGGGTGCATGACGAGCCGGTAGATGCCCGGCTGGTACGTGTCTTTCACCCGAAACGCCGTGAGCGCGACGGAGTCCGCGGGGGGCCTGGGCAACAGATACAGCCGCTGCAGGCGGGCCACCGGCTCCATCACCGCGTTGGACTTGAGCAGGTCCACCCACCCCTGGGCCGAGAAGAGCGCTCCCGTCGAGATGGGTCCCTGCTCGCGACCGCTGCCACGTTCGCCGCCGGACGACTCGACCCAGATGGTCGACGCGGACTGGAACACCGGATCCTGGATCCGCGCGATCACGAATCCTGCCGCCGCGCCCAGAATGGACGCGAGGATCAGCATCCACTTGTAGCGCAGCAGCGCCGCCAAGTACCGCCGGACATCGAGTCCCGCGCCCTCGTCCTCCTCAGGCGGGAGTGGCGCGGCCAGGGCGTGGGTGCCCGCTGCCTCGGGCCGGACGAGCGCCTCCCGATGAAGTGGGTCGTGGTCCGATGGCAGATTGCTGGACATCGAGGTGCGCGGTTCTCCTCACAGTAACCAGGCGGCGGTCGCGCCTGGGGCTACGGTCTTCCCCAAACGATGAATATAAGCAGCAAGCTCGGTACCATACACTTTCCGGGCCACGGCACCCCTGGCTCATCTGATGGACACTTGCTGTTACCCCGAAGTGGTGGTATATGGGACTGTTGCACCAATACAACAGTCGCCGACTGTGTCGGGTCACCTGTCGCACCGACACAACGAAAGCTGTTGACATGCGTTCCGTTGTCGGATATTCGTAGGGCTTCCAGTTTTATCGCAGCATAGGGACACGTTGGAGGTCGCTCGATGCGTTCGCCGGTACACGCACCGGAGTCGCGTGACACCCCCGCAGGTGCGACAGTCTCGGAAAGCCTCGCGATCACCCCTGAGGTGCGGGCAAACCTGCGCCTCCTCGTCATCGACGACGAGCGGACGTTGCGGGAGAGCTGCAAGAGCGTCCTCGAGGTCGAAGGCTACCGGGTCGAGGTCTGCGGTCGGGGGACCGACGCGCTCGACCTGGTGCGGCGCCGTCCGTTCGACATCGTCCTGACCGACCTCTACATGACGGATGTCGGTGGAATGGAGTTGCTCCAGGCCGCGCTCGCCGCGCATCCGGGCACGATCGTCATCGTGATGACTGGCAACCCCAGCGTCGCGTCGAACATCGAGGCGCTACGGGCCGGCGCGTGGGACTACCTCCCGAAGCCGTTCTCGGCGACGCATCTCCAGATCCTGGTGGGCCGCGCCGCGCACGCGGTGGTCGTGGCGCGCGAGTCGGGTGCGCAGCGCGCCGAGCTGGAGGAGCGTGACAGCACCAGCGAGAAGATCACGGTCCTCGGCCTCTCGCCCGCCTTCCGGAAGGCCATCGACCTCGCGCGTAAGGTCGCGACGACCGACGCCTCGGTCTTCATCACCGGCGAGAGCGGCACGGGCAAGGAGCTGATCGCCCAGTTCATCCATCAGCACAGCCGGCGCAGCAGCCGTCCGATGGTGGCGGTCAACTGCGCCGCGCTCCCCGAGGCGCTGCTCGAATCGGAGATGTTCGGGCACGTCAAAGGCGCGTTCACGGGCGCGATCCGCGACAAGCCCGGCCTGCTCGAGGCGGCCAACGGCGGCACGCTGTTCCTTGACGAGCTCGTCGAGATGCCCAAGTCGGTCCAGGCGAAGCTGCTTCGCGTGATCCAGGACGGCGTGGTCCGGCGGCTGGGCAGCTCGACCACCAACGCGGTGGTGAACGTTCGCTTCATCGCGGCCTCCAACCGCGATCCGGAGGAGGCCACCAAGTCGGGAGCGCTCCGCGAGGACCTGTACTATCGCCTGCGCGTGGTACCGATCCATTTGCCGTCGCTGCGCGAGCGACTCGAGGACGTCACGCTGCTCGCGAACCACTTCTTGCGCTATTACTGGAAGCGGCACCGGGAACCGGGCGCCGCCTTACCGCAGCTGTCCGACGCCGCGATCCGCGCGCTGTGCAATCATCCCTGGCAGGGCAACGTGCGCGAGCTGCAGAACGCGCTCGAGCACGCCGTCGTCCTCCTCGAGTCCGGCCAGGTGATCCAGCCCGACGACATACCGTTCATCGGGGACCAGAAAGGCGTGCCGCTGGCCGACAGCGTGATGCTCTTCCCGGGCGAAGGGATCGTGGAGGAGAGCTACCACGCGGCGCGCGAGCGCGTAATCGCGTCGTTCGAGCGCCGATATCTCACCTGGCTGGTCAACCGCGTCGGGGGCAACATGTCGAAAGCGGCGCGCGTGGCGGGCGTCGATCGCACCACGCTGTACCGCCTGATGGAGCGCCACGGGCTCCAGCGGGAGACGATCACGGTCCTTCCCCAGGAAGCATGAGCGTCCCCGAGCTAAGGATGCCGGAGCGGGAGAAAGGGGCCCGAATCCTCGCCGCGGTGGGAGCCGAGCCCGGCCGCCCCGAGCCGTGCCCCGACGTGCAGGAGGCCGCCAGCCGAGTCATCGCCAGCTGGCAGAACGACCGCGGCGACGCGCTGACGACGTCGGAGGCCACGGAGGTGCTCCAGTGGCTCGTCACGGCCGTCAACGCGGTCCGCGACGGCGGGGCCGTCCCGGGCAACGGGCCGGCCGCCACCGTGCTCGGCCGCCACCTGCTGACGCTGCTGCGCACCGAGACCCTCAGGGCTTGGGGCCAGGGCGGAGAATCGCCAGAGATGGGGCACGCGCTCGCCACGATGAACGCGATCGACGTGGTGCGCGCGGCGATCGAGCCCGACTGGGCGCAGTACTTCGGCTCGCGGCTCTCCGGGCCCGACGGGCTGGATCTCGTCGTGGAGGTGGCGCACGACCTCCGCTCGCCGCTCACCTCGGTGCTGTTTCTCGCCGAAACGCTGCAGCGCGGCCAGAGCGGCGAGGTGAACGACGTCCAGCGGCGCCAGCTGGGCCTCATCTACGCCGCCGCGCTGGGGCTGAGCTCGATGGCTAGCGACGTGATCGAACTGGCCCGCGGCGGCGACCAGCTGGTGGAGAAGGATCCTTCGGCGTTCTCGGTGACGGCCATCCTCGAGGCGGTGCGCGACATGGTCCGGCTCATCGCCGAGGAAAAGGGCCTCACCCTGCGCCTCGTGCCGCCGGCCTCGGACAACCGCATGGGACGGTCGCTGGCCCTGAGCCGCGTCCTGCTCAACCTCACCACGAACGCGCTGAAGTTCACGGACGAGGGGTACGTCGAGATCGCCGCGCAGGCCAAGGGACTCTCGGTGATCGAGTTCGCCGTGCGGGACACCGGTCACGGGATCAGCTCCGATGCGCTCGCCAACCTGTACCAGCCGTTCCGGCGCACGCGCGGGCGCGCCGGCCGGAGCGGGTACTACTTCTCCGGCACCGGACTGGGCTTGGCGATGTGTAGGAAGCTCGTGCAGGCCATGGGCTCCGAGCTCAAGCTCGAGACACGCCCAGACTGGGGCACGCGGTTCTTCTTCGAGCTTAACCTCCCACCGTCCAGTCACTTGTGACAGACTGCCACGGCGCCCTCGCCAGCACGCGAGGGAAGCGACTCCACTTGTAGCACCCCCCCCACAGTTAGAAGCCGCGCCGCAACAGCGCCACAGGTAATTCCGCCCTCGACGGCCTCGTAACTTCATATTTCGCTTTGGCTTACATGAGGGGGACCAAAAAACCGGCCCGCGCACGCTCTTTGCGAGATAGAGAGGTCGAAATTAATCGCACGCGTGACCGGGCCTGGCATTCATAAACCGCCGCAGTTGCCGACCAGGCCTCAACACCGGGAGAGCGGATCGCGGCATGACCTCGCTCGAGATGTACGAGACCTATGAGTTGACGGCTGGCGCGCAGCCCCTGCGGGCGGTCGCCAAAGAGGAGGCGTTCGCCGAGCCGCAGGAAGGAGCGCGGCGGGCCCTGAACGTGACCGTCGCACTCCTGGCGCTGATACTCGCAGCGCCGCTCATCATCGTGATCGCCATCCTGGTGAAGCTGACCTCGCCCGGTCCGGTGCTCTTCTGCCAGGCGCGCGTCGGACTCAACCGGCGTGACCGCGGGAACGAGGGCGGCAACAGCCGGCGGCGGCTGGACTACGGCGGGAAGCCGTTCACGATCTACAAGTTCCGCACGATGTCCGCGAAGAAGTCGAGTGGCGACGACCAGGTGTGGGCGCGTCCCGACGACCCGCGTGTCACGCCGGTCGGGCGCATCCTGCGCAAGTACCGGCTGGACGAGCTACCGCAGCTCTTCAACGTGCTCAGGGGCGACATGAACATCGTGGGGCCGCGCCCCGAGCAGCTCAGGATCTTCGCCAATCTGCGCGAGAAGGTCGATGGCTATGCGGAGCGGCAGCGGGTTCGGCCGGGCATCACGGGGTGGGCGCAGGTCAACAGCGGCTACGACGCGAACCTGGACGACGTGCGACGCAAGGTCGCGTACGATCTCGAGTTCATCGCGCGCCGGTCGGTCATGGAAGATCTGAAAATCATGCTCATGACGGCGCCGGTGGTTGTCTTCAGGCGGGGCGCATGGTAGTGTGACCGGTGTGACCCTCACGCTCGGGCGCGTGG
Organism: Gemmatimonadota bacterium; assembly: GCA_016179225.1. Classification (GTDB taxonomy): domain Bacteria; phylum Gemmatimonadota; class Gemmatimonadetes; order Gemmatimonadales; family JACORV01; genus JACORV01. The sequence continues at coordinate 34,236 of JACORV010000039.1, read as the reverse complement.
CGTCGGCTGACTGGAGGGTCCTGGTCCCGATGCTCGCGGCGGGGCTAGGTTACCTGGTTCTCTTCTTTCAGCCTATGGTGAGCCTGGTCGGGGACTGGTGGCGCGCCCCCGACGCGGGGCACGGTCTCCTGTTGGGTCCTCTAGCCATCGTTCTCGCCTGGCGTCGCGGGCGGGTTTCCAGCCCGCGGCCTCAGCACGTCCTCGGCCTCACCATGCTGGCCGGGGCGGTGCTCCTCCGGTACGTCTCGGGCCTCGCCGCGGAGCCGTTCACGATGCGGCTCTCGATGATGGGCGCGCTGGGCGCCCTTCTCGTTTACGGGCTCGGGGTCCGCCAGCTCGTGCACTGGTGGCTTTCCGCCCTCCTCCTCCTGCTGTCCATCCCGCTCCCCGCCGTCGTGCTGAGCAGCCTGGCGCTCCCGCTGCAGCTCAAGGCCTCGGAGTTCGGGGCGACGCTGCTCGAGGCGCGCCACGTGCCGGTCGCGCTCGCCGGGAACGTGATCAGGTTGCCGGGACGCTCCCTGTTTGTCACCGAGGCGTGCAGCGGACTCCGGTCGCTCACCGCGCTTATCGCCCTCGGCGTGCTGATCGGCGGGCTGTGGCTGCGCTCGCCGTGGTCGCGCCTCATGCTGGTGCTCGCGGCCATCCCGGTGGCAATGCTGCTCAACGGCCTCAGGATCTTCCTCACCGGGTTCCTCGTCTTCTTCGTCAGCCCGGAGTTGGGGGACGGGGTGATGCACTACACCGAGGGTTGGGCGCTATTCGTGGCTGCGTTCACAATTCTGGGCGGGGTGGCGTGGGTGCTCCATCTGGCCGAGGGCTGGCGGAGGACGCCATGAGGCGGCCGCTGGCGGGCTGGGCGCCCGCCGCCCTCCTGGTGGGGGGAGCCCTGCTGACGGTGGGAATCAACACGCAGCGGAGCTTCCCACTGCGCACGACGCTCACCGCCGCGCTGCCGGCCGCCGTTGCCGACTACCGCGGACGCGACGGGGTGCTGGCTGCGGAGGAACGGCAGGCCGCGGGCGTGGACGACTACCTGGTGCGCGTGTACGCCAACGCCGAGGCGGATCCCGGGCACACCGCCTACCTCTTCGTCGGCTACTACGAGAGCCAGACCCAGGGCCGCACGATCCACTCGCCGAAGAACTGCCTGCCGGGATCCGGCTGGGAGGCGCTCGCCTCGACCACGGCGCGCATCCCCGCCCCGGGCGGCGCGGTCGCGGTGAACCGCTACCTGATCCAGAAGGGCGCGGACCGGGCGCTGGTGCTGTACTGGTACCAGGGCCGCGGTCGCATCGAGTCGAGCGAGTACGTCGTGAAGTGGAATCTCCTGCGCGACGCCGCGCTGCGCCGGCGCAGTGAGGAAGCGCTGGTGCGGGTGATGGTCCCGATCACCGACAACGAAGAGAGCGCCTTCAGGCTGGCGTCGCGCGTCGCGACCGAGATCCTGCCGGCCCTTGGCGCGGCCCTCCCGGGCTAGCACGAATACCCAAGCCCCCCCTCTGGGCTTATTCTACAGCCACCATTCATGCACCCACCCGCTCCACAAGCCGACGAACGCGCGCTTCCCACCGACCAGGGTGCGTCCGCCCTGGGCTGGGCGGCGATCGCCTTGCTCCTCGTCCACGTCGTGCTCGCGTGGATCGCGCGCCTGCCGGGCATCGAGACCGCCCAGGACGATGCGCGCTACGTGCTACTCGCCCGGGCGCTGCGTCACCTCAGCTACCACGAGCTCTGGCGTCTCGACGCGCCGATCCACAGCCTGTACCCTCCGGGCTATCCTGCCATGCTGGCGCTGTGGGGGGCCGTGTTCAGCGACCGCTTCGACGCTCTGGTCACGCTCAGCATCCTCTCGTCGGCGGGGACGCTCGCCCTGGTGTACGCCGCGGTGAAGCGGCTCTGGTCGCCGCTCGTGGCGCTGCTGTGTCTCGCCGTGCTGGCAGTGAACCCCTACCTCATTCGGGACGCCGGGAGCCTGCTCTCGGAGCCGCCGTTCGGCCTCTGGAGCATGCTCACCCTGTTCCTGCTCACGCGTGGCTCGCGCTCGCGCGGGACGCTGATCGCGGCAGGTGCGGCGGCGATCGCGGGCGCCCTCACGCGCAGCGTGGGGGTGACCCTGCTGGCGGCGGTGGGCCTGCACTGGATCCTAGAGCGGCGCTGGACCGCCGTCGTCGCGTTCGCGGTGGCGGGCGCAGCCACCAAGGGGCTGTGGCTCGCGTGGACGATAGTCGCGCCGGAGCGCTACGTCGGAAGCTCGTATGTAGCCGACGCCACGCACGGCGCGGTGGAGCAAGTCGCGCGGGTGGGCGGCGCCACGGTGCAGCACTTCCAGCTCCTCAAGCGCGGCTTCGGAAACTTGTTCGGGTACCTCACGACTTCGATCCCCTTTCGCCTACCAGTGCCCACGATCGAGGGGACGCGCGCGGACAACATCGTGAGCGTCGTCGCCGTCTGCCTGGCGTTCCTCACGGGCCTGGTCGTGTTCTACCGCCGGTGGCGGGTCGCCGCGCTGTACGTCGTGTTCACCGCCCTGCTCCTCGCCTTCTGGCCCTGGCGGATCGGGCGGTTCACGGTCCCGCTCCTGCCCGTCCTGGTGCCGGTCACGATCATCGGGTTGGGGACGCTCGCCGGCAAGGTCCGAGCGTCGTGGAGCGTCCCCGCGATGGCGCTGTGCGCCGTCGTGCTCACGGTCAACGCCACGTACCGCTCCGCGCCCATGCTCGCGCAGATGAGCCGCTGCGAGCGAGGCACGGAGCTCCCCGACCCAGCGTGCCTGAAGCGGGACCAGGTGAGCTTCTTCGCGGCCGTGAGGCTGGTGAACCAAGCGACGCCGCACCAGGCGGCTTTCCTCACCGCCAAGCCCACGAGCTTCTACCTCTATACCGAGCGCAAAACCGCGGTGTTTGAGCGGGCGCTGCGCCAGGACTCCGCGAGTTTCGTCCCCTTCCTGCGGCGCAGCCGAGTCAGTTACGTGCTGCTCTCGAGCCTCCAGCCGCAGGAGATCGGGCGGATCGCGCCGCTCCTTCAGGCCAACTGCCGGGCGTTCGCGCTGGCGGGCACGTTCCCGCCGCGCACGTTCCTGTTCCACCTGCAGGACGCCGACGCGGCGGATCCGGACGACGCCGCGTGCGGCGCGGTGGCGGCCTACTTGCGCGACAACGCCCATCGCGACTTCGAGCACGACCCGTGAGCGCGGAGGCGCCCCGGCTGTCGGTGGTGGTGGCGTGCGTGGAGGCCCGGCGGAGCATCGATCGCTGTCTCGCCTCGCTGGAGGCCGCCTGCGCCGACGTCCCCGCCGAGATCCTGGTGGTGCACCCTGAGGACGAGGTGCTCGCGGACCACGTGAGGGGGTCGCGTCCCGCGGTCCGCCTGGTGGCAGCCCACCCGGGAGCCCTAGTGCCGGAGCTCTGGGCGGAAGGGTTCCGGGTGTCCAAGGGCACGGTCGTGGCGTTTTTTACGGGGCACACGTTCGCGGGGCCGGCCTGGGCACGGGCCTTGCTACAGGGTATAGACGCCGGCTTCACCGGCGTGGGGGGCGCGCTGGCACTCGCCGCCGGGACCGGCGTGGTGGACTGGGCGGTGTACTTGCTGCGCTATTCCGCGTTCCTGCCGCCGGCGCCGACGGGCGTCGTTCCGGAGATCCCCGGTGACAACGCCGCGTATGAACGGACGGCGCTCGAGCGCCACCGCGGCAGCTTCGCGGCCGGGTTCTGGGAGGTCGAGTTTCATCGCCGGATCCGGGCGGAGGGCGCGCGCCTGACGTTCGCGGCCGACGCGACGGTGGAGTTCGGGCCGTCGTTCGCGTTCGGCACGATCTTCCGTCACCGTTTCCATCACGGACGCCGCTTTGGGGAGTATCGCGTGACCGCTGAGAGCGTTCCACCGGTTCGGGTGATGGCCGCGGCGCCGCTGGTTCCCGTGGCGCTCGCGGCCCGAGTGTTGCGGCGCGTGCGGTCGCGTCCGGGGCTCTTCACGCGCGCCGTGGTCGCCTTGCCGCTGCTGCTGGTGCTGGGCGCGGCGTGGGCCGCGGGCGAGGGATGGGGCGCGTGGCGCGCCCGTCGCGGCACCGCGCCCCAGCCCGTGGCGGCCTGAGCCGACCATGCAGGCGCGCGATATTCCGCCAGGCGAGCGCGGCGTCAGGTTGAGCGAGACGCCGACGATTTCGGTGGTCGTCGCCTCGTTCCGAGAGCGGCCGCTGCTCGACGCCTGTTTGGCATCGCTGCTGCCCCAGTGCCGGGAGCACTCCGCCGAGCTGGTCGTGGCGCGGGCGGGAGCGCACACCGAGTTCCGCCAGCTGGAGCGCGAGTACCCCTCGGTGCTCTTCGTGCCAGCGCCGGAGGACGCGACGGTCCCCTACCTGCGCGGCGCCGGACTGGCCGCCGCCGAAGGCGACATCGTCGCCCTCACCGAGGACCATTGCGTCGCGGCCCCGGACTGGATCGCGCAGCTTGTGGCGGCGCACCGGAAGGACGGCGCCGACGTGGTGGGCGGCGCGATGGACAACGCGCAGCAGGGGCGCGCCATCGACTGGGCGGCGTACTTCGCGGAGTACGGGTTCTTCGCGGAGGACGGCGGGAGCCTGGGCGACGCCCCGCTCCTCACCGGCGCCAACGTCGCCTACAGCCGGCGCGTCGTGGACGAGGTCACGGCTTTGGCCCGCGACGGGGAGTGGGAGAACGTCGCCCACGCGCGCCTGCTGGAGCGTGGCAGCACCATGCAGTTTCTCAAGACGGCCGCGGTGTATCAGAACAAGAACTACCGCTTCCTCGATTTCTGCCGCGACCGATACGGCCACGGCCTCGCCTTCGCGCGGCGCCGGCTGCGAGAGGAGGGGAGCGCGCGGCGCTGGCTCTACCTGCCGGGCACGCTCGCCCTACCCTTCCTGCTTACGGGCCGGGTGTCTCAGGCCATAGCGCGCCGCCAACGCGGGCCGTTCCTGCGCGCCCTGCCGATCACCTTCACGTTCCTCGCCGCCTGGTCGGTCGGCGAAGCGGTGGGCTACTGGCGCGGCCCGGCGCCCGCCGAGAGCGCGCATGGTTGACCGCGGGAAGCCCGACCTGGCGGTCGTGGTGCCGTCGGTCAACGGCTGGGGCGATCTTGCCGGCTGCCTTAGGGCGTTGGAGGCGCAGCCCAACGGCGTCGCCCTCGAGGTGATCGTCGCCGATCGGGTCGGCGAGGAGGTGCGGGAGAGGGTGCGCCGGGAGCACCCGGAGGTGCGACTACTGGAAGCGCCCGCCGGGACGACCATCCCGCGGTTGCGCGAGATGGCCTTCGGCGCGGCGCGCGCCGACGTGGTCGGCGTCATCGAGGACCACGTCATCGTTCCGCCGGACTGGGCCGAGCGCATGCTCGCCGAGCATCAGGGCGGCGCCGAAGTCGTGGGCGGCGCGGTCGACAACGCGGCGCGTGACCGGGTCGTGGACTGGGCGGCGTTCCTCTGCGAGTACAGCCACTGCCTGGTGCCGCCGCCGCGGGGGCCGGCGCCGTGGCTCACCGGGAACAACGTGACCTACCGGCGTGCCCTCCTGGAGCGCTTCCGCGCCACGATCGCGGAAGGCGGGTGGGAGAACCGCCTGCACGACGCCATGAAGGCGGCGGGGATCGCGCTGGAGAGCCGGCCGGACATCGTGGTCGGCCACCAGAAGCACTACACGGTCGGCGAATACGTCCACCAGCGGTATCTTTACTCCCGTTCCTACGCGGGGGTGCGGGTAGCGGGTGCCGGGATCCGCCGGCGGTCGGCGTACGGCTTCGCGGTGTGCGCGCTCCCCCCGCTTCTGTTCTACCGTATCGTCACCAACGTGCTCCGGACCGGGCGCTATCGCCGGGAACTCGCGCTCTCGCTGCCGTTGCTCGCGATCTTCGTGATCGCCTGGGCGTGGGGCGAGGCCGTTGGCTCCTGGTTCGGGCCCGGCGACGCTCTCGAGAAAGTGCGCTAGGATGACCGAACCGCAGGCCGGCAAACCGCGCGCCGTCGCCCAGCTCCAGCCCGGGGATCGCGTCGTCGTGATCGGCGCGGGCCCGGGCGGCCTCACGGCCACGTACCTCCTGACCAAGCAGGGCGTCCCGGTCACGGCGCTCGAGGGAGACGACGTCGTGGGCGGTATCGCGCGCACCGCCCAGTACAAGGGCTACCGGTTCGACATCGGCGGTCACCGCTTCTTCACCAAGATCACCCCGGTCGAAGAGCTGTGGCACGAGATCCTGGGCAAGGAGTTCATCTCCGTCCCACGGCTCTCCCGGATCTACTACAACGGCAGGTTCTTCGACTATCCGCTCAAGGCGGCGAACGCGCTGCGCGGGCTCGGCATCTGGAACGCGGTGCTGATCGTGCTGAGCTATTTCAAGGCGCGGCTCCGGCCGAACCCGGTCGAGGAGAACTTCGAGCAGTGGGTGTCGAACCGCTTCGGGCGGCGGCTCTACCAGATCTTCTTCAAGACCTACACGGAGAAGGTCTGGGGCATTCCCTGCACCGAGATCCGCGCCGAGTGGGCCGCGCAGCGCATTCAGGGGCTCTCGCTCGCCAAGGCGATCCTCTCCGCGGCGGCCCTCACTCGGCGATCCACGACGATCAAGACTCTGATCCACGAGTTCCAGTACCCGCGGCTGGGGCCGGGGCAGATGTGGGAGATGTGCACGGGGCGCATACGCGAGATGGGCGGCGAGGTGCTGCTCCGGCACCGGGTGAAGGCGCTCGAGATGCAAGACGGGCGCATCGTGGCGGCGCGGGTCAAGACCCCGGGCGGCGAGCGTCGCTTCGAAGGCGAGCACTTCATCTCGACGACGGACATCCGTTCGCTGGTGCGGATGATCCAGCCGCCGGCGCCCGAGCCCATCCGGAAATCCGGCGAGGGACTCCGGTACCGGGACTTCGTCACCGTGGCGCTGGTCATCGACCGGGACAACCTCTTCCCGGACAACTGGATCTACATCCACTCGCCGGGCGTGAAGGTCGGGCGGATCCAGAACTTCAACAACTGGAGTCGGGCGATGGTGCCCAGGCCGGGCGCGACGTGCCTGGGCCTGGAGTACTTCTGCTTCGAGGGCGACGGGCTGTGGACGATGCCCGACGCCGACCTCATCGCGCTGGCGACCAAGGAAGTGGCCATGCTCGGCCTGGTGGATCCCAGCAAGGTCGTGGATGGCACGGTGGTCCGAATGCCGAAGGCCTACCCGATCTACGACGGCGAGTACCGCGCGCACCTGGACACGGTACGGACGTTCCTGGACCCGATCCCGAACCTGCACCTCGTGGGCCGGAATGGGATGCACAAGTACAACAACCAGGATCATTCGATGCTCACGGCGATGATGACCGTGTGGAACATGCAGGGCGCCAAATACGACGTCTGGTCCGTGAACACCGACTACGAGTACCACGAGGAGCAGCGCCTGGAGGCGCCCCAAGCCGATCGCGCGGCAGCGCCAGCCGGCGCGCCGTCGGGCTGACAGGATGCGCATCGGCGTGGATGCCTGCTGCTGGGCCAACGGCCGCGGGTACGGCCGCTTCACCCGCGAGCTCCTCACCGCGATGGTGGCCCTCGCGCCCGACGACGAGTTCGTCTGCTTCCTCGACCCCGTCGCGGCCCAGCGCTTCGACCTCGTGGCGCCCAACGTCCGGCCCGTGCGCGTCGCGCAGTCGGTCGCGCCCACCCAGGCGGCCGCCGCGGAAGGCAGCCGCTCGCCGATCGACATGCTGCGGCTCACCCGGGCGGTGTGGGGCGAGCGGCTCGACGTCTTCTTCTCGCCGTCGGTCTACACGTTCTTCCCGCTGCCGCCCGGTCTAAGGGCGGTGATCGCCGTGCACGACGCCATCGCCGAGCGCTTCCCCGAGCTCACGCTCCCTTCGTGGCGCGCCAGGCTCTTCTGGCGCGCCAAGGTCGCGCTCGCGCTCTTTCAGGCTCGGCTGGTGCTCACGGTCTCCGACTTCGCGGCGAAGGAGATCGCGGAAGTCCTGCACGTCGCGCCCGCGCGGCTGCGCATCGCGGTCGAGGCGCCCTCGGCCGTCTACCGCCCCAGCGAATCGGCGCAGGCGATTGGCGCCGCGGCCGCGAAGCTCGGGCTCCCGGCCGGCGCGCGCTGGTTCACGTACGTGGGCGGCTTCAGCCCCCACAAGCACGTTGACACGATCGTGCGCGCGCACGCGGTGGTCGCGACCGAGCTGGGCGCCACGGCGCCCTATCTGCTGCTGGTCGGCACCCTCAGCGGTGACGTCTTCCACGGCGACTTGCCGCGCATCCGCCGGGCCATCAGGGACTCGGGCACCGAGGCGCTCGTGAAGTGGACCGGGTTCCTGCCCGACGAGGAGCTACGCCACGTCCACTCCGGCGCGCTGGCGCTGCTCCTGCCCTCGGCGTGCGAGGGGTTCGGCCTGCCGGCGGTGGAGGCCGCGGCGTGCGGCGCGCCGGTGGTGGCCACCACGGCGAGCCCGCTCCCGCAGCTTCTCGAGGGCGGCGGCCTCTTCATCCCTCCCGGCGACGAAGCCGCGCTGGCCGCGGCGCTGCGCCGGCTGATCGCCGACGAGCCGGGCCGCGTGGCCATGGGCCGCCGCGCCCGCGAGCAGGCGGCGCGACTCGATTGGGAGCGCAGCGGGCGGGCCGCGCTCGGCGCCCTGCACGAGGCCGCGGCGTGAGCGGCCTGCGCTTCGCGATGGTCACGACCTTCTACCCGCCGTACAACTTCGGCGGGGACGGGATCGCGGTGCAGCGCCTCTCCCAGGCGCTGGCGCGGCGCGGGCACCACGTGACCGTGATCCACGACGCCGACGCCTACCACACACTGCACCGGGGTCCGGAGCCGTCCGTGCCAGCGCCGGCGGACGGCGTGGAGGTCGTGCCCATCAAGAGCGGGTTCGGCGCGCTGTCCATCCTGCTGACGCAGCAGGCGGGGCGGCCGGTCGTGAACGGACGCGCGATCCGGCGCATGCTTGATGCGGGACGCTTCGACGTCATCAACTTCCACAACGTCTCCCTGGTCGGCGGGCCAGGCATCCTCGCGGCCGGGCACGGCATCAAGCTCTACATGGCGCACGAGCACTGGCTCGTCTGCCCCAGCCACGTGCTCTGGCGCCACCGGCGCGAGCTGTGCACCGGACGCCAGTGCTTCCGCTGCGTGCTCCACTACCGGCGCCCCCCGCAGCTGTGGCGCTACACCGGCTACCTCGAGCGCCAGCTCAGGCACGTGGACGCGTTCATCGCCATGAGTGAGTTCAGCCGGCGGAAGCATCAGGAGTTCGGCTTCCCGCGCGACATGGACGTGGTGCCGTCCTTCCTTCCGGACCAGGTGCCGGCACCCCCGGGGGACCGGGACGCGGCGCCGCATCCCCGGCCGTTCTTCCTGTTCGCCGGCCGGTTGGAGAAAATCAAGGGCCTCGACGACGTGATCCCGGTCTTCCAGGCTCAGCAGGAGGTGGACCTCGTGATCGCGGGCGACGGCGAGTACGCGGCGACGCTCCAGGGGTTGGCGGCCGGTCATCCGCGCATCACCTTTGTGGGCCGGGTGGACCAGGCCACGCTCGCGCGGTACTACCGGCACGCCATCGCGCTCATCGTGCCCTCGGTGTGCTACGAGACCTTCGGGATCATCCTGATCGAGGCTTTTCGCCAGGCAACGCCGGTGCTGGCGCGCCGGATCGGGCCGTTCCCGGAGATTGTGGAACAGTGCGGCGGGGGCGAGTTGTTCGACGGTCCGGACGACCTCTTGGCCGCCATGCGCCGCCTCCTGGGCGACCCCGGACGCCGCGACCGGCTTGGCCGGGCGGGGTACGAGGGTTTCGTGCAGCACTGGTCGGAGAGCGCGGTGGTGCCCCGCTACCTCGAGGTGGTGCGCCGGGTGGCGGAGACGAAAGGGCTGCGGCACGTGGTGGAATCCCTCACAGCGGAGATCACGACATGAAGATCGGCCACCTGGTGCGTGGCCAGCGCGCGTTCGCGGACGCGGCCTGAGGCAGCGAAGGCCGCCGGGACGGTGCGCGCCATTCTCACGTACCACTCGATCGATTCGTCGGGGTCCGTCATTTCCGTGGATGCCAAGCGGTGGCGCGCGCACTCCCGCTGGCTGGAAAGCGGCGCGGTGCGGGTGCTCGGCCTCGAGGAGCTGGTGCGCGGGGACTCAATGGGAGACGCGCTGGCCCTCACCTTCGACGACGGGTTCGCGAACTTCGCCGACGAAGCGTGGCCGCCGCTGCGGGATCGCGGGCTCCCGGTGACGGTCTTCGTGGTGAGCGACCACGCCGGCGGCACCAACGCGTGGGCGGGCAAGTCCGCGCCCGGCATCCCGACCCTGGGGCTGCTCGACTGGGACGCGATCGGCCGCCTCGCCGAGGAGGGCGTGACGATCGGCGCGCACACCCGCACCCATCCGGACCTGCGCACGCTCGACCCGTCAGCGCTCGCGGACGAGCTCGAGGGCGCGGCCGAGCGCATCGCCGCCCGGACGGGCCGCCGGCCGGGCGCGTTCGCCTACCCGTACGGCGCGACGGACGCGCGCGTCACGGCGGCGGCGGGTCACGCGTACCGGGTGGCCTGCACCACCGAGTTCCGGGCGCTGAGGCAGGGGGAGGATCCGAGCGCGCTGCCGCGTCTGGACGCCCACTATTTCCGCGCGCCGGGCCGCCTCGAGTCGTGGGGCAGCGGGTCGTTCCGCCGCTACCTCTGGCTGCGCGGGCGCGCGCGCCGGGTGCGGAGCGCGCTCGCGGTGCTGGGCGGCTCGGCATGACGGTCGACCGCCCGTACCTCTCGGTGATCGTCCCGGCGCACCAGGCGGAGTCGATCCTCCCCCGCACGCTGGGCGGGCTGGTGGCCAGCGAGCTGCCGCGCGAGTCGTGGGAGCTGATCGTGGTGGACGACGCCTCCACCGACGAGACCATGATCGTGGCGGCGGAGTACGCCGACACGGTGGTGCGTCTCGCCGGGCGGCCGCACGGCCCAGCCTTCGCACGGAATCGGGGCTTCGAGGCGAGCCGGGGCGACGTGCTGGTGTTCGTGGACGCCGACGTCGTCGTCCATCCCGACGCGCTTCCCCGCCTCGCCGCGCTGTTCGTCCGCAGCCCCGAGATCGACGCCGCGTTCGGATCCTACGACGCGGCGCCGACGGCGCCCGGCCTCGTCTCGCAGTACCGCAACCTCATGCACCATTACGTTCATCACCGGAATCGCGGGCCGGCGGAAACGTTCTGGGCGGGTCTGGGTGCGCTCCGGAGCGCCGTCTTCGCGGAGGTGGGGATGTTCGACGAGTGGCACTACGCGCGGCCGCAGATCGAGGACATCGAGCTGGGCCGCCGGCTGCGCCGCTTCGGACACACGATCGTGCTGAACCCCGACATCCAGGGCACGCACCTCAAGCGCTGGACGCTGAAGAACACGCTCGAGACCGACTTCAGGCACCGCGGCGTGCCGTGGATGTGGCTGCTCATCCAGGAAGGCTCGCCCGAGGGCTCCAAGACGCTCAACGTGCGGACGATGGAGAAGTGGTGCACCGCGCTGGTCGGGCTGTCGTTCCCCGCGCTCGCCGCCGCGGCGGCGTGGCAGGCGCGCTGGCCGCTCGCGGTCCCGGCGCTCGCGCTGCTGTCGATCCTGGCCAGCAACTACGGCTTCTACCGCTTCCTGCGCCGCGCGCGCGGCGTCGGCTTCGCGCTGGCGGCCCTGCCCCTGCACCTCCTCTACTATGTGAGCAACGTCTTCTCGGTCGCGTCCGGATGGCTGGTGCACACGCTTTTCGGCGAGCCGATCCCGCCCGCCGAGGTGGTGGCCCACGCCCAGTTTGGCGTGAAGACCTGGCCGCCGCCGCCGCGGGCCCCCCGCCGCAGCCTCTGGCACCTGCCGCCGGAGAGCGGCTCCGGCTCGGAGGGCGCGCCGCCCGCATGACGGTCGCCTCCCCGCCCCACCTCGCCTTCCTCTGCCCGCGATGCCGCGGGCCGGTGGCGGACGCGCCGGATGCGTACCGGTGCGAGCCCTGCGGCGCGAGCTACCCGATCGTCGCGGGGATCCCGGACTTCCGGCTCGCGCCGGACCCGTGGATCGGCCTGGAGGACGATCGCGCCAAGGCGCTTCGGCTGGAAGCCGCCACGGTCGGCCGGGGGCTCGAGGACACGGTGCGCGCCTACTGGGCCATGACACTCACCACGCCCGCGCCGCTCGCCGCCCGCTTCATCGCCCACGTCGTGGGCGCGGAGCAGCGGACCCGCGAGTGGCTGGCGTCGTTCGGGAGCGAGGACGACGCCGCGCCGGACGGGCCATGGCTCGACCTCGGCTGCGGCACGGGGGACCTGGCGGCGGCGGCGCCGGAGCGCACCGTGGTCGGGATCGACATCGCGCTTCGCTGGCTGGTCGTGGCGCGCAAGCGACCGGGCTGGGACGCGGCCACCCGTCCCCTCGTCTGCTGCTGCGCCGAGGCCCTGCCCTTTCCGGACCGGAGCTTCGCGCGCGTCTACGGGCTCGGCCTCCTCGAGCATTGCACCGATCCCGACCCCATCGCGACGGAAGGGCGGCGGGTGCTGAAGGCGGGCGGCGTCATGCGCCTGCGCACCACCAATCGCTACAGCGCGCTGCCGGAGCCGCACGTCGGCGTCTGGGGCGTGGGCCTGGTGCCGCGGCGCTGGGCCGACGCGTATGTCCGACTGCGGAGCGGCCAGCGGTATCTTCATCACCGGCCGCTCTCGCCGCGCGAGCTGGCGCACGCTTTCCGGCGCGCCCGGTTCGCGCGCGTCGCGGTGGGCCCCGCCCGGCTCCTGCCGAGCGAGCGGGACCGCCTCGGCGCGCTGGGCGCGGTGGCCGCGCCACCCTATGCAGTGCTCCGGAGCATTCCCGTGGCGCGCGCCGCGCTGAGCTGGATCGCGCCCCTTCTCGAAGCCCGTGGAGTCACACCATGAGCACACCCGCACACCCGCCCGCCTCCCAGGAAGTCCCCCAGCAGCTGCTGCTGGTCTTCGCCCCGCTCCACAAGCGCGCCATGGGCCTGGCCATCGGCGGGGTGACGGGGCTTCTCGTCTTCGCGGCGACGGTGTTCACGTTGTTCCAGCCGGTGGACCGCCGCGTCCCGCTGTGGCTGCTGAACAACTACTTCTTCGGCTACGAGATCAGCTGGACCGGCGCCTTCATCGGCCTCTTGTGGGGTGCCCTGGTGGGCTTCGTGTTCGGCTGGTTCTTCGCCTTCTGCCGCAACTTCATCGTGGCGACCTGGCTCTTCATCGTCCGCACGCGTGAGGAGCTCACGGCCAGCCGCGACTTCCTCGATCACATCTAACGCCGGATGGGAGACGCTACGGTGGCCACACCGCAGGACCAGGACCTGACCCGGACCATCCGCCGCCTCAACGCCCGCATCATGGGGATATCGATGGGCCTCATGCTGGGTCTCGGGCTCTTCGTCGCCACGAACTGGCTGGTCATCAAGGGCGGCGTCAACGTGGGGCAGCACCTCGCGCTGCTCCGCAACTTCTTCCCGGGCTATCGGGTGACGTTCGTCGGGAGCCTGGTCGGCTTCATCTACGCGTTCGTGCTAGGCTACGGGATCGGCGTCGTCATCGCGGCGATCTACAGCCGCGCCGCCGCCCCGGGCGCGGGGCGTGCGGTCGGTACCCCGCGCTGATCACTTGAGAGACTGCTTGTCCACCTTGCCGGTGGAGGTCTTCGGGAGAACATCCCGGAACTCCACCATCTCGGGGATCATGTACTTGGGGACGCGAGAGCGGCAGTGCTGCTGGACGTCCAGCGCGCTGAGCGCGCCCGGTGGGTCCGTCACCACGTAGGCCTTGAGGCGATTCGTGACCTCCTCGTCGGGGATCGCGACCACTGCGGCCTCGGTGATCTTCGCGTGGCCGTACAGCGCGGTCTCGATCTCCCCGATCTCGATGCGATAGCCCCGGCTCTTCACCATGTTGTCGCGGCGGCCGCGGTAGGTGTAATTGCCGTCCGCCTCGAGCACCACGATGTCCCCCGTCCGGACCACCCTCTCCTCGAAGGGCGCGGGCAGCGGGTTGGGCACCAGAACGCGGTCGGTCTTCTCGACGTCCCCCCAGTACCCCGACATGATGCCGGGGCCCCGACCGTACAGCTCGCCCTCCTCGCCCACCGCCGCGATCTCGCCCCGGTTATTCAGCGCGAACACGTCGTAGTTGCCAATCGCCTTCCCGATGGACACCGGCTCGGTCCGATCCTCCGGTAGCTCCGTCACCTCGTATGCCGTGCAGACGTTCGTCTCGGTCGGGCCGAAGAGGTTCCAAAAGCTCGCTCGGAAGCACCTCATGACCTCGCGCAGGTACTTGACCGGGAAGACCTCTCCCGCGAAAAGGACCAGACGGAGGTCCGGATAGCTGTGCTTGGCGAGGTTGCCGCGGAGCAGCATCATCGTGAGCGCCGAGGGCACCGAGTACCAGCAGGTAATGCGCTGGTCGCGGATGAACTCCGCGAGGCGTACCGGGAAGGTCGAGAGGCGCTCCGGCACCGGCACCACCGTCCCGCCCGCCTTGATAGTCGTGAAGATATCGAAGATCGAGAGATCGAAGTGGAGCGGCGCGTGGTTCGAGACCACGTCGCGCTCGCTCATCCCGAAGGCGTCGTGCGTCCAGTTCACGAAGGCGAACGCGGCCCGGTGCGAGATCATCACGCCCTTGGGGATGCCCGTGGAGCCCGACGTGTAGAGGATGTACGAGAGGTCGCCGTCCACCCCGTCCGCCGGGCCGGCGAGCGGCGTCAGCTTCTCCACTTCGCCCCACCCCACGACCCGCTTCACGCTCGTGCCCGGCTCGGCCGTCTCACTGTCCACCAGGAACGCGGCGTCCAGCGCCGGCGCCGGGGCCTCCGGCGTGCCGGCCATCAGGGCGCCGAGCTTCTCCTGGGACGCGATGAGGTGCCGGATGCCGCAGTCTTCGATGATGCGGGCGATACGCGCGCGCGGGGAGTTGGGGTCCAGCGGCACGTAGATGCCGCCGGCCTTCAGCACGGCGAATACGGCCACCACCGACCGCGCCGACTTGTGGAAGTGGATTCCGACCCGGTCGCCCTTTTTCACCCCGGCCTCGACCAGGGCGGCGGCGAGCCTGCCGGCCTGCGCTTCCAGGTCGGCGTAGGTGAGCCGGTCCTCGCCGAACCGGACCGCCGTACGGTCGGGGAACCGGCTCGCGCTTTCGGGCAGCAGGTGATGGAGGAGGTAGATCACGACTCCGTTTCGACGCCCAGCTCGGAGAGGATGAGGGCCGCCAGCCTAATCATCTCGACACTTACCAGCCTGCGTGGGTGCGGGAACGGCACGTCGACGATGCACTGGATCTTGGTCGGGCGCGGCGACATGACGACGATGCGGTCGGCCAGGTGCAGGGCTTCCTCGACGTCGTGGGTGACGAGCAGCGCGGTGTGCCGCTCGACCAGGAGGATCCGGCGCAGCTCGTCGCGCATCTTGCGCCGGGTGAGGGCGTCGAGCGCGCCGAACGGCTCGTCCATGTAGAGCACGTCCGGCTTCACCGCGAGGGCGCGCGCCAGCTCGAGGCGCTTGACCATCCCCCCGGAGAGCTGGTGCGGGTACGATTGGTCGAAGCCCTCGAGGCCCACCAGGTCGAGATAATGGAACGCGAGCCGCCGCTGCTCCCCGTCCGGCACGCCGTCGAGCACGAAGGTGATGTTGCGGCGCGCGGTGAGCCACGGGAACACCGACGGCTGCTGCGGGATCAGGATGTGGCGCGGGTTCGCACTCCCCACCGGCTCGCCGTCGATCTGCACCTCACCGCGGTCGGGCCTCACGAAGCCGGCCAGGATGTCGAGCAGCGTCGACTTTCCGCACCCCGACGGCCCCACCAGCGCGACGAACTCGCCATCCGCCACGCTGAGGTCGATGCCCTCGATGACCGAGAGCGCGCCCTGCCTGGAGGAGAAGCTCTTGTGGATCCCGGTGGCGACGATGCTACCGGACATACCGCCACCTCACCTCGTCCAGCCCCTCGAGGCTCCTCATGGCGATGTCGAGCAGGAACCCGATCACGCCGATGAGCACCATCCCCGCGACCACGAGATCGTACCGGTTTCCCGCGTTGCGCGAGTCGATGATGAGGTAACCGAGTCCCGAATTGATGGCGACCATCTCCGCCGCGACGACCACCAGCCAGGCGATCCCCAGCCCGAGACGCATCCCGACGATGACCTGCGGCAGCGCGGCGGGCAGCACCACCTGCCGCAGCAGGCGCACCCCCCTGATCCCGAAGTTCTCCGCCGCGCGGATGTATTGCTTCTCGATCGTGTGCACGCCGGCCGCGGTGCCCGTGACCATCGGAAAGAACGACGACAGGAAGATGAGGAACATCGGCGAGAGGTTGCCGACCCCGAACCAGAGGATCGCCAGCGGGATCCACGCGATGGGCGAGATCGGCCGCAGCAGCTGGATGAGCGGATTGACGGCCCGGTACACCCGACCGAACCAACCCATGAGCACGCCGAGCGGGATGGCGATGGCCACGGCCGCGAGGTAGCCGTAAGTCACCCGCATCAGGGACGCCGAGACGTGCTGCACCAGCGTGCCGTTGCGCGCCAGCTCGACGATGCCCAGCACGACCGCCCACGGCGTGGGGAAGTACGGCGTCTTCGACACCACCACGGATACCCACCAGCCCGCGATCAGGAGACCGACGAGGAGGAACGGCCAGAAATCGGACCGGCTATCTCTGCTCAATGCGGATCTCCCTGGGCCGATAGGCGCGAAGGAAGCTCTCGTCCGCATATGTCTCGTACGGGATCGGGTGGTCGATGACGCGCGCCTCGAGCGCCAGGTTCATTAATTCCTCGAGCTGTGGACGGATCAGCCGCAGGTCGCCGTACGTCACCCGGTTCCGAGGGTTCGTCAGCACGAACCGCAGCAGCGCCGGGTCCTGGTTGAAGTACTCCGGCCGCGCCGCGAGGTCGGCGGCCCGGAGCCGGTTGGTCGAGTCGCCCTCCAGCCACACCCCCGCCGAGAGCACGTTGTCCACCAACCGTTGCACCAGCGGACGCACATCCCGAATGAGGTCGGTCCGCACCGCGAGCACGCAGCAGACGTAGTCCGGCCATTCGTCGCGGGTCCAATGGAGCACCCGGGCGTATCCCTCGCGCTGCGCCTGCGCCCCGAACGGCTCCCCCGTGGCGTAGGCGTCCACGGCGTCCGCGTAGAGGGCCGCGGGCATGTCCGGCGGCGCGAGCTCGACCAGCTGCACCTCCCCGTCAAGCAGGCCGTGCTGCCGCATCAGCCGGCGGACGAAGAGGTGGTCCACGGCGAACCGGCTTGGGATCGCCACCCGCTTGCCGCGCAAGTCGCCCAGGTTCCGTGCCGGGCTGTCCTTCCGTACCATGATCACGGCACCTGACCGGTGGCCGAGCGCGACGATGCGGACCGGCACGCCCCGGTCGGCCAGGTCCATCGCCAGCGGCGCCAGCAGGTACGCCGCACCGACGTTGCCCGCGATGAAGGCTTCCTTCAGCTCGGGCCATCCGCTGTAGCGCGTGAAGTGCGCCACCAGCGCGACGCCGCGCTCCTCGACCCGCAGACTGTCCCCGCCCCCCGTCATCTCCATCCCCGCCATGTCCTGACCAGCCTCCATGCGCATCGCCATACAGGCGATCGGGCCGGTGAGGTTTCAGGTGACGGGCAGCGCGCCGACCTCCAGCGTCAGGGCCGGCGTGCCGGGCGGCAGCGCGCTCACGTCTCGAGGCTTACTGAGCTGATAGACGACGGTGATGAAGACGACCCAGAGCAGCACGGCGACCAGGAGGACGGCGCGCCGGTGCTCGCGGTACAGACGATTCAAGACTTTCCTCCGTGGAGACGCGGCGAGGCGCGTCTAGCTCGCGGTCGAGCGGGCCTGCTGTTTCCGCTCGACGAAGCGCGCGATGTGCGCCACCGTCTCGAAATTCTCGGGCACGATCTCTTCGTCCTGCACGTTCACCCCGAAGTCCCGCTCGATGAACGCCACCAGCTCGAAGATGCCGACCGAATCGATGAGCCCCTCGTCGAGCAGCGGATCGGAGGGCGTGATCGCCTTGCCCTCCTCGCGCGGGAAGGTCTGGGCGAGGAAGGTCAGTAGCCTTTGTTCAGCGGACATGCGGAATGATCCTCACGCGGGCTGGAGCGGGTTGCCCTGGGCGTCGGCACCTGCTGCCTGCAGGATGGCTTCCATGTCGATCTTGTCGTAGCCGCCGCTGAAGAGCACGATGAGCCGCTCGCGCAGCAGCGGGACGCGGCGGGACCGGGCGATGAGATTGTTCGGGTCCTTCTTCTCCAGAATCCCGTACCAGTTGTAGATCATCCTGAAGATGCGGCTCATCGGGAGCCGGATCCTGGCCTCGTAGGGGCTCATCCGCTCGGCGCTGAAGTCGCCGCGCTGGAAGCAGTCGTGGATGCACTCGGCCGCGAAGATGCCGCCGCGGACGGCGATCGTCACCCCCGCGGAGAAGATCGGGTCCACGAACATCGAGGCGTCGCCCACCAGCACGAACCCGTTGCCGACGAAGCTGTCGTTCAGATAGGAGATGTTCGAGATCGTGTGCATGTCGATCGTCTGGCGCGCGCCCTCGACCCACTCGCGGATCTTCGGGCAGCCCGCCACCGCGTGATCGAAGCGCGCCTGCGGGCCCTTCTGGCTCCCGAAGGCCTTCGCGTCGAGCACGGCGCCCACGCTCACGATGTCGCCGGTGAGCGGGATGTACCAGATCCACCCGCCGTCGATGCTGTGGATCTCGGTCATCGTCGTACCATCGTGGTCCCGAGGGTCCGCCCCCTGGTAGTGCGTGAAGTGGGAAAGCTTGTTCAGCGTGGGGTCGGGCTTGCGCCACCCCAGCTTGCGCGACATCAGGCAGTTGCGGCCCGTCGCGTCCACCACCATGGGCGCGTGGTACGGCTGGCCCGGCTGGCCGTTCGGGCCCGCCACCACGCCGACGCACCGGTCCCCCTCGAACAGCACGTCCTCGACCGTCCACTCCTCGCGCGCGTCCACGCCGCAGCGCCGGGCGTGCTCGAGCATGATCTGGTCGTACCTGGCCCGCTCGACGTGGTAGGTGTACGGCCGCTGAAAGTAGCGCGGGAACTCGCCCGTGAGGAGCGCGATCTCGGTCGGCGGCTCGAACATCGCGAAGTTGATGCCCTGCTTGATGACGAAGCCGACCGCTTCCATCTCCGCCGTGACGCCCAGCTCGTCCCAGAGGTCCCACAGCGCCGGGAGCAGCGACTCACCGATGTGAAAACGCGGGAATCGCTCCCGCTCGAGGAGGAGCACCTTGTAGCCCCGCTTGGCGAGCATGATGCCGGTGCTCGTGCCACCCGGACCTCCGCCCACGACGATGACGTCGAATCGCTCTGCGCTCACGACTTCCCTTCTCGAATCCAAGTATCGGGTTGCGGGCTCCAGCTGGGGCCGACAAAAAAATCGCCCCACGATATAGCAAGAGGCGTGCCCGATCAAGGTTAACCTATGCGGCACCAATATGATAGGGCACGAGAGTTGCCGGCAGTAACACCCATCACGATACTTGGTCCGCCGTCGCAGGTTGGCCTGGATCAACATCTTCTGGGAGGCCGGATGCCGACTGCCTTTCCGGCATTTCCATGGGCTTGGAGGTGGGCTGGCGCCACAGCTGTTGCGCTGACGCTCGGCCCCTTCGGGCTTTTCGCCCAGCAGGCCCAGCCACGGGACCGGTTTGACACGATCAAACACGTCCGGCTCAGCTCCGGCGGAGGGCTCTGGGTCGGATTCGGCGGGCAGCTTAGGGAGCGGGTGGAGAGCTGGACCGGCTTCAACTTCGGGGCTCCCCCTACGGCCGACCACGACGACTTCTTCACGCTGACACGCCTCTTCCTGTCCGCCGACCTGCACGTCTACGACCGTCTCAGGTTTTTCGTCCAAGGCAAGAGCGCCACCGTCGACAGCCGCTCGCTCCAGGGCGGTATCAGGGTCGTCGATCAAGACGAGCTCGATCTCCAACAATTCTACGGCGAGCTTCGATTCCCACATGCCGGATCTGGAGCGCTCGCATTTCGGGTGGGGCGGCAAGAGCTCGCCTACGGCCGCGAGCGGTTGATCAGCCCGCTCGACTGGACGAATACCAGGCGCACGTTCGAGGGGTATTCCGGGTCCTTTTCGTTCCCGAGCGGCGCCGTGAGCGCGTTTCTCACCCGTCCGGTTCTCGTCAACAAGTACGAATTCAACGAGCGCGATTCGGCGACTACTTTCTACGGCCTGTACGCGACCGCGAGACCGCCGCGCACCGTGATCGGGGTGGACGCCTACTGGCTGGGCCTCCGGCGGGCCAGCGCCAGGTTCAATGGAACGGCAGGACGCGAAGAGCGCCAGACCATCGGCGCGCGCGTGTGGGGGCCGACCCGCCAGGGAGCCCGCCTGGATTACGAGGCCGAGGCCGCATGGCAGTTTGGAACAGTCGGCCCGGGGAAGATCCGCGCGTACATGTTTGCGGGTCAGGTCGGGTACAGCCTGCCCCAGGTGCGGGGCGCGCCGCGCGTCTACCTCAACCTGGACTACGCGAGCGGCGACAAGGACAGCGCAGTCGCCGACGTGCAGACGTTCAACCAGCTCTTTCCGCTCGCACACGCGTATCTGGGCTTCATGGACGTGGCGGGACGACAGAACGTGGTGGATCTGAGCGGCGGGCTATCGGTCCGGCTGCGGCGTGCGGTGAGCACCGCGGTGGACTTCCACCGTTTCCAGCGCGCCAGCGGGAAAGACGGCCTGTATGGCCCGCTTGCGCCTTTCCTGCCACCACCAGCGGGCGCCGTTCGATCCGGAGCCGCCGGCACGTCCAAGGACATCGGCTCCGAGCTCGACGTGACCGTACGGTACCCGGTGGGCCGCCACTTGCTGGTCGTGACGGGATACAGCCACTGCTGGCCAGGCGAGTTCATCCGGCAGTCCGGCCCCAGCAAGGGGGTCGATTTCGGCTACCTGACACTACAGTTCACGTTGTAGGCGTTAGGCGCTGCGCCGGCGGGAGCCTCATCCGCCAGAGGCGGGTCGCTTGCTCCGGTCGAAGCTCCCGTCAGGCGAGAGGCCCAGCTCCACGAGGATCCGGGCCTTGAGCCGCACGATGTCTCCGCCCACCAGGGCGCGGGGGTGCTGGAAGGGGACGTCCACGATGCACTGGATGCGCGCGGGCCGCGGCGTGAACACGACGATGCGGTCCGCCAGATAGAGCGCCTCGTGCACGTCGTGCGTCACCAATAGCGTGGTGTGCCGCTCCACCGAGAGGATCTGGAGCAGCTCGGCATGGAGTCGGATGCGGGTGAGCGCGTCGAGCGGGCCGAACGGCTCGTCCATGAGCAGGATGTCCGGCTTCACGATCAGCGCCCGAGCGAGCTCGAGGCGCTTCAGCATCCCGCCCGAGAGCTGGTGCGGATACGTCTGGTCGAATCCCTCGAGCCCGACCAGGTTCACGTAGTCGAGCGAGAGCCTCTTCTTCTCTTCCTCGGTCACGCCATCCTGCACGAAGGTCAGGTTCCGGCGCGCGCTCTGCCACGGGAAAACCGACGTCTGCTGGGGGATCAGGATCCGCTTGCGGCTGGGGCCCACGATGGGCTGCCCGTCCACGGCCAGCGACCCCCGATCCGGGCGCTCGAACCCCGCCAGGATGTCGAGGAAGGTCGACTTACCGCACCCCGACGGCCCGATGAGCGCGACGAACTCTCCGTCCGCGATGTCGAGGCTCAGGTCCTCGATGACCGGGAGCGGGCCCTTCGGCGTGGGGAACGCCTTGAAGAGGCCCTTCGCGGAAATGCTACCGGGCATAGCGCCAGGCCACTTCCTCGAGCCGCTCGAGGCGTCGCATGAGGGTATCGAGGAGAAACCCGATCACGCCGATGATGACCATCGCCGCGACCACGAGGTCGTACCGGTTGCCGGCGTTGCGCGAATCGATGATCAGGTAGCCGAGGCCCGAATCGAGCGCGACCATCTCCGCCGCGACGACGACGAGCCACGCGATGCCGAGGCCGAGCCGCATGCCGACGATGATCTGCGGCAGCGCGGCGGGCACCACCACTTGGCGGAGTAGGCGGTGCCCGGTGATCTCGAAGTTCCGCGCGGCGCGGATGTACTGCCGGTCCACGCTGTGCACGCCGGAGGCCGTCCCGACCACCATCGGGAAGAACGACGACAGGAAAATGAGGAACATCGGCGAGAGGTTGCCGACGCCGAACCAGAGGATGGCGAGCGGGATCCACGCGATCGGCGAGATCGGACGCAGCATCTGGATGACGGGATTGAGCGCGAGGTAGAGCCCGCCGAACCATCCCATCAGCACGCCGAGCGGGATCGCGACCATGACCGCGATCCCGTACCCGACAGTCACGCGCATCAGCGACGCCACGACGTGCTGCACCAGCGTGCCGTTGCGCGCCAGCTCCGCCATCCCCGCGGCGACCTGCCAGGGGGTCGGGAAATAAGGCGTGTGCGTCTTCACCACCGCCGCCCACCACCCCGCCACCAGGGCCGCGACCACCGCGACGGGGATCAGCGTCCTCCACTTACTGCCCGACAAAACGTATCTCCCGGTGACGGCGGCGCCGCATGAAGCTCTCGTCCGCGTACGTCTCGTACGGAATCGGGTGCTGGATGATCCGGGCCGTGAGGGCCAGGTTCATCAGCTCGTCCAGCTCGGTGCGGATGAGGCGGAGGTCGCCGTAGGTCACCCGGTCGTGCGGATGCTCGAGCACGTACTGGATGAGCGATGGATCCATGTTGAAGAACTCCGGACGGCCGGCGATCCGCGCGGCCTGCACCCGGTTCAGGGAGTCACGATCGAGCCACACGCCGGCGGACATGACGTCGTCCACCAGACGCTGCACGACCGGGCGCACCTGCTGGATCATGTCGGTCCGGACGGCCAGCACGCAGCAGATGTAGTTCGGCCAGTCGGTCCGCGTCGAGTGAAGGACGCGCGCGTACCCGTCCCGCTCCGCCTGCGCGCCGAACGGCTCGCCCGTGGCGTAGGCATCCACCGCGTCCGCGTAAAGGGCGGCCGGCATGTCCGGCGGGGCCATCTCGGCCAACGTGAGGTCGCCGTCGCGCAGGCCGTGCTGCTGCATCAGCCGCCGCACGAAGAGGTGATCCACCGCGAAGCGGCTTGGGATCGCCACGCGCTTGCCGCGCAGATCGCCGAGGTTGCGGGCGGCGTTGTCCTTCTTGACCATGATGACCGCGCCGGAACGGTGGCCGAGCGCGACGACGCGCACCGGCAGGCCCCGGTCCGCGAGGTCCATCGCCAGCGGGGCGAGCAGGTAGGCGGCGCCCACCCGGCCCGCGAGCAACGCTTCCTTGAGCTCGGGCCACCCGCTGTAGCGGGTGAAACGCGCGACCATGTTCCCGAGGCTGTCGGGTATGACAAGGCTGTCGCCCTCTTCCATCGCCATCCCGCCCATCACGCTGTCGGTCCCGTTTTGCATCGCCATACAGGCGATCGGGCCGGTGAGGTTTCAGGTTACCGGCAGCGCGCCGACCTCCAGGACCCGGGCGCCCGGGGGCGGCGTCGCCATCCCCGCTGGCAGCTTCGGCTTGACCTTCTGGTACGCGAACACGATCCCAACCGTCCAGGCGAGGATCGCCGCCGCCAGCACCGCGCGGCGATGCTCCCGCCATACCCGAGCCAGACTCTCCCGAATCATCGCAGTGGGCCTTTTCTGAACGTGGTAGCGGTGCAACCGGCGCCCCTAGGCGTGACGCCCCGGCGGCCGGCTAGAACGTCAGTTCCTTGATGACGTTGAACCGCTTGGCCGTGATCTTTTCTCTGCCTTCGTCCGCGACCAAGTCGAGCAGATTGTCGCCGCGCGTGGAGAGCGACGCGACGGTGTACATCAGCTCCTTCTCCAGCGCGCTCTCGAACTGGATGGACAGCCGAGCGAAGTCGCTGGCCTCTCCAACTTGGCGTAGCGCGGGAGCGCGAGCGCGCGAGCGACCTCGAGCCGGCCCGAGATCTGGCGCGAGAAGATGGCGCGGTTGCTCTCCGCGATTTCGGGGCGGCGCAGCGAACGGTCTACCGCCCAGCTCGCCGCGAACGCCGAGTACATCGCGAAGACGACGCCCACCGAGAAGAGCGGGTCTACGAAGGCTGCCGCGTCGCCGACCAGGTAGAACCCAGGCCCGGCGTAAAGGCTGGTTCGGTAGGAGTAGTCGCGAATGACGTGGAAGCTGCCCTCGAGGTACGTCGCGCCTTCCAGCAGCCTTCCGAGATAGGAAACTTCGTAGCACTTCCGGAGGAAGTACTTCTCCAGCGCCTCGTCGCTCTTCTTCACCACCTGCAGCTGCTCGACCGGCACCACCAGGCCGATGCTGGTGCTCTCACGCAGGGGGATGTGCCACAGCCATCCCCACTCGCCCAGCTCATCCACGGAGCACACGAACGTCGTGGGCGGCGTCTGGTTGAGGTCCTTGAACGGGTGCACCTTGCCGCCCAGGGCCACGTACTTCGAATCGAGGAAGTACCCCCACAGGCTCATGAACCGGAAGCCCTCATCGATCTCGCGAACACCGAGCTGCTTGGCGATGACCGCGTTCTGCCCGCTGGCGTCAATCACGTACCGGCAGGCGATCGTCCCCACCGCGTCGTCACCCGCCGCGCGGAACCGCACCGACGGTCGCTCGCCGCCGTTAAGGTCCACGCCCAGCACCGTCATCTCTTCGAAGGCCCGCACGCCCTGCGCCTTGGCGTGCTCGAACAGGATCTGATCGTAGCGGTCGCGCTCTACGTGCATAGCGGGCCGGTCGAACCCGAACTGGCCGAAGACGAGCTCCCGGATGACTCCGTTCCAGATCACGGTGCCGCCCGTCTTCTTGATGAATCCGTCGTTCAGGATTTTCTCTTCGGCCCCGCCGAGGCGGAGGTACTTCCACATGTGCGGGATGAGGCTCTCGCCCACCCGGTAGCGCGGGTGCTTCTCCTTGTCGAGCAGCACCACGTCGTACCCCTTCCGGGCCAGGTATGTCGCCCCAAGGCTGCCGCCGGGACCGCCTCCGATCACGACGACGTCACACGACCGCGGCACATCCATCATCCGGTCCCCGCTACAGGTCGTACCGCTCCGTCAGGGTCCGCTGCTGCCAGGTCGCCATCGTTTCAAACACATCCTCCTCCAGCAAGTGTTGCCACGACGCCGGATTCCGCAAGAGGTGGTGCTCGACGCGCAAGGCGTACGCCGTCGCCGCCGCCTGCACGGCGCGCTTGGAGGGCCCCTCACGCGAGACGGTGAACGGCTCCTCTAACACGAACCGCAGGCGGTCGGGCGGCGCCCCGGTGGCGAACACCGGCACCACGACCGCACCGCTCGACCGGGCGATAGAGAGCGCCCCGGTGGTGAACGGCACCTTGCGGCCCAGGAACTCGACCTCGACGAAGCCGGCCGAATGCCAGCCGTCGCCGGTGAGGGCCACCGCGGCGCCTTCCTTCAGGCGCTCGACGATGGGCCGCAAGTTGAACTGGCAGTAGAAGCACCCCAGCTGGTCCTTGATCGGCGCGATGCCGGCGATGCCGTCGGCAAGAATCCTGAGCCACGTCCGGTCCCACGGGTCGCGCACGATGGGCATCGCCACGCGCACGTCGAAGCCGGACCGCCGCAGCCACACGTTCCCGGCGAAGAACGACGCTGAGTTGATGTGCGAGACGAGCACGATTACGCCCTTTTTCTGCGCCAGCGCCCACTCGAGGCGGTCCAGCCGCTCGAACGGTGCCAGGCGCGCCAGCTCCTCGGTCCGGAGCCGCGACGCGAGCATCACCAGGAGGTTCTGAGACTGCTGGTTCTGGAGGAACCGCCGCGTCAGCGCGTCGAGTTCGGCCGCGGTCCGGTCCGGGAACAGCGTGGCGTAGTTGGCGCGCACGATGCGTCGCGCCCGCGTGCGCAGCAGGTCCTGGAGCGTGCCCCGGAGCCTGGCCGTGGCGAAGATCCAGCTTCGCGGAAGCAGCGGATAGAGCAGGTAGAGGAAGTCGCCGAGACTCGCGAGCGCGCGCCGCGGCGCCGCGTCCGCCCTGGGGGCGGCGCGCCAGGTCCGGGGCGGCTGCGGCGCTACGGCGGCGGCCAGACCGGGCGCGCCTAGCCCCGCTTCTTGGATTCGACGAACGCGGCGATGCGGACCACCGTCTCGAAGTTCTCGGGAACGATCTCCTCGTCCTGGACTTTGACTCCGAACTCGGACTCCAGGAACGTCACGAGCTCCAGCACCCCCATCGAATCCATGACGCCGGAGTCCAGCAGCGGCGTGTCGTCGGCGATGGCGCTCCCGCTTGCGTCCATGGACATCTGCGTGATGAACGTCCTGATCTTCTCGGCGGTCATGCGATTCGGTTTCTCTCAGAAAGCGGTTAGAAAGTCTGACCCGGCCGGTCCCGTCACAGGCCGAGGGCGCCCGCGATGAGCTCTTTCTGGATCTCGGAGGTGCCGGAGTACAGCCTGCCGCCGACCGCGTCCCGGAGCTCCCGCTCGATTCCGAACTCGGTCGTGTAGCCGTAGCCGCCATGGACCTGGATCGCGTCCAGAGCGTTCTGCACCGCGGCCTCGCTCAGGTACAGCTTTGCCATCGCGACCTCCATTCCCGCTTCTTCGCCGCGGGCCCGCAGCCAACCTGCACGATATAGCAAGAGACGTGCCGACTCAAGCCTAACCTTCATATCGACAATACGATGGGACACCGCCTGGAACGCGCCGATCGGGCTGTCGAACTGGCGGCGCTCCTTGGCATACCTCGTGCACACCTCGATCTGGCGCTGCATCGTCCCCACATAGCTCGCCAGGATGCTGCACCGCTCCCACATCATCGAGTGCTTGAAGATCGTCCCGCCGTTCCCTTCCCGTCCCAGCCGCTGGTCGGGGCCCACCTCGCAATTCTCGAGCACCACCTCGCCCATGGGCGAGGTGCGCAGCCCCATCTTCTCGATCGGCTTGCTCACGGAGAGCCCCGGCGTCCCCTTGTCGATCAGGAACGCGGTGATGCCCATGAAGCCGCGCTTCCTGTTCATCGTCGCGAAGATCAGGAAGAGGTCGGCGGTAGGCGCGTTGGAGGTGAAGATCTTGGTGCCGTTGAGCACGTACCGGTCGCCGCGCTTCACGGCGGCGGTGGAGAGCGCGAAGGCATCCGATCCCGCGTCGGGCTCGGTCATGCCGTGCGCGCCAATCCAGGCGCCGGAGATCAGCTTGGGGAGGTACGCCTGCTTCTGCGCGTCGCTGCCGTAGCGGACGATCGGTGTCTGGACGGCCCACATCTGCGCGTTGAGGCCGAAGATCAGGCCGTTGTCCCGGCAGCCGTAACCCAGCGCCTCCAGCGCAAAGAGCGTCGTGAGAATGTCCTGCCCACTCCCCCCGTACTCCTCCGGGAAGGGGAGGCCGAGAATGCCGAACTCCGCCGCCTTTCGCCACAGGTCGCGCGGGAAGATCCCGGCGTGATCGTGCTCGACCGTGTGGTCGTTCAGCTCCTTCTGCGCGAACGACGCGATCGAGCGGTACAGCTCGAGCTGCTCGTCGGACCACGAGAAATCCATGCCATCCGCTCCTTCCGCGGCGCCGGCTCTATGTCCGGTAGCGATCGCTCAGCGAGGTCTGTCGCCAGGTGGTCATAGTGCCCAACAGGTTGTCCGTGAGCCAATGTTGCCAGCTCGCGGGGCTCGCGCGAACGTGGCGGTCGAGCCGCGAGGCGAACGTCGTCACGTGCTCCGTCACGGCCTGCCTCGGCGGATCGGTGCGCGATACCGTCACCGGCGGCTCGAGGATGACGCGCATACTCTCCGTCGGGATTCCGGGCGAGAACATCATGACGATCGGCGCTCCCGTTGAGCGGGCCACGCTGAAGGGGCCGGTGGTGAACGGAAGTCTCCGACCCAGGAACTCAACCTGCGCGAACGCGGCGGAGTGCAGGCCGTCCCCGGTCGTTACGGCGATCGCGTTCCTCGCCAAACGCGCGGCGATGGGGCGCACGTTGAACTGGGCCGGGAACGCGTCGATCTGCTCGCGCAGGCTCGGCCGACGCACCCACCGGTCGAGGGCGCGGCGCAGGCGTGTTTCTTCCCACGGGTCGTCGGCGTTCGGCATCGCCAGGCCGACATCGTACCCCTTTCGCCGGAGGAGGATGAGCGCGGCGAACTGAGAGGCGGAGTTGAGGTGCGACGCGACCAGCATGGCGCCCCTGCCATGGGCGAGCGCCGCGTCGAGGTACTCGAGACCCTCGATCGGCACCAGCCGCTCCAGCGTCGGCGTGCTCATTCGGGGCGCGAGAGTGACCAGCAGGTTCTGGAGCTGCTGCTGCTCGAAAATCCGGCCCGTCAGCGTCGCGATCTCTTCGGGGGACTTCGTCTCGCCGAAGGCGGCCCGGAGGTTCGCCGACACGGCGCGCCGCGCCCGTCCGCCCATCAGGTACGCCAGCCGCCCGCGCAGCCGTGCCGCCGCGAAGAGCCAGTGCGTGGGCAGCAACGGATAGAGCACGTACGCGATGTCGCTCGCGCTGACCAGCTTGCGCCGGGACGCCGGAGCACTGGACGCTTCGCCGACGGGCGCCCCTCGCTCCAGTGGGATATCGGCCTGGACGCCGCTCCCCGTCACTTGCCCTCCGTGAGCAGGTCTAACAGGTAGCGGCCATAGCCGTTCTTTTTGATCGGCTCCGCGAGCCGCCGGACCTGCTCCGCGTCGATGAAGCCCCGGCGATACGCGATCTCCTCGGGGCACGCGATCATCAGCCCCTGCCGCTTCTCGATCGTCTCCACGAAGCTCGCCGACTCCTGGAGCGACTCGTGCGTCCCCATGTCGAGCCACGCCATGCCGCGGCTCATCCGCTCGAGGTAGAGCTGGCCGCGCTTGAGGTACTCCAGGTTGACGTCCGTGACCTCCAGCTCGCCGCGCGCCGACGGCTTCAGCCCGCGCGCGATGTCGAGCACCTGGTTGTCGTAGAAGTAGAGTCCCGGCACCGCGCAGTGCGACCTCGGCTGCGCCGGCTTCTCCTCCAGGCCCAGAACCCGGCCCGACTCGTCCAGCTCGGCGACGGCGTAGTCCTGCGGGTTGTTCACGATGTACCCGAAGATGACCGCCCCGACCTCGCGGTGCGCGGCTCGCTCCAGCACGCCCGAGAGCCCGGGGCCATGCAGGATGTTGTCGCCGAGGATCAGCGCGACGTGGTCCGCCCCCACGAACTCCCGACCGATGAGGAACGCCTGGGCGATGCCTTCCGGCGCCGGTTGCACCGCGTAGCTGAAGGTCATGCCCCACTGCGACCCGTCGCCCAGGAGCTGCTGGAAGCGCGGCACGTCGGCCGGCGTCGAGATGACGAGGATGTCCCGGATGTCCGCGAGCATCAGCGTGGACAGCGGGTAATAGACCATCGGTTTGTTGAAGACGGGCAGCAGGTGCTTGTTCACCGACCGCGTGATCGGGAAGAGCCGCGTGCCGGCGCCGCCGGCGAGGATTATCCCTTTCACGACCCGCCGCCCGTGCTCTTCCACACCACGATGCCGCCCGCACCCACCAAGCCGCGGAACCGCGCCTGCTCGAGGAAGCGCTCGCGGAGCAGCGCTTCCAGCGCCGGCCGCTTGCGGCGCAGCTCACCGAGGAAGGTGCCTAACACCCAGACCGTATGCCCCCCGGCGAGGGCGTTCTCGAGCGCGCCGCGGGTTCGGACCGACACCACGGTCGAGTCGTAGTATTGCGCGGCGACGTCGGTCACGAACGCCGCGGCGACGACGTCCCCCAGCTGCTTGTGAGCCGCGACGTACGCCAGCGCGCCGGTGTAGTCCTGCTTGGGGATGGTCCAGAGCCGTGGCAGCCCCATGGCCGCCGCCAGAGCGACGACCGCGACCGAGAGGGCGAAGGCTGGCCCCGCGATCAAGGGCCGGCCGCGCCGCCGCGCCACCCAGTCCGCGGTCATGGCCACTCCGCGCACCGCCACCAGGATCGCGAACGGCAGCACCGACAGGAACCGGCGCGGATAGGTGCCGGCCCCCATGGCCAGGCCGACCGCGACCTCGGCCGTGGGCGGGAGCACCAGCGCGAAGAAGATGATGGGCGCCCGCCGCACCAGGCTCAGGAAGCCCGCGATGCCGATAGGCGCGAACAGCACGCCTGCGACCGCCATGAGGGCCAGCTGAGAGGGCACCGCGTCGCGAAGGATCACCCTCACCAGCGCCATCGAAGGCTTCCAGCCGACTTCGCCCTTGGTGGTGGTGAAGAAGGTGAACACGTCCTGGAGCAGCGGCAGGTAGAGCGCGACAGTGAGCGCCGCCGAGATGAACACCCAGAACACCAGCCTGCCGAACAGTTCGCCGCGCCGGCCCGCCGCGCTCCTCGGCAGCACGTACACCAGCACCGCCCCCACGCACTGCCACACGCACACGAACACCGCGCTGAGCAGCATGTAGATGTTGAGCGCGGTGATCACCGCGTAGCCGATCCAGTATCCGCGCTTGCCGGTCGTCATAGCCTGGGCGAGCCACGCGGTCGAGATCACGGAGAAGAACAGCAGTCCGGTGTACCCGCGCGCGTTCTGGGAGAAGTACGCGTGATGGTACGACACGGCGAGGATCAGCCCCGCGGCGAGCGCTTCGCGGCGCGGCAGCCACAGCCGCGCCAGGTAATAGAGTGCCGGCACCGTCGCCGCGCCGAAGATCAGCGCCGGCAGCCGCACCGCCCACGCCTGCTCGCCGAAGAGCGTAATCGCGACGTGCGCCAGCACCGAGTACATCACGTGGGTGTTCGCGGTGCGATAGGTCGAGACGATTTCCGCCAGCGGCGGCTTCACGGATCCAGTGAGCGTGGCGACCTCGTCCAGCCAGAGATCGCCCCCGGCGCCTGGCAGGCGCACCGCGAGCGCGACCAGCGCGAGCAGCGCGAGTACGACGCGGTCGTCCGCCGGCCAGCCGCCGGCGGAGGCGCGGCTCGCCGTCACCGGGCCGCCGCACTCGCTGCGGGCACGCGGTAGCGCGCGAGCACGCTGCGCACCGCGTCGATCACGTCGAAGAGGTCATCCTCGCTCATCGAGGGGCTCATCGGGAGGGTCAGCGTCCGCGCCGAGACCCGCTCGGCGAAGGGGAAGTCCCCGGGCCGGTACGGCAGGACCCGCTGGTAGTAGGGGTGCTCGTTGATCGCGAGGTAGTGGGCCGTGACGCCGATGTTCTCCTCGCGGATCGCGGCGAGGATGTGATCGCGATCCACGGTCAGCTCCTCGAGCCGAAGCAGGATCACGTACAGGTGCAGCGCGTGCCGGTCCGTCCCGCCGAGCGGCGGACGGAGCTGGCGGTCGAACGGGAGGCCCGCCAGCTCTTCGTCGAGGATCGCCGCGTAGCGCTCGCGGGTCGCCAGGAACGCCTCGAGCCGCTTGAGCTGGCCCAGCCCGAGCACGGCCTGCACGTCGGTCATGTTGTACTTGAACCCGTCGCGCACCACGCGCGAGGGGATGAACGCCTTGCTCTCGAAGCGCTTCCACGCGTCGGAGGAGAGCCCGTGCAGCCGGAGCAGGCGCATCTCCTCCACCAGACCATCGTCGTCGGTGGTGATCATCCCGCCTTCGATCGTGGTCATGTTCTTGTTCGGGTAGAAGCTGAAGCACGCGAGGTTCCCGTGCCCTCCGACCCGCCTGCCGTGATACACCCCGCCCACGGCGTGGGCGGCGTCCTCGATGATGGCGAGCCGGTGGGACCTGGCCAACTCGCCCAGGCGCTCCAGGTCGCAGGGGAGGCCGCCAAAGTGCACGGGCAGGATGGCCTTGGTCTTGGGCGTGATGGCGTGCGAGACCGCCTCCGGCGTGAGGTTCAGGGTGTTTGGGTCGATGTCCACCAGCACGGGCGTGGCGCCGGTCTGGCGGATGGCGTTGATGGTCGCGGCAAACGTCATCGCCGTCGTGACGACTTCGTCGCCTCTGCCCACGCCCGCCGCGAGGAGCGCGACGTGCAACCCCGCCGTGCACGACGCGATCGAGACTGCGTGGCGCGCGCCGCAGTACTCGGCGAAGGCCTGCTCGAACTCGATGGTCTTCTTGCCCATGCCCGGCCAGCCCGACCGGAGCACGGCGACGACGTCCTGGATCTCCTCTTCGCTGAACAGAGGCCGGCCGAAAACCAGGTAGGTGTCCCGGATCGGCTGCCCTCCCTCAATGGCGAGCGTCCGGCCCGCCACCCGCTCCCGCTGCCTCGTCACGCCTGGTGCCTTTGCTGGAGGGAAAGGGTGCCCGCGTGGGCTCTCGCGCGGCACCGCTCGAAGGGCATCACACCACGATCTTGCGGCGCGGTCGCTGGTCGCCCCAGACCGGCCGGTCCCCGACGGAGCCCGTCTCGACGAGCCGCGCGGCGGCTTCGCCCGCCTCGAACCCCGATTTGATCGCGGCGTCCTGGTTGATGTAGAGGAACCGCCCCTGGCGGCCCGCCGTCACGATGCCCGCCGTCTGCTCCAGCCAGGTCACGAGCCGGTTGATGCGGTCCTGGTATCCGACGTCGTATAGCGGGTACGCGTTCGGCTCGCGGATCACCAGGTGGTCCAGGACCTCGCTCGGCTTGACGAGGTCCAGCTCCTCCAGCTCCAGTACGCAGTGCCGCACGATCTCCGCGTCCGACGCGGTCCACAGCTCGTCGTTCGCCGTCGCGCCCAGCTCGAGACAGATCCCCGTCTTCCCGGGCGGCGCGAGGTCGCGGCTGAAGTGCCGGTACTCCGAGATCCGGTTGAAGAGCCGGTCGGTGAAGTAGACCCAGTGCGGTTGTATCACCTGCGGCCGGCTCAGGCACAGGTTCACCAGGATGATCCCGCGGTAGCGCAGCCCCTGCGCCAGCTCCCCGATCTCCGCGGGCGCCGGCGGCGCGAGCAGCGGCACCAGGACGTCCAGCGGGATGGTGCTCACGACGCGGTCGAAGGGCAGCGTGACCGGCTGAGCGTTCTCGCGCGCCGCGAGCCGGCGGGACTCAAGATCGATCCCGTCAAGCTCCACCTTGAACCGGAACGTCACGCCGAGCCGCTTCGCCTTCTCGAAGTACCCGATCGGCAGCGCCCGGGCGCCGCGCTTCGGGTAGTAGCCGGCGTGCAGGTCGTGGGTGATCACCCGGCCCGACGGCGTCATCCGGTACTGGTCCTTGGCGGGGTCGGAGAACATCCGGCGGATGATGTCCCACAGGTTCAGCGTCGGCACGCGGTCACGCGTGAAGTCCGCGTCGAGCTCGCGGGGCTCGATCGCCCAGACCTTCTTGGTGTACGGGCCGAAAAACTCGTTGTAGAGGACGCGCCCGAACTGGTCGACGAGGTAGTCTTCGGCGTTGGCCGGGGCGCGCTTAGTGATCATCACCCGGAGCCGCGCCCACACGAAGGCGACGAAGGTCGCCGCCAGGGTGAACGGGTCCATCTTGAGGATGATGTCCCGCATCTTGAGCGGGAAGTTGAAGTACTGCTGCCGGTAGTGAATCTGCGACCACTTGGTGAGGCCATACCACCCGCCCTGCCCGGCCACGACTTCCTCGAACTCCTCGTTGATCCACTGGTCGCGGCTCATGAAGCCGTGCGGCCCGTGATCGAAGATGAAGCCGCTCTTCTCGTGGCTCCGGGCCATCCCGCCGGGCTCGCCGAGCTTCTCGAGGACCTCGACCTGGTAGCCCTTCTCGCGCAGGTGGATCGCCGCGCGCAATCCGGCCAGACCCGCGCCAAGGACGATCACGGTTGGCCTGGGCTCAGTCACGCGTGCATCCGACGTTGAAGTTGCGAAGCGTCCCGGAATCGCCCGGGCCGGTCATCCACGTGCGCGGCGGGGAGGGTGCAAGTACCGTGCCCGAAAGGCCCTAGCTTGACGATTGACAATGTCGGTGGGTTTATCTTCACCGCGGCTCGACCGGGCGTCAAGGTGCGCTTCTTGCCAACCGAACCGCCGGGAAGCTTGTTGACCGTGCGCAACACCCCGTGTCCCCATCAGCTTCAGTGAAAGGCTTCCATGCCTGACCGGCCCCTTGTGGCAGACCGGCTCACCGCTCCGGATCGCGCGGCGATCGAGCAACTGCTCGCGCAGTACCCGCACCTCTCCATCACCTCCGACTACGGCGTCTCCAACGACCGGATCGTGCAGTACCACGTTTCCCACGTCCTGGCACGCTTCGCCAAAGAGGGGTGCGCCGTCTACGGCGTGCGGGCGGGCGATGTGCTGCGCGGTCTCGCCTGCTTCGACGCGCTGCCCTGGGAGAGCGGCATCTTCGACCGGAAGATGGGCAGCATCTCGATGATCGCCGCCGCCGGCGAGGCCGCCCGGGCGCGGCCGGCCTACGAGGCCCTGCTCGGCGCGGTGCTGGACGC
>JACORV010000038.1 GCA_016179225.1 Gemmatimonadota bacterium | reverse complement strand
GCCAAGCTGCGCGGCTTCGCGGCCTGGATGCGGCGCCAGGCCCGCGAAGAGTCCGGGCACGCGATGAAGATCTTCGACTACGTGAACGACCGCGACGCCCGCGTGACGCTGCAGGCCATCGAGCAGCCGCCCACCGCGTTCAAGTCCGCGCTGGACGTCTTCGAGCGGACCCTCGAGCACGAGCGCAAGATCAGCGGGCTCATCAACCGTCTGTGCGACCTGGCGGCCAAGGAGAACGACCACGCCACGCAGGCGATGTTGCAGTGGTTCGTCAGCGAGCAGGTGGAGGAGGAAAAGTCGGTCAGCACGGTCCTAGAGCAGCTCAGGATGATCGGCGTCTCGAGCACGGCGATCTTCTTCCTCGACCGACACCTCGCAAAAGACGCCGAGGAGTCGGCCGGCTAGACGCGACGAGCAGTCCCGGCTCCCGCACTCCCTCGCCCAGACCGCACCGCCTTCAGGGCACGTCGATCCTACCGATCCGTCCGGTCCCGCTCAGCGCCAGCCAGATCCGCCGGCGCCGGTAGTCGGCGTCGATGTGTCGCACCACAGCCGTCGCCGTGGGAATCGCCACGAGCTCCATCTGCTCGGTGAGCGGGTCGAACGCCACCATCCTGTTGGTCGCCGCCTCATTGAACCAGATCCGCCCGTCGGGCCCGACGACGATGCCGTAGGGGCGTCCGTTGGGGGAGGGGCTCGGCCACTCCCGCACGATCCCCGTGGCGGGATCGAGCGCGCCCAAATAGTTGCGCGCGTAGTCGGTGTAGTAGACGATCCCGTTGCTCGCGACCTGGAGCCGGCGCGGCCGCGCGCCGTCGGGGAGCGTGAACTCACGAATCGAACCGTCGGCGGGATTGATGTGGCCGAGCTTGTTGGTGCCGAACTCACACATCCAGATCGATCCGTCGGGCGCGGGCCGGATGCCGTAGGGCAGAGAGCGCGGCGTCGGCGAGGGCCACACCCTCACGTTCCCGGTCGCCGGCTCGAGAACGCCGTAACTGTTGTTGCCCTGGGCGGTGAACCAGATGCGGCCCTGATGCACGATGGGCGTGTGCGGGTTGCGCGCCTCCGGTGGCAGCGGGAACTCGGTGATCTGGCCGGTGCGCGGGTCGAGCCGGCCGAGGACGCCGGCGCGTTGGCCCGTGTACCACACCATCCCGTCCGGCGCAACCTCGATCCCATGCGGACCCGACCGCGGGGTCGGCGTCGGGTAGTCGGTGATGCGCCCGGTCTCCGGATCGAGCCGGCCGATGAAGCTGTTGGACTGGTCGGTGTACCAGACGATCCCGTCCGGGCCGACGGCGGGGTCGTGGGGGAAGGCGCCGGGCCTCGGGATCTCATACTCCACGACGGTTGGCGGCGGGGCGACGGCGAGCGCCAGCAGAGCGGCGATCAGGGCAGCGCGGACGGCCATAGACTCCTCCTCGCGGGTACTTCGACGTCCACTATATTGGCTAGATGAGCGATCGCGGACCCGCTCATCTACTCGCACCTCGCTGGCCCGTTCTACTGATCAGCGCGGGCACGTCCCGCTCCCGCACCAGGGCATTGAAGGCCGGCACGTCCGCCTCGAGGATCGCGCGCAAACGGTCGAGCGGCACCTGGAGTTGCGCCGAGAGGTCCTCGAAGGCGGCGTACGACTGGTCGGTGGGCCGGGCGTCGGCGCTCGCCACCACACCGGCCAGCGCTGCGAGCTTGTTGTTCAGCCGGATCGGGTAGTTGAGCGGGTCCTGGCTGCTCCGGTTCCGCACTTGGTAGATCACCTCCTCGACTGCCGATAGTCTCCGCCGCAGCGTGTCGGCGCGCGCTCGGATGGCCCGCATCGCGGCGCTATCGCTCAGCGCGCCGGCGCGCTCGGTCACGCCGTCGAGCTGGGTCTTGAGGTCGCGGATACGGGTCACCGCGTCGTTCGCCTCGCTGAGCCGATCGCGGATCCGGATCAGGAGCGCGAACTGCTGCTCGATGTCGGCCGGCGTCGCGGGGGCGCGCGGATCCTTGAGGAGGCTGAACGTTCGCGTCTGGCTCCACCCGCCGATCGTGAGCCGCACCTGATAGCGCCCGGGCGGGGCCATCGGCCCGGTCGTGCTCCCGCCCCACAGGATGATGCCGGGGAAGGTCGACGCGCTGGGGTAGCGCATGTTCCAGACGAAGCGATTGGTTCCCGGCATCGAGTCGATGCGCAAGGTCGAGTCGCGCGAGCGGCTCGAAAAGCTCTTGATCAGCGTCCCCGCCGAGTCGAGGATATCGAGCTGCACCGCGCTGTCGGGTCGGGCCCGCAGGTAGTAGTGAATGAGGGCGCCGCTGGGCGGGTTCCGGCCGGCGCGCACGGTATCGCCCCGAGATCCTTCCAGACGGTAGACCTCGCGCGGCGCAAAGAGGAAAGCGTCCGCCCGCGCGACCGAGTCCGCGAGCTGGTGGAGCGGGGTGAGGTCGTCGAGGACCCAGAATGAGCGCCCGTGCGTCGCGGCGACGAGGTCGTGGTGGGTGACCACGAGGTCGTGGATCGGCACGACCGGCAGGTTGCGGCGGAGCGACTGCCAGCTGGCCCCGTCGTCGAGCGAGACATACACGCCGAACTCCCCGCCCGCGTAGAGGAGCCCCCGCCGGGCCGGGTCCGCGCGCACCACCCGGATGAAATGGTTGGCGGGGATGCCGTTGGTGATGCGCCGCCACGTCCGTCCGTAGTCGTTCGTCCGATAGATGTAGGGCGTGAAGTCGTCGAGCTTGTAGCGCGTCGCGGCGACGTACGCGGTGGCCGCATCGTGCGGCGAGGCCTCGATGAGGCTGATCATCGCCCACTCCGGCAGGTCGCGCGGCGTCACGTTCTGCCAGCTCGCCCCGCCGTCGCGCGTCACGTGCACCAGCCCGTCGTCCGAGCCGGCCCACATCACGTCCCGCTCCCTGGGCGACGGAGCGATCGTGAACACCGTACCGTAGTACTCGACGCTGGTGTTGTCCCTGGTGATCGGCCCGCCCGAAGGACGGCCCTTCGTGGAGTCGTTGCGCGTGAGGTCCGGGCTGCTCTGCGTCCAGCTCTGCCCTTCGCTCGTGGTGCGGAAGACCATCTGCCCGCCCGCGTACAAGGTGTTCGGGTCGTGCGGCGAGAGGACGATCGGGAAAGTCCATTGAAATCGATACCGCAGATCCGCCGCGCCCCAGCCCATGGGATTGTCGGGCCAGACCATAATGTTGCGGTCCTGCCCGGTGCGGCGGTCGTGCCGTTCGAGGTACCCGCCGTAGCAGCCGGCGTACGAGACGCTGGGGTCGTCGGGCCGCACGGCGATGTAGCCGCTCTCGCACCCGCCCACCACGTACCAGTGGGCCCGCGTGATCCCACTGCCGGTCGTGCGCGTCGCGATGCAGACGGTGCTGTTGTCCTGCTGCGCGCCGCATACCTGATACGGGAAGTCGGTCGTCGCGGTCACATGGTAGAACTGCGCCGTGGGCTGGTTGTCTTGCGCGGTCCACGTCACCCCGCCGTTGTAGGTGACGTTCGCGCCGCCGTCGTTGCCGTTGACCATCCGCTGGTTGTTGCGCGGGTCGATCCAGAGCGCGTGGTGGTCGCCGTGCGGCGCCTGGATCGTGGTGTAGGTGCGGCCCCCGTCCACCGAGCGGTAGAGCCCAACGTTGAGCACGTACACCGTTTCGTTGTCCTGCGGATCGGCATGGATGTGCGAGTAGTACCAGGCGCGCTGCCGCAGCCGCCGGTCCTCGTTCATTCGGGTCCACGTCGCGCCCGCGTCCTCCGATCGGAAGACGCCACCGCTGTCGGCTTCCACGATGGCCCATAGCCGGTCGTGATTCACGTGCGAGACGGTGACGCCGATCTTGCCGATGATGCCGCGCGGCAGGCCCGGGTTGCGGGTGATCTCGGTCCAGGTGTCGCCGCCGTCGGTGGATTTGAACAGGCCGCTGCCGGGGCCGCCGCTCTCCATCGTCCACGGCCGGCGCACCGCCTGCCAGAACGCCGCATAGAGAATGCGCGGGTTCGTTGGGTCCGCCGCGAGGTCGATCGCGCCGGCGCTGTCGCTCCGGAACAGGATCTTGTCCCACGTGCGGCCGCCGTCGCGCGAGCGGAAGACCCCGCGCTCCGGATTCGGTCCGAAGGCGTGGCCAAGCACGGCGACGTACACGAGATCGGGGTTCCACGGGTGAACGCGGATCGCCCCGATCTGGCCGGCGCTGGCGAGTCCGACCGCCGTCCACGTGCGGCCCGCGTCGGTGGAGCGATAGACGCCGTCGCCGGGGGAGACGTTGCCGCGGATCGGGGACTCGCCAGTGCCGACGTACACGACGTTCGGGTCGGACTCCGCGACCGCGATCGCGCCGATGGACCCGGAGCCGAAGAAGGCGTCGCCGACGGGGAACCAGGTCATCCCGCCGTCGCTCGTCTTCCAAACGCCGCCGCCTGTGGCACCCATGTAGAAGACGTAGGGCTGGCCGACGACGCCGGTCACCGCGGTGACGCGCCCGCCGCGGAACGGCCCGATCGAGCGCCAGGTGAGCGGGCGGAAGAGCGACGTGTCGTAGCCCGCAGCCGGCGCCGCCGCGGGCGAGGGGGCCGGGGCCGGCGCGCCGCGCCGCTGGGCGTGGCTCGGACCGGCGAGGGATATGGTGGCCACGAGCATGATAGCGGAGGTACGACGCAAACCGCGCATAACGAGGTCTCCGGATAACGGCGATGGAATGCGGGTGTACAGCGGCCCAAAGTGACGCGCGCCGCGTGCCGCGGCAAGCGGCGGGCGACCGTCAGCGTCCGCCGATGCCGACCGTCAGGCTCACTCCATCTACGATCTCCACCCTCGCGTCGTTGCGCAGTGTGGTCCGATCGATCCGGTAGGCCAGGCGGGCCCAGAAAGGCGTCTGCGGCCGCCTCACGACCAGCCCGCCCTCGCCCCCCCGCGCGCTGCGCAGCCGGTCGGCGGCGCCGGCGCCGCCCGACCACGCGCGCCAGAGCTCGAAGTAGGCCTCAGCGGT
The DNA here is from genome assembly GCA_016179225.1 of Gemmatimonadota bacterium. Lineage (GTDB taxonomy): Bacteria > Gemmatimonadota > Gemmatimonadetes > Gemmatimonadales > JACORV01 > JACORV01. Next base: position 1,857 of record JACORV010000038.1, on the reverse strand, counting down.
GCGTCCCACGAGGGGCGCGTCGGCCCGGGCGCGCGTCTCCCAATAGATCCGGCGCGCGGTGCCGGCGGCAGTGACGTAGCCGCGCAGGTGGGCGCCTCCTCTCACCAGGAGCCACGAGACGGGCCTCACGCCGAGGAATGCCCATCCCTCCACTAGGTCTCGGGGAGTGGGGTTCCCCGAGTCGGGCTTCAGGCTTCCCTCCCAATAGCCGGCCGAGATGGTCACGGGCCGCAGGAGGAGCGCGCCCTCGACGCCGAATGCCATCCCGCTCAGCGCTTCACTGCCCGTCGTCGTGGCGCTGCGGAGCCGCATGGTCGTGCCGGTTCCCGCGAGCGCTACGGAGCGGGGAACCTGTGCGGCGAGTCCGGACGCGGCGAGCGCGCAGGCGGCGGCGAGCGCGATGGCTTTCGCCGTCACGGAGACTCCGTGGCGACCGGCCGGCCGGCGATGATCACGAGTCGCGCGTCGCGGCGCCGCTCCGCGTTCTGGGCGCGGACCTCCTCGGCGCGACGCTGCCACGCGTCCCGCAGCGCGCGGTTCGCCGCGATGTTCGCGGGGATCGGCCGCCCCGGGCGTTCCGCGAGGAACCCGAGGAGCCCCGAGGCCGCGATCGCACCCGAGACGGCGAAACGGGCCGTCGAGGCGTCGGCGCCCCCGCCGACAACCGGCGGCAGTGCCAGCACCGCGGCGGCGGCGAGCGCGCCGCGCGCGAGCGCCATCACACCGCCCCCGCCGGTCGAGCGCTCGGGCCGGAAGAGGGAGTCGGGCTGCGGGGGCGGCAGTGGAAGCGTGTCGCTCCTCACCTGGCGGATCTCGAGCGGCACCTGGACGAGCCGCAGGGTCGGTCTGGCGGTGGAGCGCGAGGCGATCCGAAGCTCGAGCTGGCCGCTATCGGCCATCACGCCCGCCGAGTCCCGGCCGTCCCACAGGATCTCCAGGCTGTCGCCGATGGCCCCCCGGTAGAGCGTGCGCACCGGCGCACCGTTCCGCCTAGTCACGACCGCGGCCAGCTCGTGGGACGAGGTGGCGTACAGGCGAACCACGAGGCGGTCGCCGGCCGCACGGATCTCGGTCCGGGGAGCGACGGCGACCGAGACCGCCTTCGTCCCTAAGCGAACCTCGTCATATAGGCTGGAGACTTCGGGGGGGAAGATCATTTGGTCGGGTCGGTAGCGCGCATCGAGCAGCACAAGCCTTCGGAAAGCGGCCGCGGCCGAGTCCCGGTTGCCGCGGAAGACCTCCGTCGCGGCGAGATAGACGAGCGCGCGGGTCCGACCGGCGTCCGGCGCGTCGCCGCCCGGCGGCGCGGCGAGGGCGCCACGCAAGAGCGTCGCGGCGGCATCGTAGTCGAGGTTCTGGTAGGCCTCCACGCCCCGACGCAGAAACTCGGCGGGCGTCTGCGCGTCTCCTCTTCGCGGTGAGGCGGCGGCTAGGATGAGAAACGCGACGCCGGCTGCACGCCGCATCAAGGCCTATGCTCCACCAGCACGATGCCCGTGAGACGGACTTCCTGACCCGCTGCGACCTCGATCGTGCGGTCGAACGGCTCGAAGCCGTCCCGCACCACGCGGATGTGGTGCGTGCCGGCGGGGATCTCCAGGTTGGCCCTCGGCGTGTTCCCGACCGGCTGCCCGTCAATGAAGAGCTGCCCCCAAGGCGTGGCGTTGACGAAGAGCCGGCCGGTCGCCGAAGCGGTGCCCGGCTCGGCGCGTCTGGCGCGCGTGGGCGCTGCCGGCGAGGGCGCTGCGCTATCGCTTGCCGCGCGGGTGGGCGACGTTGGCGTGGGGCGTACGCGCTCGCGCTCCGCGCGCCGGCGCGACGTCCGCGAGGGGGAGTCGCCCTCGCCGCCAGCGCGCG
>JACORV010000012.1 GCA_016179225.1 Gemmatimonadota bacterium | reverse complement strand
GTCGGGTTTTGCGCGATCGCGGCCGCGTCGGTGTCCGGCAGGACCGCCGCGACGTTGGCGTAGCCGCCGCCGATGGGGGCGATCCCCACGTAGCGCCCGTCCCCGGCGAACATCTCGCCGTAGTCGGCCAGGCCGGCCACATCCGCCAGGTGGGCCACGAGGGAAAGTCGCCGCGGCGATCCCCAGCGGGCGAGCCCGAGCGCGCGCGCCACGACCGATCGGAGGCCGTCGGCGCCCACGACCGCGCGGGCGCGCAGCTCGAGGCGGCGCCGCCCCTCGCGGAGCAGCGCGCCGCGCACCACACCGTCTTCCACCAGCAAGCGCTCGACCGTGACCCCCTGGCGCACGTCGGCGCCGGCGCGGGCCGCCGCGCCCAGCACGATGCTGTCCAGGGTGGCACGCGGGAGGGCGAGACCGTAGGGGCGGAACGGCACGAACCGGTGGCTCCCCGCGAACCGCCCAACGACGTCCGCGCCGTCGTCCGAGACCAGCCGAAACCCGGTCAGCTTCTTGGCGCCCGCCGCCTCCACCTCCTCGAGCACGCCGAGGGCCTCGAGGTCGCGCGACGCCTCGGGACTCAGGTATTCGGCGCACGCCTTGTGTCGGGGGAACACGGCGCGATCGACCAGCAGCACGCGCAGGCCGGCGCGCGCCGCGTACGTGGCGGTGGCGGCGCCGGCGGGGCCGCCGCCGACCACCAAAACGTCGTAGTCGCTCACGAGGCGATGAGGATGGCGATCGTAACGGCTCCGAGGTCGGTCAGCGCCTAACCTAGAGGGGCCCGCTGCAGTGCGACAGGTGCGGACGCTACGGCGGCGCCGACGGCCGTGGCGAGCAGATTCACCGTGTCGTTGGTGATCCATCTCATACCGCCCTCCAGAACGCCGGTTCCTCCGCACCCGTGGGAAGGCCGCTCGCCCAGGGCTCCGCACGCGGCGCAGCGGTAGCGCGCCTGGAGCGTGGCGCCCAGCACGGAGTCGGCCAGGCCACCGGCGACGCCGCCGGCCACGATCCAGGGCGCCGCGCCCAAAGGCGCGATCTCGAGGACTGTGGCCGTGGTGGCGACGAGCGCCGCGCCAAGCACGCTGGCGAGCGAGCCGAGGAGTGTCACGCCGCCGGATGTCCCCGGTGGGACGGGGGCGCCGGTGGTGATGAGCCGCGGAGCGACGTCGCTCCGCCCGCCGATCTCGGTGGACCAGGTGTCGGCGGCGGCGGCGGCCAGCGCGCCGGCGAAGACCAGCTGCCACTCGACGCGCGCCAGGGAGAGGAGCGCGGCGGCCGCGGCGATGCCCCCGTTCGCGGCGACCTGGATCGGCTCCCGGCGGCCGCCGCCCGGGGTGAGCAGCGACGAGGAGACGAAGAACACGCCGAGCACCGCAAGGCCGCGCCAACCGGTGCCGGTAGCGACCGCGGCCCCGACCGCTAGGGCCGCGAGCGTACCCCGGGGAGAGAGCCACGCACTCATGCGGGCGTAGAGTGCGCGCCGCGCGCCGCGCCCGCAACGCCGCCCTTGGTTCCCGGCGCGCGCCCGGGCTATCTTGGGCGCGCACGCCGTGACGCAACGCGACCTTTTCGAGGCTCACAGCATCATCCCGCTCGCCGTTCTCGAGGCGATGCGGAACCTCGACTCTCCCAGCGACGAAGAGGTGGCCGAGTACGTGGATGAGCTGCTCAAGAAGCGACTGGGCCTTTCCGAGACGGTCGCCGCGCAGATCGGCCGGTACGAGATCGTGGTGCGGCGCGACGGGCCGGTGCGCGCCGAGGAGGCCGAGCAGATCCTTCGCCTCGCGAGCCGGCGGACCGATGCCGCGCTGGTGTTCGCGGACGGCGGGCGCCGCGCTGCGCGACACGCGGTCCGGCGACTCGCGCTCACCACGCGCTGGAGCGCACGCCGCCTGCCGCGCTTCCTGCGCCGCGCCGTCGGGTTCCGGGCCTCGCGCCGCGCCGCCGCCGAGGTGTTCGCGGCGACACTGGCGCGGGACGGCGGCGCGACGGTAGCGCTGATCTCCCACACGCTGCCGGTGCGGGCCACGCCCGACGGCGCGGCGTGCGCGTTCTTTTCAGCCGCCTTCGCCGAGCTGCTCCGGCAGCTCGTGGAGTTCGACGGCGCGATGACCCACAGCCGATGCGTGGCACGCGGCGACGCGCGCTGCGAGTGGCGCTCGACCCTCACCCCCTCGGCGCAAGGCACCCGATGAGTGTGACCGAGCACCTGACGCCCGAGACGCTGGTGCAAATCCGCAGGATCCTGCCCGATCTGCGCTGTGACGGCTGGCTCCTGTTCGACTTCCATGGGCTCAACCCGGTCGCGACGCGGGTGCTCGGGCTCGGCGGGCTGGCGACCCGGCGCCTGTTCGTCTTCATCCCGGCCGTGGGGCGGCCGACGGCGATCGCGCACAAGATCGAGGTCCATCGGGTCGACGGGTTCCCGGGCGACGTCCGCACCTACGCATCGTGGCGGGAGCTGGAGCGCGAGCTGGGCGCAGTACTCTCGGGCAAGCGCATCGCGATGGAATACTCGGCGAAGGACGCCGTGCCCTACCTCGATCGGGTGCCGGCGGGCGTGGTCGAGCTGGTCCGGGCCTCGGGGGCCGAGGTGGTGACCTCCTCCGAGCTGGTCACCGCGATCGCGGCGCGCTGGAGTGAGGCCGAGCTTGAGGGCCATCGGCGGGCCGCGGAGCTGATCCGCGAGATCGCTCTGGCCGGATTCGAGCGGGTGCGCGACTGGTTCGCCGAAGGTATGATGCCGACGGAGCAGGGTCTCCAGCGCTGGGTGCTCGAGGCGTTCGAGCGGTCGGGGCTGCACACCGACGCCCCCCCGATCGTCGCGACCGGCGAACACTCCGCCAATCCCCATCACGAGCCGACCGCCCTCTCCGACACGGCCATCCAGCCGGGCGAGGTGCTGCTGCTCGACCTGTGGGCGGGCGTGTCGCTGGAGGCGGTGTACGCGGACCAGACCTGGATGGCTTTCCTCGGGACGTCGCCGCCTGCCGACGTGACGCGCGTCTTCGAGGTGGTGCGCGACGCACGCGACCGCGCGGTGGCGCTGCTCGCCGACAAGTGGCGGGAGGGGTGGTCGGTCACCGGCGCCGAGCTGGACGACGCGGCCCGGAAGGTGATCGCCAACGCGGGCTTCGGGGAGTATTTCGTGCACCGCACCGGGCACTCGATCGACCGCGAGCTGCACGGCTCGGGCCCGCACCTCGACAACTTCGAGACCCACGACGATCGCAAGCTCCTTCCCGGAGTCGGGTTCTCCGTCGAGCCGGGCGTGTATCTCCCCGGCCGCTTCGGCGTGCGCAGCGAGATCAACGTCGTACTGCACGAGCGCGGTCCCGAGGTCACACCGGCGGAGCCCCAGCGGGACCTGATCTGTCTGGACGTGAGGGCCGGATGAAGCCCTGGCGGGCTCGGGTGCCCCGCGCTAACATTGGGCACTTTTCGTCGGAGCGGCCTGCGTGACGACTTCACCTGGACCATCGCCTTCCGAGCTCGACACCGTCCGCCAGATCCTGTTCGGTGCGGACATGGCGCGTCTCGATCAGGCGCTCACGAACGACCGGCAGGCGGCGGCGACGCGGACGGCCGAGCTGGAGCAGCGGGTCGACCGCAGCCTGGCCGAGCTCGAGCGCCGGATCGAGCGCAAGATTGACGAGATGTCGCAGCGCGTCACCGCCCAGCTCGACGACCTCTCGCGGCGCCAGCAGGCGCACGCGGAGCGGGTCACCCAGCTCCTCGACCAGGTGATGGCGGAGCTCGCCCGGCGCGCCGACAGCCTCCAGGCCGAGACCCGCGCGGGGCTCGAGGAGCTCCGCGCCAAGGCGGCCGACCTCGACCGGCGGAAGCTGAGCGTCGCGGATTTCGGGTCGTCGCTGGCAACGCTGGGCCAGCGGTTCTCGGGGGCGTCCACGGAAGAGCCGGGGCGGCCCGGATAGATGTCCACGTTCGGGGACAGTTGTCCCGCGAGGGTACAATGGGCCGCTTGACATCGTTTGTTTGGCCAGGGCATATTGGCAGCCAGTGACCTTGGGCCGGTCGGCCCGGGCGCGGCAGGGCCGCTGCTAACGGCATGGCCGCTAGTTGGAGCATCGTTGCAGATCACACACAATTCTGTTTCGGGTTTCCCGGACGCTCGAACGAAGGGAGGTGGCGTGTCGCTGCCTGGTTCGTTTTTCGTGTCCCCGCGTGTTCACGCCTTTGGAGGTCGTCAATGACTCAACGTAGTCGCTGGGCCTTCTCTCGCCTCGCTCGCGCGGCGACGGCCCTAGTGGCCGTGGCGCTGCTCGGAGCGGGCCGTCTCGCCGCTCAGAGCACGACCGGCAAGATCGAAGGCACGGTGAGGGATCAAGCGGGCGCGCCGGTCGTCGGTGCGCAGGTGCTCGTCGTGGGATCCGCATTTACCGCGAGCACGAACGAGCAGGGGTATTACTTCATCAACAACGTGCCGGCCGGCGTGATGGCGATCCGGGCGCAGTATATCGGGTACGCTCCTGCCGAGGTCCGGAACGTCCGGGTGTTCGCCGAGCAAACGATGACGGTGAACCTGACGCTCGAGGCGCGGGCGGTGGAGGTCACGGGGATCACGGTCACGGTCGAGGCGAACCCGATCGTGCCGCGGGACCAGGTGACCTCGAAGCCGATCGTGCAGGGCGACCTGATCGACCAGCTGCCGGCCGACGACATCAGCCAGGTGCTGCGTCTCCAGCCGGGCGTGGTGGAAGGCACCCGCGGGTTGGTGATTCGCGGCGGCCGGCCCGGTGAGGCGGCGGTGTACGTGGACGGCGTGCAGATCCGCAACCTGAGCAGCGGCTTCGGCGTTTCGACCGGGAACGCGGGCGGGGTTTCGGAAGCCCGCACGGTCACCGTTGGCACCAACGCGCTGGAGGAGGCGTCGGTCACGACGGGCGCCATCGGCGTGGAGTTCGGCGATGCCCAGTCGGGCGTCATCTCCATGGTGACGCGCGCGGGAGGCTCGGATTTCCGCGGGACGCTGAGCTACTCGACGGACGAGCTCTCCGGCGAGACGTACGGTCAGGGGCTGCACCGCGTCGAGGCCAGCATCGGCGGCCCGATTGCGCGCAACCTGACCTTCTTCCTCGGCACCACGCTCGCCGGCCAGCAGAACATCCGGCAGCCCAAGGGCGCCGAGGATGTGCCCATTTACGTGCAGAACGGGTTCGACACGTCGAATCCCGAGGCTCCGAACGGGACCGTGACGGTCCCGAAAGACCCGGGGAACCCGGCTTCCGACTCGGCCGTCGTGAGCATCCCGGCGTTTACGCGTTACTCGCAGGGGTCGCGGCGGCCCGACGCGTGGTCCGACGCCCTAACGATGAACGGGAAATTGCAGTACTCATTTGGTACGGGCTCTCGGGCGTCTATCACGTACCTGGCGAGCCGCGACCAGAGCCTGGTTCAGCCCTTCTTCGGCTTGTACAACCCCCAAGCCCGCAGCGGCCAGCGCCAGACCTCGCGGGCCTTGATCCTCAACTACACGCAGAACCTCGCGCGCTCCAGCGAGCGGGCGCTCTTCCTCGAGGCCAACGCCAGCTGGCAGCGGGACGACTTCATCAGCGGTGCCCTGGACCCGTCCTGGTTCGAGGACAACCGCGAACCGTTCGGCTGGTTCTCCACGTCGTCCATGGAGTTCCTCGTCAACCGGGACAACTTCCCGATCGACGACCAGCTGATCACAAATGTCCGGCTGGGGGGCGCCGTCTGCCAGAGCACGCGGCAGACCAGCGCCGGCACCGTGGGTGCCTGCATCCCGTTTGTGGGCCGGCAGGACCTGTTGGCCACCACCGCGCTCTACCGGCAGAACCCGTACGGCGTGAACTCCGGCGTCGGCTTCACGGACCGCGGCTACGCCGACGTGAACCCCGTCCTCGCGCGGGAATCGCGGCTGACCGCACGCGTCAACCTCGACTGGCAGGCGGACCGCTACAACCGCGTCCGCTTCGGCGGCGACTGGCTGCGTGCGACCGAAGACGCCTGGACGAGCGATATGAACGAGTTCTTCGGGCTCGACGCCTACCGGAACACGCCCAGCCGCTTCGGCCTGTTCGCGAACAACCGCCTCGACCTCGGGGACCTGGTGATCGAGGTCGGTCTGCGGTACGACCGGTTCAACCCGGACCTGCTCTTCGCGCGGGCTTTCCCCCGCACCTTCAACGATCCGCTGCGGCAGGGTGACCTGTCGGTGGCATACACCGCCGCCGATACGGCGATGGGCCAGCGTTGCGGCCAGCTGTTCACACTGGTCAGCGGCGGCACGGCCACCGCGGCCGACTCGGTGGCGCTCTCCACCTGCAACATGGTCGAGGCGCCGACGCGCTCGCGGCTCTCGCCGTCGCTGCGGGTCTCCTTCCCCGTGACCGACCGGACGGGCTTCCGCCTGTCGTACTCGCACCAGGTGCAGCAGCCGGACTTCAACCGCATGGCGCAGCGCGCCAATGGCGACGCGTCGTACTACAACACCAACGCCACCTACGGCTCGCCGCTGCGCTACGGGCGCTCCATCCTGTTCGAGTTCGGCATCCGGCACGCGTTCAGCGACGACCTGGTCCTCGACATTGCGGCCTACAATAAGGACAAGGTGTCGGACCTCGCCGCCCGCATCGTCGGCTTCAACGACGTGTTCCAGGGCCGGCTCATCAATTACAACGTGATGACGAACGAGGATTTCGGGAACTCGCGCGGCGTGGACATCAAGCTCGACGCCCGCTCCGGATCGCTATTCGCCGGCTCGCTGTCCTACACCTTCCAGCGGGCCGGTAGCACCGGCTCGGATCCGTTCGAGTACCTGGGCACCACGTCGCGGCAAATCAGCACCGTGACCCAGGACCGCACGCCGCCGGCGCAGGCGCTGCTGCCGACGCGTGACGACCGGACGCACACCATCGCGGGCAGCGGCTCGCTGAGCCTTCCGCACGGCTGGCGGTCCGGCGACTGGTACGGCTCTCTGCTGCAGGATTTCGGCTTTTTCGCGACCTTCCGCTTCGCGAGCGGCCTGCCGTACACCAAGATGATCAACGACGGGAACGGGCAGCAGGCTCCCGGTAACGCCTTCGGCCTCGGCGGCTTCGCGGCCGAGCCCCTGAACGCGTCGCGCACGCCGTGGATCAAGAACGTGGATCTGCGCGTGACCCGCGGGTTCCGCCTCGGCGGCGACCGTGACGTCACGGCCTTCGCCGACTTCCGGAACCTGTTCAACTTCACCAACATCGCCGGGCTCTTCGCCGAGACGGGTGACGTTCGGAACGAGCGCTACCAGACGGAGCAGCTGACCGACATCTTCACGACGCTGCGGAACGACGCGGGCGGCCTGGTGCAAGCGGACGGCTCCATCGACCTGACGGACTGCTCCGCCTACCCCTACGGGCCGAACGGGTCCAAGGGCGTGCCGGATTGCCTGCTGCTGCGCGGCGCCGAGCGGCGCTACGCTACGGGCACCCCGGACGGCATCTTCAGCGCGGACGAGCAGCAACGGGCGTTCGACGCGTACTACAACGGGTGGAGCGGGCCGCAGATCTTCAAGGGCCCGGGCTTCAATATGCGCATCGGGTTCGAGCTGCACTTCTAACGCACGTGAACGGGGGCGACGCCGCGCGCCAAGGGCGCGGCGCCGCCGCCGGACAACTGGCAAGGAGTTCGGATAATGACGAATGTTCTACAGCGGTTGGCGATGGCCGGTGTGCTGGTGGGCGGAGTGTCGGTGCTCGCCGCTAGCACCGCGCAGGCCACTCGCCCTGAGCGCCCGGGTCCCCGGGCGCGCGCAGCGGCCCGGCGCGGCTTCCAGCTCTTCGCCGGGGCGCCCAGCCTGAGCCTCGAGGTCAACCGCTTCTACTGCGGTCTGACGGACGCGGGCAACGTCTGCACGGACGTGACCGGCAGCCCGGTGCTGGGCGGCGGGTCGTGGCCGCGCGGTACGCCGGACCAGTACGTCTTCAACACCGGCATCCAGCTCGCCGGCATCATCCCGGCCAACGCCGGCTTCGCGTGGGCGGGCGACACCGTCGGGGCCTGGGCGATTGATACCCGGGGCCCGGCCGAGCACATGCAGGGCCTGACCGGGATCTACAACTCGCTCAACAGCGACGACGTCGCAAACTGGCCGTCGGCGGCCTACGTGCGGGACACCTCCCTTTTCCACCCGTCCCTCATTAAACCGGAGTGCCTCGCGGGTGATCTCACGGAGTGCCGCGCGAACGTCTCGCAGCAGGACACGTGGATGCGCTACTGGGACGGCGCCCCGAGCCTCGTGACGGGCCGCAGCCACACGATGGGTGTGCTGGTCGAGCAGCGGTCGCTGGCGTGGAACTTCCCCACCGGCAATGAAGACCTCATCTACTTCATCTTCCGGTTCACCAACATCACCGCCAGGGCCTCGTCGGGCGCGTACGCCGGCCTGTCCAGCCTGGGATACACCGCCGCGGACATCGCCGAGGTGGGTGCGCTGGGAGACCTCTTCCAGTCGCAGTCCGAGGCGGCGTTCAACGTCGCGATCCCCGACGCCGGCTACACCATCGACAACATGTTCGTCGCGTTCACGGCCGACATGGACGTCGGCGACGCGACCAACAACTATGCCTCCGCGGCGCTGCCGTTCTCGCTGGGCGTCACCTGGAAGTCGGATTGGCGGGAGTCGACCTGGCAGTTCCCGCCGAACATCTTCACCCCGCCGTTCGCCTCCGCCCCGGGCTTCGTGGGCGTGAAGTACCTCAAGAGCCCGATCGACCCGGCGACCAACCAGGAATTCGGCATCACCATTTTCTCGACCTATACCAACCCGTCGGCGCCCAACTCGCTCTTCCCTGACCCAATCAACATTACCCAGGGCTACCGGTACATGCAGGGTACGGCCAGCCCGACCTTTGGTGACAACAACAGTTGCCAGTATGTTCCGGCGCGCCGCCTGTGCTTCCTGACGCAGGCGCCCTCGGACCAGCGCACCATGCAGTCGAGCGGCCCCTTCAGCCTGGCCCCCGGCCAGACATCGGTGGTCGTGGTGGCGTACATGGCGGCACCCGCCCTGTTGACGAACCCGGGCGCGCCGACCTACAGCCTCGGGCCGTACATCGGCAACACCAACCTCCTGCCAGGGATCGTCCCGGCGGGCGACCGGCTGGTCACCGGGCTGGACACCCTTCGGTTGATCGACCGGACCATGGGATGGGTCAGTCACGCCGACTTGAACGGCAACGGCGTGATCGAACAGCCGCGAACCGTCATCCGGAACGACGTCACCGTGCTCAGCATCCCGAGGGAGATCAGCGTCGTCAGGGGCTCGCTGCTGGACAAGGCGCTGGTGGCGCAGGGCGTGTTCGACAACCAGTTCCTGCTGCCGTTCGCCCCGGAGGCACCGGACTTCTATCTGGTCCCTTCGAACAACCGGGTGACGGTCGTGTGGCGTGCGTCGAACACGGAAACAGTGGGCGATCCGTATTTCGCGGTCGCGAGCAACCCGGCGTCGGGCCAGCTCTTTGACCCCAACTTCCGTGAGTTCGACGTCGAAGGCTACCGGGTCTGGCGTGGCCGCAGCCCCGCGACCATGGAGATGATCGCCCAGTTCGACTACAAGACTACCGCGGAACATCCGGCGATCCGCGACTACACGGGCGCCTTCTTCAACGGTGACTACAACAACGCCGACGGCGCCAACCAGTGCGCGCCGGAGCTGGGGATCACGGCTTCGTGCCCCGCGACGTTCGCCACGGCGCCGCCGTATGTGAACTACCACGAAATCCCGCTGGCGGTCCTCGGTCCGTCGTTCCCCGGCGCGGTGCAGGTCGCCGCCCAGGGCCGCGTGGCGCTGGCAAACGGCACCGTGCTTATCACCGTGGCCGACACGGCCGTAACCGGTGGTGGCTCCGGCTTCCCCGGCCTCCAGGACACCGGCGTGCCGTTCGCGTACGAGGACAACTCGGTGAGGAACGGCTACCGCTACTTCTACGCCGTGACTGCGTTCGACGTGAACAGCCTGGCCTCGGGCCCCTCGAGCCTGTCCTCGCCGCTGGTGACCAAGTCGATCACCCCGCGGTCGGCGTCAGGCCAGGAGACCGCAGGCAGCCTCGGCGCGCCGCAGTTCATCCGCGCCGACGGCAGCGTCGTTCCCGACATCCCGGTGCCCACCATCGATCCGGTGACGGGCATCTTCTCCGGACCGTTCCCGCCGACCGACATGGCGTTGGGCTTCGCCGCCTTCGTGCCGCAGATCATCAGCGGCTCGGGCAATCTGGAGCTGTTCTTCGACTCGGTGGTTCCCGGCGCGTCGCTAAACGGCATTGACGGCGCATACTACCTGCGCGTCGCTGGGGCCGCCGGGACGGACACGCTGGAGATCCCGGTCAGCATAGACGCGTTCAGCTCGGACTTTAGCTTCATCACCGCGTTCGAGGCGGCGCCGGTGGACCCGGCGCAAAACGCCCGCTTCGGCGCGGGTTCGAACTTCTCGTTGTTCGGCAGCCTGGAATTCACCGTGCCCGGCGTCTGGCGCCTGACCAACCAGGCCCGCGGCGATGCCAATGGAGACCCCACGCGGTCGGCGTACAACGGGCCGCGCTGGTGGGCCGGAACGCCCAACGAGAACACGCCCGACCCCAACCTGGGCATGTGCTATTTCGGGGCGTGCGGCGGCTCCCCGGTGGTGAGCAATCCGAACCGCACGGCGGGCTCGCTGCCCGGCGTAACAGCGGTGATGACGCTCCAGTCGTACAACACCACGAGCAGCGTCCCGGGCCGGAATTTCGAAGCCATCACGGCCTACACCAAGCGGGCGGCCGACTTCCAGATGTACTGGGGCGCCGGCGGCACGGTGGACTCGATCGTGGACATCACCCACGGCGTCCAGGTGCCGTTCCATCCGATGATCCGCGGGTCGTGGGGCTTCCTCACGGACGCGTCGTTCGCGGCTGTGCCGGCGGCCAACACCCGTGACGGCCGCAATAATGTCCTGACCTGGGGCGACATCTACTGCATCGAGCCGGCCCCGGCGCTTATCGGCGAGTGCGGCGGCTCGACCGCTCCGCTCCAGAACACGGCCACGCTCAGCCCCATCGCTACGGTTGGTGGGAGCGCCGCTTCATTGGCCACCGCGGCCGCGACGGGCAACGGATTCATCATGTACCTGGCCGGCCACACCTTCATCATGGAGATGACGGCCCTTCCGGCGGCGGGCACGGTCTGGAACGTCCGGTATTACACCGGCGCGGTGCGGACCAGCTCGCAGTCGGGCGGGACGTACAGCTACCGGGCTGCTGAGCGCCCGCCGGCCGTCCCCGGGATGCACGTGCGGATCGCGTACGAGGGCACGTCGTTCACGCCGACGGTCACGTCGGATTCGATGATGCGGCGGATCCACACGGTTCCCGATCCGTACTACGTGACGAACAACAGCGAGATCACGCCGAACTCGAAGGTGCTGCGGTTCGTGAACCTGCCCGCGCAGTCGATCATCCGGATCTATAGCGTCAGCGGGATCCTGGTGAACGTCGTGACGCACAACGATCCGACCGGTAGCGGCGAGCAGGTCTGGGATCTGCGCAACCGGAACAACCAGTTCGTGGCCAGCGGCGTGTACTTCTATCACGTCGAGTCGCCGGACGGCCGGACCAGGATCGGCCGCTTTACGGTCGTCAACTTCGCCCAGTAACCCAACCGGCACGGGCCGGGGCGAAAGGCCCTGGCCCGTGTGGAGGCACACGATGCGCAAGATCATTCTCGGAATTGGCGCCGCCGTCCTGGTGACGGGCCTCGCTCCCGGAAGGGCTACGGCGCAACAGACGACGATCCGTCAGGACAACACGCCCTACGGCACTACGGCGGCCGAGTTCCTGCTGATGGCTCCGACGGCGCGTGGCGCGGCTCTGGGTGCCTCGTTCGCCGCCCTGACCACCGATGTGTCGGCCATGTATTACAACCCCGCAGGGCTCGCCCAGTTGGCCCGGCCGGGCCTCGTGGGTTCCTCGATGTCGTACATCGCCGATACCAGGCTTAGTTGGGTGGGCTTCGCCATCCCGTTCGGGGGCTCCAGGGCGCTCGGCTTCCAGATCACCACCTTCGGGTTCAGCGACCAGCCGGTGTACACCGTGGACGATCCCGAAGGGACGACGGGCGAGGTCTACTCCGTCAGCGAGACCGCCCTCGGCTTCACCTACGCCCAGCAGTTCTCCGACCGCTTCGCGGCCGGCATCAACGCGAAGTACATCAACGACGCCCTGGGGAAGACGACGGGCCGGGCGTTCGCGCTGGATTTCGGCACGAACTTCCACGCCTTGGTCGGCGGCCGCGCGCTGCGCGCGAGCTTCGTCATCCAGCACCTGGGGACGACGATCCAGCACACCGGCAACGCTCTCGACGCCACGGTGATCCGGACGCCCCCATCGGAGGTCGGCAACGAAGCGCAGGAGGCGCAGCCGGCGCGCCTGCAGTCGAAGTCGTGGAGCTTGCCGGTGATCTTCCGGGTGGGCCTGTCGTACGATGTGTTCACCACCGCGGCGAGTCGGCTCACCATGCTGGGCGAGTTCACGCAGCCCAACAACACCGACCCCGGGTTCAACTTCGCCGGCGAGTACAACCTCGGGCTCGGCAGCAGCGGCTTCTCAGTGGCCGGCCGGGTGGGCTACACCTCTTCGCCGGACAACAACCTGGATCCGCCCGGGGCGAGCCAGGCCTCTTACGCCGGCTTCGATTCGAATGTGACACCCGGCAGCGATGGGCTGTCGGCCGGCGGCGGCCTGCGCTGGCAGCGGAATCCGCGCGGCCTGGGCGTCGGTTTCGACTATGCCTACCGGAACCTTGGCCTGCTGGGCAACGCGAACATGATCACGGTCAGCCTCAGCTGGTAATGCTGATGTCGCCGGGCCGGCGGGCGCCTCCGGGCCCCGCCGGGCCGGCGGGACACGATGTTTGACATGATGACGACAGTGGTGGCATGGGGGATCGCGGCCGCGCTCCTCAGAGTGGCCGCCTGGCAGGGCGGAGGGGACTCCGCGGTGACAGTGCGGCCGGTGCGCTTCTTCAGTCCGGGCACGGGCGTTACCGTCATCGAGGGCACGAGCGAGATCCGGCTCATTGGGCTCGCCCCGGCCTCCGCCCCGACGACCAGGTATCGGGTGGAGATCGTGATCGCCGACAGCAGCGGCCTGGAGTTGGTGCGGAACGATTGGACGCGCGAGCTGCCGACGGTCGCCGCTCGCGCTGCGGGCGCCACGGCGATGGAGTCGTTCCACTTCGCCGCGGCTCCAGGCCGCTATCGGATCACGGTGCGCGCGTCCAGTGACGGCGGGGCGGCGCTCGAGCGGGTGACGGACATCGGCGCCTTCGCGGCGCGTCCGCTTGTCTCGGACCTGCTCCTGGCGACGGCGGCCCGCGAGGCGGCCGACAGCGCGAGCCCTCTGCCCGGCGAGATCCGCCGGGGTCGGTGGGTGCTGCGCACCGGGCCGGTACCCCATCTGACGTTCGGCGCCGCGGCCCTGACGTACTACACGGAGATCTACCCGTGGCCGGGGTTCGCGGGGGGCACGGCGCAGCTGAACCTGGAGGTGGTGACCGACGCGGGTCGGACGCTGGTGCGGGCGGCGCCGCAGCAGTTGCGTGTCGGGGCGACGGGGGGCGTGGCGCGCGGCACGATGGACCTGGCGGGACTGCCGGAAGGCAGCTACCGGGTGCGCGCGACGGTCGTCCTTCAGGACACCGCCGCCGCCGTCGAAAGCGCGTTCTCAATGGGGCCGGACCGGCCGACGGTGGCCCTGGGCCCCGCACCGGCGGCCGCGGCCGGCTCGTTCAATGATCTGAGCGAGGAGACGCTGGACTCGTTGTATTCCCCGCTCGCGTACTTGCTGGAACCCAACGAGCGCGGCGTCTACGAGAACCTGGAAGTGGCCGGCAAGCGCCGCTTCCTCGCGGAGTTCTGGCGGCACCGCGACCCGACACCCGCGACGCCCGACAATCCGCTGCAGGAGGCGTTCTACCGCGGCGTGCGGCACGCGAACCAGGCGTACCGCGAGGGTGGCGGGGCGCAGATCCCGGGATGGCGGACGGACCGGGGCCGAGTCTACCTGAAGTACGGGGAGCCGACGGAGGTGTTCCGCCGCCCCCAGGCGCATCCGCGGGCTTTCGAGGTGTGGCTGTACACGCACGGCGGCCGGGGACGGTACTACGCGTTCTATGACGCGACGAGCTTCGGGCACTACGTACTGGCCGGCACGAACGACGTGGTAGAGAACGCGTACGACCACAACGTCCCCTTCAATTGGATTAGGGGCCTCACGACGGACAGCCAGCTGATCGCGGAAGTGATGCACTTCATTCAGCGGTAACAGGCGCGCCTGACATACTTACCAGCGAGGAAAAACATGAAGCGTCAGAGTGTGCGACTCATCACGGCTGCCTTGGTCACCGCCGGCATCGCGGGGTGCTTCGACGACCCGACGAGCTCGCTGCGCAACGGCCCGGCGGCGATCTCGCTGTCCAGGTCGGCTGTGTACTTGGCCAAGAGCGGAGACAGCGTCCTGGTCGAGGCGCGCCTCCTTGACGACCAGGGAAGCATCCTCCCGATCACCGGAGCGTCCTGGTCCACCGACAACGCGGCGGTCGCGGACGTGCACGTCGCGGCCCAGCAGCTGCCGAACGACGGCTCGTCCAGAGTTTACATCATCGCCGCCACGGACAACGGCGCCGTCACGACGGTGCGCGTCGCCGCGAGGGGCGTGAGCGATTCCGTCCGGGTGACCCAGGTGCCCAACACCACGGTGCCCGCCGGCGCCGCGAGCGTCGCCGGCGATACGGTCAGCCTGAACGCGCCCGCAGGCTACGCGTGGGATCCGACGGCCTCGACCATTCTCCTCGGGGGCAATACCTCGTATCTGCTCTCGCGGAGCGCCGCTTCTCTCAAGGTGCTCGCGCGCGCGCCCTACACGGGTGTGGCAACGGTGACCAACCTGTTCTTCAGCGGCGGCTCGGGCGCCAACGCGGTCCCGCTGGCGTCGCTCCCCACCGCGGAGAACGTCACAGTGGCCCAGGCCACCCTGCCGGCCGCCAACGTGGCGGTGAACACGAGCGCCACGTTCGGTGCCGGCACGCTCCTCAAGGTCACGCCGCCGACCGGGATGACGTTCGACGCGGCCGCGTCCAACGTCGTGCTCGCCGGCGTGAACGCTCCGCTGGTCTTCCGCTCGGCGGACTCGCTCGTGGCGATTCGGACCACGCCGTATACCGGCACCGTGATGGTCAGACCGTTGGTCGTGACGGCCACCAGCGCGACGATCGATTCGCTCCGCACGTCCGGCAGCAGCACCGTCAACGCCGCCGCGCTGCCGGATGCGCAAGTCGTGGTTCGTAGCGGCCCGCTGGGGGCTAGCACGGAGATCAAAGCGACGCCGCTCGCAGGCATGACCTTCAGCACAACCTCCTCGAACGTGGTGCTTGGGACCGCGAACGGCACGAAGCTGGTCAACACGGCCGACTCGATCGTGGTCATCTCGACCAACGCCTACGCCGGGACGGTCAAGGTCACCAACCTCAACGTGACGGCTACGGGCAGCGTGGTTGACTCCTTGCGGACCACCGGCAGCAGCACGATCAACGCGGCGCCCTTCCCCGGCACGGTCGTGCAGCTAGGGGCCGCCGGGCTCCTGGACACGGTCCTGGTCATCGGTGGGGCGAGCGCGGACTTTACGACCAGCGGCGCCAACGCGTCCAACGTGACGATCAACAGCGGCCAGGCGTTCGTCCTTCGCCGCGCCTCGGACACGCTGTACCTGCTCACGAACCTCTCCGGCACGTCGGCCGTTCAGGTAACCAACGTGGTGGTGAGCGGGGCAACGGTCTCGACCATGTCCACGGCCGGCACGATCACGGTCGGCACCACGACCACCGAGGGGAATGAGCCTGCGAACGACGCTCCCGGCGCGGTGGCGATCAGTCTTGCCGGCGCGACCTCGGCCAACCCGCTCGTGATCTACGGCACCGTTGACGGCAACGGCCAGGGTGTGGGCACCGACGCCGACGACTTTTTCGCCTTCACGCTGGCCACCGCGGTCACCGTGACGATCCGGCTCGATATGGGCGGCACCGGCGCCGGCGGGGCCACGAATCCCGACGTTGACCTGCTGGTGTGCAACGCGAGCTGCTCAGCCTTCCCCTTCGGCTTCGCCGGCGCGACCGCGGGGAATCCGGAGAACCACACGATCAACAACATGCCGGCGGGCACGTACAACATCTACGTGAATGGCTGGGACTCGGCCAGCAAGACCGTCGGGTACAAGCTGAGCGTGTTCTAGCGATCGCGGACTGACACCAGCAGCTACACGACGCCCCGGCCGGTCGGCTGGGGCGTCGCGCCTTTTGGCCGGAGCTCAACGATCGTCGGCGGTCAATGCGAACGCGCGCCCTCCCCGGTGGAACGGACGACGGAGGTCAGCCAGCCACGCCGATGGCTTTCATCATCGCGTCCAGGTCCACCGGCTTGGCCAGGAACGCGTCCGCGCCGGCTCCGGCGAAGGCTGCGCGCACGGCCGGCTCGTCCAGCCCCGTAACGGCCACGATGCGGCAGTCCGGATGGCGGGCGCGCAGCGCCCTCACGACCTCGAGGCCGCCGGTCCCGGGCAGGATCAGGTCCACGATGGCCGCGGCGAACCGTTGCGTGCCTTGGATCATCGCGACGGCCTCGGTGCCGCCGCGGGCGCGTTGGACCACCATTTCCTGTTGCTCGAGCGCCCGCGCGAAGACCCGGGCGACGTCGTCGTCGTCATCCACGAGCAGGACGACCGGTCTGGCGGCCTCGGCGGCGTTCGGCGTGCGGTCAGCCGCCGTCACGAGCCTGCCCCGCCCGCTTCCTGCGGTGGTACACGATCACCCCCACGACGATCAGTCCGATGATGACAGGCGTGAAGGCGAGGAGGGCGCCGGTCCAGAACATCGTCGCGTCGAGGCGGTCGTGGGCGCCCATCTGCCCATCCAGGGGCGCGGCGGCCGCTAGTGCCGTTCCAACTATGTTGCCCCGAATCTTGGCAAGCTGTCGGGTAGCGCACTCAGACACGCCTCTTAGCGAAACAAGTTGGAACGGCACTAGGAGTACAGGCGATAGAGCAGCAGATAGACGACGACGCCGGTCACCGAGACGTAGAGCCATAAGGGCAGCGTCCAGCGCGCGATGCGCTTGTGCTTCGGATATTGAGCGGCCAAGCCGCGGTACAGGGTCGTCAGGGCCAGCGGCACGATTGCGGCCGCCAGCACCGTGTGAGAAATCAGGATAGCGAAGTAGACCGGTCGAATCCAGCCCCGGCCGGGAAAGGGCTTCGAGCCGATGTGAGCGTGGTAGTACAGGTAGGACGTGAGGAACAGCACCGACACCGAGAAGGCGGCGATCATGCAGGCGCGGTGGGCCAAGATGCGCCGGCGCCTGATCAGGGTCCAGCCGGTGACGAGCAGCATCGCGGTGACGCCGTTCAACGTGGCGTTGACGGCCGGCAGGAGGTCGAGCGGCACGGGGGGGAGGGCTAGTGACCCGAGGCAGTCGAGCCCTGAAGGGCTCGCTCGGCCTCCGGCGCACGCTGAAGCGTGCCCGAGGCGGCGTCCTTCAGGACGCGCCAACGCCGAGCGAGGGCTTCAGCCCTCGACTGACCGCAGCCGAACAGTTGTAGCGGCACTAGCCGACCAGCAGCGCCGTCCAGAGGAGCGGCAGATAGATCAGGGAGAACCTGAACAGGCTGCGGGCTTTTCCAAGGCTCGAGGGATCGAGCGCGAGCCTGACGCTGAGCAGCACGAACCCGATGCCGAGGAGGAGGGCCGCGAAGAAATAGCCTGGCCCCGCCAGGCCCACGAAGGAGGGGAGCAGACTGATCGGGATGAGGGCCAGGCCGTAGAGTGCGGACTGCCGGCCGGTGCTCGCGCCCGCGGGGTCCACGACGGGAAGCACCCGGAAACCGGCGCGCTGGTAGTCGTGGCGGTAGATCGCCGCGATGGCCAGGAAGTGCGGCATCTGCCAGAAGAAGACGATCGCGAAGAGGATCCACGCCTCCACTCCGAGGGTCCCGCGCGCCGCCGCCCAGCCGATCATGGGCGGCATGGCGCCGGGCACGGCGCCGACCACGGTGGCGAGGGACGTGACCTTCTTGAGCGGCGTGTAGAGCAGCAGATAACTCGCCGCGGTCAGCACCGCGAGGGCGCTGGCCAGCGGGTTCACCGCGGCCGCGAGGTACAGGGCGCCCGAAAGGGCCAGGGCCGCGCCGAAGACGGCGGCTTCACCGGTCGCGAGCCGGCCGGCGGGCAGGGGGCGGCGCGCGGTGCGGCGCATCTCGGCGTCCGCTTCCCGCTCGGCGACCTGGTTGAGCGCGCTGGCGGCGGCGGCGACTAGCGCCGTGCCGGCGAGGGTGTGGACGAGCAGCACCAAATCGGCGGAGCTGCCCGCGGCCGCGAGGAAGCCGACGGATGTCGTGAGGACCACCAGCAGCGTGATCCGCGGCTTGGTCAGGGCAAGAAAGTCCGCGAGCCGCGCGCGGGCGAGCGGGTGGGCCGGCAGCCCGACCGACGCGCTCATGTGGTCGCGCCCTGGGGGGCGAGCGCCTGGTGCGCGCCCGTCGGGGCCAACAGGAGGTGCTGGGCGCGCAGGGCGAGCATCACCGACGTTACGAGCAGCAGCGCTCCGGTCGCCACGTGCGCGGTGGTGGGAATGACCGCCTTCCGCGTCCAGATCGTCAGTCCGCCGAGTAAGATCTGGAAGCCGAGGAGGGCGACCAGGGCGAGCGCCGGCCGGCGGAGCAGGGGCTGGGCGCCATGGCGTCTCAGCACCCGGATCGCGGTCCAGAGCACCAGGAGGCCGACCACGGCGGCGCCGGCGCGGTGCGCGAGCTGGTAGGCGACCAGCGACGAGGTGATCGGCGGGAGGAGCCGTCCAAAGGCGAGCGGAAAGTCCGGAATCGCGAGGGCGGCGCCGGTGTGGCGCACCAGCGCCCCCAGGAGGATCTGGAAATAGATCGCGGCCGCGGTCGTGAGGGCGAGGATCCGGGTGGACGGGCTGCCCGCGTCGGACTCGGGGTGCGGCGGGGCGAGCCAGCTCGGCGAGGTGACGAGCGCCAGCGATGCGGTGAGGCCGAAGAAGACCACCGCCAGGCTCGCGTGGGCGACCGAGATCGGCGCCGGCAGCTTGAACAGCACGGTGAGCCCGCCGAGGACGCCCTGGACGATGACGGCGCCCACGGCGGCGAAGCCGAGCCCGCGAACCCAGCCCCGGGGCTCGCGGCGGGCCAACCAGAGGGCGAGGACCACCGTCAGCGCCCCCACGGTCGCGGCGATGAGCCGATGGGTGTGCTCGAAGCGGACGCCGCCCTCCATCGTCGGGAAGAGCGTCCCGAAGGAAAGCGGCCAGTCGGGGACGGAGAGGCCCGAGCCGGTGCTCGTCACCAGGCCGCCCGCAACGACCAGGACGAAGGTGGCGCATGCGACGGCGACGGCGTAGCGGTGCAGGGAGCGGTTGTGGTCCTGCGAAGCGGTCATTGGCCGAGGAACCGCTTCAACATGGCGAGGTAGACGGCGAGCCCGACCGCGAAGACCCCGAAGGCGAGCGACGACGCGAGCGCCCACGTGGTGCCGGCGGCCTGGTACTCCCGCCACCCCCACACGGCGAAGCCGGCGCAGAACACGATCGCCGTACCGATGAGGAGACGGTGGAAGGCGATCACTTGCCGAACTCCGTCATGACGAACAGCACGAGAATGACGGCGAGCGGCAGCGGCGCGAGGACCATGACGACGAGCCGCTTGGGCTCGAACCTGAGGTGCATGAAGTAGAGCGCCACCAGCAGCGCCTTCCAGATGGCGAGGAAGATCAGCGCCCCGATCAGCATTTGGCGCGGCAGGAAGTGGAGCAGCGCCACTACGAGCTCCACCCCCGTGAGCACGGCCAGGTAGATCCAGATGGCGATGTAGTTCGGATGCTTGTGCTCGGCGGTCGCCATGGCGCGGCGGCTCCTAGAACAGATAGACGATGGTGAACAGGATGATCCAGACCAGGTCCACGAAGTGCCAGTACAGGCCGACGGTCTCGATGCCGTGGAAGTTGCCGCCGGCGTACTTCCCGCGAAAGGCCCGCAGCGTGCAGTAGGCCATCGAGATCACGCCGCAGGTGACGTGGAAGCCGTGGAAGCCGGTCATCGTGTAGAAGGTGGACCCGAAGAGGCCCGAGCTCGGCAGGAAGCCCTTCCCGATCAGGTGGATGTACTCGTAGGCCTGGACCCCGACGAACGTGGCGCCGCCCAACACGGTGGTGAGCAGCCAGCGCTTGAGGCCGCGTTGGTCGTCGTGGACGGCGGCCGCGTACGCCTTCACCATCGAAACCGAAGAGCAGATGAGAATGAAAGTGTTGAGGGCCGTGACGGGGATGTTGAGCGTCTCCGCCGGCACCGGCCAGCTCTCCGCACTGCCCCAGCGGAGGATGATGTACGAGCCGATGAGGGCCGTGAAGAACATCACCTCGGAGCAGAGGAAGACCCACATCCCCAGCTTCTGGGTGTAGACGCCCAGGCCTTCTTCGGCGTGCTCAATGGTGTGCGTGGCGGCGTGCGACATCGCGCGTCGTTCTCCTCAGTGGGCGACCGGCTGCGGGGCCGGGAGGGGCTGGTTCTGGGGCAGGTAGTCCTGCTCCATGTCGGGCCGGCTGAACTCGTACGGGCCGTGGTACACGGTCGGCGTCGTCTCGAAGTTGCCGTGCGGCGGGGGCGAAGGAGCCGTCCACTCGAGGCCGTTGTCGTGCCACGGATTGATGTCGGCCTTCTTCCCCCAGAAGAGGCTGTGGAAGAAGTTCCAGATGAACGGCAGCTGGCTGATGAACAGCGCGAACGCGCTCAAGGAGATGAACTCGTTCATCGGCTGGAGCGGGCGCAGGAACTCGTACTGCGACGGGTCGTAGATGCGCCGCATGTGGCCGCCGATGCCTAGGATGTGCATCGGGAAGAACGTCAGGTTGTAGGCGACGAACGTGAGCGCGAAGTGGATCTTGCCCAGCCTTTCGCTCATCATCTTCCCGAACATCTTCGGGAACCAGAAGTAGATGCCGCCGAAGATCGCGAAGAGGCTGCCGCCGAACAGGACGTAGTGGATGTGCGCCACGATGTAGTACGTGTCGTGGATGTACATGTCCGCCGGCGTGGCGGCCATGAAGATGCCGCTGAGCCCGCCGATGGTGAACATCGCGACGAAGGCGATTCCGTTCAGCATCGGCGTGGTGAAGTGGATATTCCCACGCCACATCGTGCCCATCCAGTTGAACACCTTGATGGCCGACGGCACGGCGATGAACATCGTCGAGACCATGAAGGTGGTTCCGAGCCGCGGGTTCATGCCGCTCTGGAACATGTGGTGGCCCCACACCACCCAGCCGAGGAAGGCGATGCCGCAGATCGCGTAGACCATCGAGTGGTAGCCGAAGATGGGCTTGCGCGACCCGTTGGCGATGAGGTCGGAGGCGATACCCATGGCCGGCAGGATCAGGATGTACACCTCCGGGTGGCCGAAGAACCAGAAGAGGTGCTGCCACATCAGGGGCTGCCCGCCGCCGGCCGGCAGGAAGAAGTTGGTGTGCAGGACGACATCGAAGAGGAGCATGATGAGGGCGCCGGCGAGGATCGGCACCGCCAGGAGCGCGAGGATCGCGGTGATGAACAGCGCCCAGATCGAGAGCGGCAGCCGGAACCACGTCATCCCCGGGGCGCGCAGGTTCACGACCGTGGTGATGTAGTTGACGGAGCCCAGCAGCGAAGAGAGCGCGAAGACGATGAGGCTGAGGCACCAGAGCTGCTGGCCGTACGTGGCGCCGGTGTACTCCGGGTTGGCCGAGAGCGGCGCGTAGCCGGTCCAGCCGGAGGACGCCGCGCCGCCCTCCACGAAGAAACCGGCCACCATGAGCGCCCCGGCCGGGATCATCAACCAGAACGACCACATGTTGAGCCTGGGGAAAGCCATGTCCGGCGCCCCGATCTTGAGCGGGATCAGGTAGTTCGCGAACACCCCCACCAAGAGCGGCATGATGGCGAAGAAAACCATGAACGTGCCGTGCATGGTCACCAGCGCGGTGTAGAACTCGGGGAGCACCACGCCGTCGGGCGCCATGGTGCTTGGCCACGCGCCGGGGAGCGGCATCGCCTTGCCCGGGAACCCGAGCTGCCAGCGGATCACCATCGCGAGGACGCCGCCCACCAGCAGGAAGAACAGGCTCAGGAAGAGGAACTGGATGCCGATGATCTTGTGATCGGTCGAGAAGACGTACTTCCGGATGAACGGCCGGTCATCGTGGAGCGCGTGCTCCAGGTGCTCGGCGGCCACACCTGCGGTGGTCATCTAGCGGTCCTCCCGCTGCTCGCTGTGGTGTCGGAGGCGGCCGGAGTGGTGGGCGCGATCTGGCTGGCCTGCCAGGCCGCGAACTCCTCCGGGGTGTGCACGAAGACGCGCGCGCGCATGCGGTAATGACCGAGGCCGCAGAGCTCGGCGCAGGCCAGTTCGAACTGGCCGGTCCGCGTGGGCCTGAACCAGGCCATGATCTGCATCCCCGGCACCGCATCCTGCTTGAGGCGGAAGACCGGGATGAAGAAGCTGTGGATAACGTCCTCGGCCTGGAGCCGGACCCGGTAATTCTGGTTCACCACGACGTGCAGCTCGTTCCGCTTCCCGTAATCGTCGGCGGTGCCCTGCTGCCCGTCGGGGCCGGGATAGCCGAAGTGCCACTCGAACTGCTTGGCTGTGACCTCGAGCGGGATGGCGTCGGCCGGGATGCGCGCCGGGTCCTTTATGCGCGACCAGAGCGGCTGGCTGAAGAGGCCCAGGAAGACGCACACGACCGCGGGAATCGTCGTCCAGACGATCTCGGCGGTGGTGTTCCCCTCAATGTATTCCGCCTTCCGGCCCTCGCGCTTCCGGTACTTGACGAGGAAGACCAGCAGGCCCACCTCCACGATGACGAACACCGCCCCCGTGATGTAGAGGATCAGGACGAAGAGATTGTCCAGCTCCGCGCCGTAGCTGGAGGCGCTGGTCGGGAACCACCAATGCTGCATGAGGCTTCTCCGCGCCGAAGAGCCCGCGGCCTCAGGAGCCGCGGAAGGTGAACGCGACGTCCTTGGTCTCGCTCGCCCCGACCGTCACCGTCTGGGTCTGCGGGCCAAGGCGCTCATGCCAGGCCTCGATCTCGTACGTTCCCGGCGGGAGGCGGCCGATCCGGAACGCGCCGTCGGCGCCGGAGACTGAGAAGTACGGGTGCGGCAGCACGCCGACGAAAGCGCTCATCCAGCTGTGCACGTTGCACTGCAGCGGCACCATGATCTCGGAGCTCGCGAAGGTGCGCGCCGTGGTCATGTTCATCGGCTGGCTGATGTTGAAGGGCCGGTTGGTCGTGGGCACGGCCTTGATGTTGTGCAGCAGGCCGTCACTGTTCCTGATGCTGAGCGTCTGGCCCACCTGAATGCCGAAGACGTGCGGCAGGTACACGCAGCCGTCTTGGTCGATCTCGACCGGCGCGCTCGGCACCGGGAAGGTGAGGTTCGCGGGGAGACCGCTCTTCACGTAGATGAAGACGTTCCGCAGCGTGCCGTCGTCGTTGACGACAACCGACTCGGTGAAGGCGCCATCGGGGTGCTTCTGGGCGCAGGTCGCCTCCTCGCTCATGTCGATCCGCTGCATCGCGGGCTTGGTCCCGGTGAAGGCGATGCGGCCGGTGATCGTAGCAGCAGTGGTAGTGTCCACCGGGAACGCTGTGGCGGCCGCCGCCGCACCGCCCTCCGCACCGCCGCTTTCCCCGCCCTTACCGCACCCGGCAGCCACCACCCACGCCCCGAACGCGATCTTCGCCGACGCCCTGCGCCATCCGCTCATACCGCCTCCGAATCCGCTGTGTCTGAAGGTTGCTTCGAAGATCCTGCCGACCGCTGCGCCCGCACGATGACCACCAGTCCCAGGCCGCCGGTCGAGAGCATCGCCAAGAGCGGCCACAGGTACGTGCCCGCGCGCGCGGGCTCGCCCAGGTAAATGGCAACCCAGGAACCGACCGACATCCGCGTACCCGTCTCGCCGTTCGAGCCGTCCCAGGCGAAGATCGCCATGGGGATGGCGCGACCGGGCACGAACTGCAACTGGTTGGCCGAGTCGGCGGTGGCCAGCGCCCGCACCAACTGGACGCGCCATTCGCCATGATCGTAGACCGCGGCCGATGCCAACGTATCCGCGGCGCCCGCGAGCGGCTCGAACTGTCCCACACCCCTCGCCAGGCCCTCCGCGGCCGCCCTCGGCTCGCTTTCCCACTGCCAAAGATACACCGGTTGTTCGGCGCTGCCCATGAGGAAGTAAGGGCGCTCCATCCCCCTCGGAACGCGGGCAGGGAACTGCACGGCCAGGCGGTCGGGAAGGGGCGAAGTGGTGTCCGCCGGCACCGAGTCGTCGGAGGTCATGGAGCGGGTGATCCGACCGCGCCAGACGTTCCAGGACGTGTCCGGGCTCTGGGACGGGTCGTGCCAGGTGACCCGCAGGGCCAGTGCCTGCCCGTTGTGCAGCGCCTGCACCCAGACGCCGCTCACCGTGGGCGCGAACCAGCGGGGCTTAACGATCACCTGGCCGACCAGCGGGAAGTAGTACCCGTCCGCTCGCGCCCAGGCGCTGTCGTCCGGGCCGGCGGGGAGGGAGCCCTCGATCCGCGCCGCGCTCACCACGTCGCGCACGCGCGGAGGCTCTTCGGGCGAGAGGCTGCGGACATAGGTCGCGACCCGCCAGAGGTCGTCGTCGGTGATGATGTTGCCCTCGATGAGGTCGCTGAACGAGGGCATGGGCGTGCCGTCGAGCCCGGTCCGGAGGACTCGGTAGATGTCCTCCACCGAAGCGCCGCCGTTGAACGTCCAGTTCTGCGTGAGGTCCGTGGCGCGGATCGGGTTGCCGAAGTCGTCCTTCAGGGTCGGGGCGGATCTGCCGTCGCCGCGCCCGGCCTCGCCGTGGCACTTCCAGCACTCGATGCGGCGGTAGAGCGCGCCTCCGGAGTCCACCGCCGCGCGGCCGCCGCCGGGATTCCGTCCGAATCGGAGCGCCGTCGGAGCGGTCGCGAAGGCGGATGAGAAGCTCTTCAGGTACCGCACGACCGCCTCGCGTTCGCCGCCCGACAGGGTGGTCTTCCAGGCCGGCATGCTGGTGCCGGGCATCCCCTCGTCCACGACGTGGCGGATGTCGGCGTCGGTGGGGATCTCGCCGGTCGCCGTGGTGCGGACCTGGTAGAGGGCGCGGGTGAAGTCGCGCGGCTTGGGGAGCACGGGTCCGGCCCCTGGGCCGTCCCCCCGGCCATCCTCGCCGTGGCACCCCGCGCACCACTTGTCGTAAACGCGGCGCCCCTCGTCGTCGGCCTGGGTGGCGGGCTGCTGGTGCCGCGGCGCGGCGGCCGCGGCGAGCAAGGCCAGACCCGCGGCGAGGCCGGCCGCGGCTCCCGCCAGCGCCCTACGGCTGCGCATCGGCGCCTCCCTCTTCCCCCCACGTGCGCGGGTGCCAGCCGGTCTGTTCATAGAGGAAGATGATGACCGACCAGATCTCGTCCTCCGTCAGGAAGTCCTCCCAGGCGGGCATGGCGGAGTTCCAGGGCGTGCCCTCGCTCGGCAGGCCGCGCCCGCCCTTGGCGATGCGCCAAAACACGAAGCTCTCGGTGAGCTGGGCGATCGTGCCGGGGTCCGTGAAGGAGAGCGGCGCGGGGTTGAAGGCGTGGCCGTAGTGGCCCAGGCCGTCGAACCGGTCGCCATGGCAGAAGACGCAGTTCTCGTAGTAGACCCGCCGCCCCTCGACCAACTGGTCGGCTAGATTGCCCTGCTGGCGCAGCGGGTTCTCCAGCCCCGCCAGGGCCATCGTCTTGCCGCGGAAGGTTATCGTGCCGGGTGGCGCGGGATGGATCGAGCGGAGCTGCGCGCCCGCCTCCAGGCTGGGTCGCACCCGTTCGTACGTCATGAACGCCACAGTCAGAGGCACCAGCACCAGTAGCGTCCCACGGATCCACTTCTTGTCGGCGTCCACGAGCCCGGCGTGGATCGGCTCCTTGAAATGGCGCCACCGGTCCTCGCTGTCGCTGACGTAGATCAGGATCCCGACGAGGGCCGTGACCATGAACTGCGTGAGCACGCTCGCCGGTACGGGGGCGCTCTTCATCCCGAGGAGCGGCGGCAGGTACCGGACCCCGAATTTGAAGAGGACGTATGAGCCGACGAGGAGCGCGACCGCCTGCCAGAACGGATGGCGGAGCGCGGCGCGCAGCTCGGCCGGCGACAGGCGGGGAAACCGGACGCGGGCGCCGGGGGTGGGCTCGCTCATGGGCTCACCTCTGGCTCGAGAGGAAGCTCACCACAGCCTCGAGCTGCCCCGCGGTGAGCTGCTGCCCGAAGGTCGGGGGCATCACGCCGGCCATGGCCTCGTAGCCGCGCGCGATCGCGGCGCCAGGGTTCAGGATGGACGTGCGGATGAAGTCGGACGTGAGGCGGCCGCCCATGCCGTCGAACGGCGGGCCGACGGCCGCACCCTGGTCACCGAGCTTGTGGCAGCCCAGGCAGCCGTTGGCGGTCATGATCTCGCGGGGATCGAGGCTGGCGGTCGCGCCGGCCGGCGGTGCGGCGCCTCCACCTCCGGAGGGCTGCTGCGCGGAGCGCACGTCGTCGGCCGTCACGTCGATCGTACCGCCCTGGCTCTCCAGGAACGCGATGACCGCCCAGATCTGGTCGGCGGGCAGGGTGCGGCGCATGTCCTGCATGATGGGCTGGTAGCCTTCGACGACGTGAACGGCCGGCTCGGTCAGCGACTGGTAGAGGTAATCCTTACAGCTCATCCCGGCCACGCGGCTTCCGCAGCGCGCGCCGATGGTGCCCGTGCCGCCCTCGTCGGTGAGCAAGTTGGGCGCGCGGGTGCCCAGGCCGTGGCAGGCGGTGCAGCCGCCGGCGCCGTTGTAGATGCGCTCGCCGGCCGCGACCAGCTGTTCCGGAGTGACGTCGCCCGAGAGCTCGACGGCCTGCGGGAGTTCCGACTGGAGCTGCGGGATGCTATTGGCCACCAGGGTGTAGAGCCCCAGCACCGCTACGACCAGGCCAACGATCTTGAGGTTGGTGCGCCACATGGTTGCCTCAGTCCCCGGGCGCGGGAGCGGTCGCCGGCCCCGCGCCGGGGGCGGGCGCCGCGGGGGCGTGCGCCTCCGCCGGCTTGGTGCCCAGCTCGGAGAGCCAGAAGATGAACGAGACCAGCCCCAGGAAGATGAGCACGCAGACGCTGATCATGATCGAGGCGTAGCCCAGGGCGGGGGTCACCGCGTCCGGGCTGGTGTCGCGCATGACCTCGAAGACGTGCCAGTGCTGGCGGATGCCGCTGCGCGCGAAGCCCATGAGCCCCATCAGCCACGTGAACGTCACGGCCAGGATGAACAGGGCGTACTGGGAGCGTTCGGGCATCTGGCCCCAGCGGATCTCCCCCCTGGATTCCGCGCCGCGCAGCAGGAAGATGTCCAGCGTCGTGACCACCACGATGGTGGTGAGCACGGCGAGCACCTGGTACACGCTGAAGCCGATGCGCACGATGGCGGACACGAAGTAACCGTACACGCCGAAGAAGAGCACGACCATCGCGGCGATCGCGAACATGATCCACTGGGCGAGCATCCCCTGCTTCGCCCACGGCGCGACGGGCCGCTTGTTGGCGCGCCGGTAGAACAGGAAGGACAGGAAGGTGGTGAGGATCATCAGGTTCACGGCGGTATTCTTGGCGCTCATGACGCCGAGCACGCCGAGGAAGGGGTGGTGCGATCCACCCATCGCCTCGAGCTCCTGGCGGCTCGCGATCATGGTGTGTGGGGTAGACCACACGATGACACCAAGGATCAGGATGATGAGCAGCCACTTGGTGTACGGCCGGTAACGCTCGGCCCCTGGGATGCGGCCCATGCCTATCCAGAGGTAGTAGTTGCCGGCCAGAAACAGGACGCCGATCAGGAACGCCTGGAGGATCCAGAGCCAGCTCATGAAGCCGCCCATCATCGTGATGCCGAGCTGCTGGTTGTACTCGTAAAACTCGCGGCCCAGCCAGTAGCCGGCGAAGGGCAGGACGATGAAGGTGGAGATCGCGACGAAGTTGCCGACGTAGCCCATCCAGTCGTAGTGCGCGCGCTCCTCGTCGGTCCGGGCCGCGAGGAAGCGGTAGGCCGCGTAGGCGGCGACGATCGATCCGCCGAAGACGGCGTTGGCGATGAGGCGGTGGATGTTGATCGGCATCCAGGTAGCGTTGGCGATGGCGTTCCAGAGGCCGACCTCGGAGGGCAGGGTCTGCGCGGTGACGCCCGCGGGCGGGCTCATCATGTAGGTGAGCCAGCCGTTGGCGATCAGCATGACGGCGGTGCCCCAGACGTTGAGCAGGATGCCCAGCGTCCAATGCCAGTACTTTGCCCGGCCCTTGTTCCAGCGGTCCCAGCCGTAGTAGTAGAGGTACAGGGTGAACGACTCGACGAAGAACAGCCCGACGTAGATCCACATCGACAGCTGGAAGATCTCTGTCATGTGGTTCCAGAACCGCGGGTAGAGCGTGGTGAGGAAGAAGACGAGCACCGCACCCCAGATGGCGGTGGCGCTGTAGGCCACCAGCAGGAGGCGCGTGAACTCCTTGGAGAGCCGGTCGTACCGCTCCCGGTAGCGCTCATCTTTGGTGAAGATGCCGACCGCCTCGGTGATGACGGCGAACATCGGCACGCCGAGGACGAAGGCGGCGAACATCAGGTGGACTTCGGCCGCGATCCACGTGGCGGCGCGGCTTCCGATGACGGGAAAGGCGTGGTAGGCCCCGGCTGTGTCGGCCGCCGCCTGGAGGAACGGGAAGAGGTCAGTCATCGCGCACGAAGAAGGGTTTGCGCCGGGAGAAGTCGATTGGCATGGCGCCGCGGATCTCGCTCAGCAGCTCCGGCGTGACGGTGCCGAGACCGCGGGCGCGCGCGAAGTCCTCCACGCGCCTCATCACCACGCCGCGCACGAAGGACGGGATGCGGCGCATGCGCTCTTCCGCTTCGGGCGACCAGGCCAGCGTCGGCGCCACAGGCGTGCCGTACGCCACCGCGGGCCGCTCGATCAGCGGCCGGTCGCCCGGGGGCTCGTAGACGCACGACGGGTCGGCCGCGAGGTAATCGCCGGTTGAGGCGAAGGCGCGCGCCCGGCATCCCCCGCAGATGAGGCGGTACTCGCAGCGCCCGCACTTGCCGCCCAGCTCCCGCCGCCTGAGGTCGGCGAAGACCGGCGAGCCATTCCAGATCTCGCCGAAGGTCTGGGTGCGCAGGTCTCCTGCGATCGTGGGCAGGTAGGGGCAGGGGGTGATCGCGCCCTCGGGCGTGATCCGGCAGTACTGGATCCCGCAGGGGCAGCGGGTCTGGTAGTTGAGGACGGGCGAGCCCGGGGACTCCTCGTACACGCGCCGGATGAAGTGCGGCGCGCACTTGGCGCGCACCATCATGGCACCGCGGTACCGGCGCTCGTAATCGGCGAGCACGCCCAGGAGCGCCTCGTACTCGGACGCCGTCAGATCCGTGAGCTGGCCGCCGCGCCCCGTCGGCACCAGGAAGTAGAGGTTGAACGCCACGGCGCCCTGTGCGGCGGCCCACTCGATCAGCGCCGGCACCTCGCTCTTGTTCCCGCGGGTGGCGGTCGTCTGCACGATGAAGTCGAGCCGGCGGGTCCGGAGCCGCTCGATCGCGCCCATCGTGTCGGCCAGCGCGTCGGTCTTGCGGCGGAAACTGTCGTGATAGCGGGGCCGCAGCGAGTCCACACTCACCGCCACCCCGGTGACGCCCGCCTCCATGAGCCCGACGATGCGCTCCTCGGTGAGGAGCGTCCCGTTGGTGCCCACCACGACGGTGGCGCCGCGCCGGGCGGCGTACGACGCAATCGCGGGGAGGTCATCCCTGAGCAGCGGCTCGCCGCCCGACAGGATCAGCATCGGGGCTGGGTTCACCGCCAGCAGCTGCTCGATGACGCGGCGGCACGCCGCCGTGTCGAGCTCGCCGGCCGCGGACTCGGACGGGCCGGCGGAGATGTAGCAATGGGAGCAGCGGAGATTGCAGCGCCGCGTGAGGTTCCACGCGACAACGTGCGGGAGACACTCCCCCGCGGGCGCTTCCCGCTCCGCGGCGAGAAGTACGCTCGTCGCCATCTCCGCCATGAGTAGCTAGTCGTCCCCGGGCATGCTTTCCAGCAACTTCTCCACCGCTTTCTTCGCGTCCTCCGGCTTCACCGTCTTGAAGTCCACCGGGCACTTCCCCAGCTGCTCCTCGATGTCCCGGATGGGGCAGCGGGTGATCCCCTGGGCCTTCGCCTCCTCGATGAAGCGGCGCATCTCGGGCGAGAGCGCGTCGGGGCCTTCGGCCTCGGCGCGGATCTGCTTGGCACGGAGCTCCGTGAACATGACCATCATCGTGTCGATGTCGAACTCGTCGGCTTCGATCATGGCCTGCTTGTTGTCGTCCATCACGCCGGTCGTCACGCGCCAGATATCGTGGTGGCGCGCGAAGCGCTCGACGGTGTTCCGGGCCAGCGGCCGTGCGATGAGCGGCACGAGCTGAAGCCGCTGCCACGCCTCCTCGGTCCACACGATCGGGTCGGCGGCCGTCCGCGGTCGCGTCGCGGTGTGATACGGCGGTACCGGGCACTTCGTCTCGATCGTGGCTCCGGCGGGCTCGACGTCCGCGTCGCTGCCGAGCACCAGCGTCTTCGTCATCTGCTCGGTGGCCTTCACTTCGGCGAGCGCGATCTCCTCGGCCGTGCCGATGCCCATGATGAGCTGCATGTGCGTGGGAAGGAGCTTCCGGATCGCCTCGTCCAGCCACCGGTTCGTGACCGTCTGCGGCTCGCCGTTGGTGCGCTCCAGGACGTACTCCTCCACCGCGCGACGCGCGATCCCCTGGGCAAAGGGTGGCACGCGCAGAATCCGGACCTCGGCCTCCGGCGCCCACGGCAACCCCGCCTGACCGTCCTCCTCGATCCACGGGATGTCCTCGGGCCGGATCCCCGTCGTGCCGACCAGCAGCGTATTGCAGGGGGCGATGCGGACCAGGTTCTCGGCCTGCGAGCCCAGGTCCGTGCCCTCGATGCGGTGCGCCCCGTGCCGCGCGATGACCAGCAGCGACGGCTCGATCTCCGCGGCCCACTGCATGATCACCTGGAACGGCTTGCCGATGAGGATCTGCGTCTTGACCGGGACGTCCGGGAACTGCTGCGCCATGGCCTCGGCCCGCTTGATGTTGGCCTGGCAGAGCTTCAGGAGCCCCTTGTCGATGATGTTGTTGTGCAGCTCCTCCTGTTCCTCGAACTTGAAGACCTTCGAGGCCTGGACGGAGAGCACGTCCTTGATGTTGTGGAAGACGACGTGGTGGTACTCCACGTCGAAGGCGCTGCACACGTACAGGGATCCGCCGAAGGCGTCGGCGAGCTCGAGCGCCGCGCGCATCGCCTGGTAGCCGTACGACGAGCCGTCCACGCAGACCATGAACCGGCCGCCCTCGAACGGGCGGTCGTCGCGCACGATCAGCATGTCCTTCTCGACGCCGCGCAGCGCCCGGGCGACCACACCGCCCAGCTGGGAGTACGCCTGGCGCCCCAGCCCGTGCGCGCCGATCGCGACGAGGTCGTATATCCGTCGCGACGTCCCGACCAGCCGCGCGGCCTGGTCCTCGTCCTCCGCCACGATGCGGCCGTCCTCGCCGAGCCTCACGTCGCTGCGGACTTTCTCCCCGCCGTCGTAACCCGCCGCACGGTTGGGATCGAAGCCGATCAGCCCCGGAAGCCGGCCCTGGCCGCGGTTCACCTCGTTCACGATCTCTTCGTAGTTGATCCCCTCGAGGAGCTGCCGCGCGAGCTTCACGCCCGCGGCTTCGCACCTCTTCCCGAGCTGGTCGAGGAAGCTGTCGGCGATGAGCTGGAGGCCTTTCTCGATGAGCTTGTCGTGGATCTTGCGCTGCTTCCTGATCTCCTCGGGGGTCTGGAATCGGGCGGGCAAGCCGGTCTCGAGCTGCCGGAACCGCACGTCGTGCAAGCGGGCGGCATACACGTGATTCCCGGTGATACGGCCTCCCGAGCGCCGACACAGCTCGATCGCACGATCAACCGCCCAGTCCGAAGGCTGGGAATTATCGACGGGTACGAAGATCTCGTGATACATCGCACGCCCGCGTCAGGTGTTTCGATTATGTACGGGAGAATCAAAGTCGAGTATAGGGTTCGCAAGCGAACGGTGTCAACACCTCGAAGGACGGTGATGTGGTGATGTGGTGATGTGGCGAGGAAGTGAGGAGGTGAGGACGCGCGCCGGCTCAGTGCCCTAGCCCTGACAGGGCGCGCCGAGCGGCTTCGGCGAAGGCCGCGATTTCGGTCTCGCCGTGAACGGTCGACGCGAAGGCGGCCTCGAACGGCGAGGGCGGCAGATAGACGCCGGCCTCAAGCATCCGGTGGAAGAACACGGCATAGCGCTCGCGGTCGGCGGTTTTCGCGGCGGCGAAGTCACTCACCGGACGATCCGTGAAGAATGGGGTGAACATGGTGCCGACACGTTGCACCATGAGCGCGGCTCCGTCGCGCTGTGCGGTTTCGCGCAGGGTGGTCTCGGCGGCTGAGGCGGCTTGCTCGGCGCGCTCCCACACCCCCGGCGTGGCGAGGGCGTCGAGGGTGGCGATGCCGGCGGCCATCGCGAGCGGATTGCCGGACAGCGTGCCCGCCTGGTACACGGGTCCGGCGGGCGCGACCATCTCCATGATGTCGCGTCGCCCGCCGTACGCGCCGACCGGGAGCCCGCCCCCGATGACCTTGCCGAGGCAGGTGAGGTCGGGCGCGACGCCGTAGAGGCCCTGCGCGCCCCCGGGGTGAACGCGCCAGCCGGTCATCACCTCGTCGAAGACGAGGAGCGCGCCCGCAGTGGTGGTGAGGTCGCGCAGGCCGGCCAGGAAGCCGTCCGCCGGCGGCACCACGCCCATGTTGCCCACCACGGGCTCTAGGATGATCGCGGCGATCTGGTTCGGATGCTGTTCGAAGAGCCGTCGCGCGGCGACGAGGTCGTTGAACGGGGCGACGAGGGTGTCGGCGGCCGTGGCTGGAGGCACGCCCGGGGAGTCGGGAAAGCCGAGGGTCGCGACACCCGAGCCGGCCTGGACGAGGAAGGCATCGGCGTGGCCGTGGTAGCATCCCTCGAACTTGATCACTTTCGCGCGACCGGTGAACGCGCGGGCAAGACGCAAGGCGCTCATGGCGGCTTCGGTGCCCGAATTCACGAACCGCACCATCTGAATGGACGGAAACGTCGCGACGATGCGGCTCGCGAGCTCAGTCTCGAGCGCGGTGGGCGCGCCGAACGCCGTGCCGCGCCGCAGGACCCGCTCCACCGCCTCTACCACAGCGGGCGGCGCGTGGCCGAGGATGAGCGGCCCCCACGCGAGGACGTAGTCCACGTAGCGGTTGCCGTCCGCGTCCACGAGCCAGGCGCCCTCGCCCCGCTCGATGAAGCGTGGCGTCCCGCCGACGCTCTTGAACGCGCGGACGGGGCTGTCCACCCCGCCGGGCAGGAGCGCCAGCGCTTCTCTGAACAGGGCCGCGGAGCGCTCGGTGCTCACGCGAAGGCGTGCACCAGGTCAACGACCGCGCGGACGTTGTCGACGGGCGTGCCCGGCAGGATGCCGTGGCCGAGGTTGAAGATGAAGCCCGGGCGCCCCCCCACCCGCTGGAGGATGTCGCGGACGCGGGTCTCGAGCTCGGGGCGGGGCGCGAAGAGCGCAGCGGGGTCCAGGTTGCCTTGCACGGCGCGGTCGCCGGTGCGCGCCCACGCTTGGTCGATCGGGATGCGCCAGTCCACGCCCATCACCTCGCCGCCGGCCTCGACCAGGAGCTCGAGCAGCGTGGCCGTATCCGTGCCGAAGTGGATGACCGGCACGCCGGCCGCCTGCGCGAGCTCGATGGCGCGGCGGCTGTGCGGGAGCACGAAGCGCCGGTAGTCCTCCGGCGCCAGGCATCCGACCCACGAGTCGAACAGCTGCACGACGTCGGCGCCGGCCCGCGCCTGTGCGCCGAGGAGTCCGCCCACCAGGTCGGCGAGCCGGCGGAGCAGTTCGTGCCAGGCCTCGGGGTGCTGGTACATGAACCGCTTCGTCAGGGTGAAGTTGCGCGAGCTGCCGCCTTCGATGACGTAGCTGGCGAGCGTGAACGGAGCGCCCGCGAACCCGATGAGCGGTGTGCCGGGCGCGCGCTGGGCGAGCGCGTGCTTGCAGGCGGCGACGGCCTCGACCACGAAGCCGAGATCGCGCGGCGGGTCCACGTCGGGAAGCGCGGCCACGTCCTCGGGCGCGCGGATGGGCCGCTCGATCAGGGGGCCGGCGCCTTCCGAGAACGAGAGACCGAGGCCGAGGGGCTCGACGGGGAGCAGAATGTCGGCGAAGAGGATCGCGGCGTCTACGCCCAGGTGCTCGACGGGTTGCAGCGTGACTTCGGCCGCGAGCTCGGGCGTGTGGCAGATCTCGAGGATCGAGTGCTTGGCGCGCACCGCGCGGTACTCGGCGAGGTACCGCCCTGCCTGGCGCATGAACCAGACGGGAATCCTGTCTACGGGCCGGCGGCGGCAGGCCGCGAGCAGGCGCGGTTCGGCCGGCGTCACGCTTCCCGCAGCCAGCGCGCGGCGTCTTTGGCGTGGCAAGCTGTCAACACCGATTCACCGCATCTCGCCGAGCGCGCGGCGCGCGTCGGTCACCAGATGCCGGTGCGCGGCAACCGGCATGTCGTAGCGCCGAAGAAACTGTTCGTAGTGGACCCTCGCCGCTGCGACGCGACCGCGTGCGGCCTCGATGCGCGCCAGCTCGAGATGCACGAGCCCCGAGAGCACCTTGCTCACAAAGGCGGCCATGGGGATACGCACCTCGTCGTGCCACGCCAGCAGCGCGAGCGCCGTGGCGGTGTCGCCCGCCGCCAGGAGCCAGCGGCTTGCGGCCAGGCGATCGAGCGCCCTCACGAAGGGATGGTTGTCGCCCAGCCCGTCGGGATCGGTGAGCGCCAGTGTGCGCTCTGCCCGTTCGCGCTCCAGGGCGGCGAGCGCCCGGCCCGCAGCGGCTGGCGCGCCGGACATCGTCGTCTCGAATGTGCTCAGCGAGCCCTCGAGCAGGGCCGCGGCCGAGTCCGTGGATCGGCGGAGCGCTGCCCGCGCGGCGGCGACCCGTGCCGGATCGCCGCGGGTGGCGGCCATGAACCCGTCCAGCCAGGCGCGCTCGGAGTGCGCGGCGGGGCTCTCGTGCGCGGTGTCTCGCACGGCCGCGCTCCGGAAGTGCACCGCCGCGGCTTCGTTCAGCGCGCCGAGCCACACGCCGGCCACGGCGAGACCGTACGCGCGGAGCGCAGCCCGCCCCCCGGGGTCGGCGCGGACGTAGTCGTCCAGCGCGACCGCCGCAGAGTCCCACGCGCCCCGGGCCGCCCACGACATCGCGATCAACCACAGTTGGAACGCCGACTCGGGCGCCGGGACGCCGCGGCGCTGCACCTGGCGACTCACTTTGATCTGGGCTGCGGGGAACCCGAACCAGAGCCATAGGGCGTCGTTCGCGGTCATCGCGGCGACGGCGGAATCCACCAGGGAAGGGTCGGCGGCGCCGCCGTTGCGCAGCAGTCGGTCCAGCACGCGGAAAACGCGGGGACTTTCGTATTGAGCAAGCGTGTGACCAGTCGTCGGCGCACCGAGCCGCTGGAGGGTTGTGACGGCCCGTGACAGCGCAACGCTGTCGCCCTCCATCACCGCCATCCAGGCCAGGTGCGTCCATGCGGGCACCAAGCGGGGGTTCAGGGCGATGGTTCGCTCCAGCGCCGCGCGGGCCCTCTCGCTCACCGGCTCCAGCAGGGGCGCGAAGTGCACCAGCCAGTCGGCGTACTCCATCCACCCCGGCCAATAGTCCGGGAAACGACGCGTGACTTCCTCGAGAAGCCCCAGGCGGGCGCTGGCGCTGTCGGCCAGCTCCGCTTCCACGAGCAGACGCTCACGTTCGGGCAGCGCGTCGCGATGCCGTCGGTAGGCGCTGACGATCGCGGTGTCCGGTTCCAGGAGATTCCAGTTGCGCGCGTAAGCATATCGCCAGTAGGCGAGCCAGAAGGCGGAATCCGCCTCGATGGCACGGGCGAAGGCCGCTTCGGCCTCGGGCCAGCGTCCATCCACGCTGGCCCGCTCGCCCTCGAGGAACGCCCGCAGCGACGTCAGCGAGCGGGTCGTCACGGCGCTCAGGCTCGGTGTCGGCGGCTCACGTGCGCGCCAGATCTGCCGGAGCAGCGCCCAGGTGACCGAATCCGTCAGGGCGTTAAAGTCGCCAGGCGACGCCACCACGGACGCATGCGCCACCTCGGCATCGCGATCCGTCTGAAACAGGCCGAGCTCCAGGCGGACCGCCGCGCCGGCGCGGAGCAGGCTGCCCTGAACCACACTGCTCGCCCCGAGCCGCCGCGCCAGCGCAGCGGCGTCATCTCGCGTGAAGCTCTGGTTCGGATCCCCCGTGTGCGCGAGGATCGTCAGGGCATCTACGGTGCGGATCTCGCCGACGCCGTCGAGGTTGGCACTGAGCGTGACGACGAGATCGCGACCGAGGCGCGTGAGGCCGGTGTCGGGCGTTGTGGGAGCGAACGGCACGACCGCGACCACCGACGCCGCCGCGATGACGGGGGACCGATTCCGCCCCAGCAGCACCGCAACGGCGGCGGCGGCCGCCAGCCCCAGGCCGGCCCCGAGCTTCAACCACCTGGCGCGGCGTGGCCGCACCACCAACGGCGGGACGGTCCCCTCAGCAGCCGACGCGAGCGCCTCGGCGAACTGGGCGGCGGTTGCGAATCGGTCCGCCGGCGCCTTGGCCAGCGCCCGCCCAATGGCCGCCGCGACGGCGGCCGGCACCGTCGAGCGTATGGCCGTGACCGCCGGCGCGTCGGCGGCCAGGTGCTGGTGCACGACGCTCTCCACCGTGGGGCCGGTGAACGGTGGCTGGCCGGCCAACATCTCGTACAACACGCAGCCCAGGCTGTAGGTGTCGCTGCGTCCGTCGAGCTGGCGTTCGGCCGTCGCTTGCTCCGGGCTCATGTATGCCGGCGTCCCGATGACGACGCCGGTATCGGTCAGCCGTTGACCGCCGGCCGCGGTCACCGCACGGGCGATCCCGAAATCCGCCACCACGGCCTCCCCGCCCGAGAGGAGCACGTTTTCCGGCTTGATGTCGCGATGCACGACGTCGCGGCTGTGCGCGTACGCGAGCGCGGCCGCGACCTCCCGCGCG
Organism: Gemmatimonadota bacterium; assembly: GCA_016179225.1. Taxonomy (GTDB): domain Bacteria; phylum Gemmatimonadota; class Gemmatimonadetes; order Gemmatimonadales; family JACORV01; genus JACORV01. The sequence goes on along the minus strand of JACORV010000012.1, from coordinate 11,679 downwards.
ATCCGCACACTCTCGGCCACGGGGAGCTGTTTCTCGCGACTCAGCCGATCCCGCAGCGATTCCCCTTCGACGAAGGGCATCACGTAGTAAAGCAAGCCCCCGGACTCCCCGGAATCGAGCAGAGGCAGGATGTGCGGATGGGTGAGCCCGGCGGCGATCTCGATCTCGCGCAGGAACCGCTCGGGGCCCAGGATCGTGCCCAGCTCCGGATTCAGGACCTTGATGGCGACTGAGCGGTGGTGCTTGCGATCGGCGGCCAGGTAGACGGTGGCCATGCCGCCCTGCCCCAGCTCTCGCTCGACCGCGTAACGGTCGGCGAGCACGGCTCGGACCTGATCCAGAAGCTCAGCCATGGCTTGAGCCCCGAGCGGAACTGCGGCGCGCGGCGGCGTGCGCGACCTGGCGCGGCCTGGCCGGCGTCACGCTTCCCGCAGCCAGCGCGCGGCGTCTTTGGCGTGGTACGTCAGAATCAGGTCCGCGCCGGCGCGCCGGATGCCGGTGAGCAGCTCGAGCACGCACGCGCGCTCGTCGAGCCAGCCTTTCGCGGCCGCCGCCTTCACCATCGCGTACTCGCCGCTCACGTTGTACGCGGCGAGCGGGAGCGGGAACCTCTCGCGCACCGCGCGCACGACGTCGAGGTAGGGCAGGGCCGGCTTCACCATCAGCGCGTCCGCGCCTTCGCCGACGTCGAGCTCGCACTCGCGCAGCGCTTCACGCACGTTCGCGGGATCCATCTGGTGGCTCTTCCGGTCGCCGAAGGCGGGCGGACTCTGGGCGGCGTCGCGAAAGGGGCCATAGAAGGCGCTGGCGTATTTCACCGCGTAGCTCAGGATCGCGGTGTCGGCGTGGCCCGCCGCGTCGAGGGCGGCACGGATCGCGCCCACCATCCCGTCCATCATCCCGCTGGGCGCCACGACGTCCGCGCCGGCTGCGACGTGGCTCACGGCCACCTTGCCGAGGAGGTCGAGGGTGGAGTCGTTGTCGACCACACCTTCCCTGATGATGCCGCAGTGGCCGTGGTCGGTGTACTCGCAGAGGCAGACGTCGGTGATGACCACCAGCTCCGGCGCCGCCTTCTTGATGAGACCGATGGCGCGCTGGACCGGCGCGCCCGCGGCGTAAGCCTGGGTGGCCTGGCCGTCCTTGGTGGCCGGAAGGCCGAAGAGGATGACGGCGCCGATCCCGAGGTCGGCGACCTCCGCGATCTCGCGCTCCAGCTCGCCGTCCGCGGAAAGCTGGTGCACGCCGGGCATGCTGGGCACCTCCCGACGGACGGTCGCGCCGGCGGTGACGAAGAGGGGATAGACGAAGTCGCTCGCGGCCACCGTCGCCTCGCGCGTCATCGCGCGCAGGGCGGGGGTGCGGCGCCAGCGGCGGAGACGGGTCGCGGGGAACCTGCTCACGCGGTGAACACTCCTTCCAGCGCCTCGATGAGGCCGTCTTCAGTGTACTCGCTGGCCACGGCGTGAACGGGCAGGCCGAGCTCGCGCGCCGTGGCCGCGGTGACCGGGCCGATGCACACGATCTTGGCGCGGCCAAAGTCCGCGCCGCTCTCCACGAAGTGCCGCACCGTCGAGGAGCTGGTGAAGGTAATCGCGTCCACGCCCTCCAGCGCGGGGGGCGGCGCGCCGCTCGCCACGGTGCGGTAGGCGGCGACCTCGACGACCTCGGCGCCCCGCGCGCGCAGGCCGTCGGCCAGCGCCTTGCGGGCGATGTCGGCGCGCGGGAGGAGCATCCGCAGCCCACGCACGTCGCCGAGCGCTTCGAGGAGGGCCTCGGCGACGTATTCGCGCGGGACGAGGGCGGGCTCGACGCGATGGTCGCGGAGCGCCTGGGCGGTCGCCGGGCCGATCGCCGCGATGCCGAGCCTCCCCACGCCCGCCGACGATGCCCGTCCTCCGGAGCCTGCTAGCGCGGCGGGCATCCCGCCGCGCGCATCCAGCCGCCGGAAGAACGCGTCGACGCCCTCCCGACTGGTGAAAATCACCCAGTCGAACGTGTCGAGTGCGGCGATCGCCGCGTCGAGGGGCGCGGGATCGGCGGGCGTCAAGCGGATGGTGGGGAACGGGATCGGCTCCGCGCCGCGGGCGCGCAGGCGCTCGATCAGGCGCGCGGCCCGATCGGCAGGGCGGGTCACCACGATGCGGCGGCCGGAAAGCGGGCGCACGTCTTGGTCAGGGCACGATCTGATTGCCGGCGTGATCCCACACCGTGATCGCGTCCACGGGGCAGACGTCGCACGCTTCGACGAGCGTCGCGCGATCGACGCGCTCCGGGTTCACGAAGACCGTGATGCCGTCCTCGGCGACCACGAAGCCGTCGGGCGCGGCCTTCACGCAGTCGGCGAAGCCGACGCACAGCGTCCGGTCGATGCGGATCCGGAGGTCGCCGACCTGGCGCTCCTCGAATTCGGCCGTCCGCGTCGAGGGCTCCGCGGGAGGCGTGCCGTCCCGGTGTCCGGCGGAGGCGCCCGCGGTCTCCGGCTCCTGCCGCCGCTCGACGTCGGCCACCGATTACATCCCCTCGAGGCCGAGGTCGCTGCGGGCGGCGTCCATCACCTCGGGCGTGATGACCGCGATACCGCGCTCGAGCGCGTAGTCGGCGTAGATGCGCTTCACCATCCCGCGCACGAACGACGGCACGTTCGCGAGGCGCTGCGTCGCCCGGTCGTCCCAGGTGACACGGGCTGGCGCGCCGCCGGGCGTGGAATCGCGCCGCTCCTCACCGGGCTCGGCGTCGGCGAAGGCGCCCTCGCGCCCTCCTTCGGTGGTGGTGCGGGTCAGCTCCATCGGCTGCTCCGGCACCGTGCGGCCGCCGATGATCACGCCCAGCGACGAGACGAGCTGCGTCTCCCAGGGATTCGTCAACAGGGCAACGGTGCGCCCGCAGGCCGGGCACCGAAACGCGACCGCCAGTGTGCCATCGCCCGGGAGCTGCCGCTCCTCGAAGACCATGCGCTGATCGCAGTCGACGCAGAGGAACTTCATGCGCCCTCCACCCGAGCGAGCAGGGCCGCGGCGAGCGCTGCGAAGGCCGGGTCGGCCGGCTCGCCGATCCGGCCCCCGTCCACGGCCGCCTGCACCGCCGGATCGAACGGGAGGCGCGCGAGCACCGGGGCCGCGGCCTCGGCGGCGAGCCTATCGGCGGCGTCGCCGGTCATGAGCGGGCCCTGAGCGCCGCAGTGCGCGCAGCGGTAGTTGGCCATGTTCTCCACGATGCCGAGAATGCGGATGCGGCCCTCGCGCGCCAGCTGGAGCGAGCGGGCCACGGCCCGCAGCGAGGCGTCGGACGGGATGGTTACGGCCAGCACGCCGGTGAGCCCGGGAAGAAGCTCCATCAGGGTGGTGAGGCGGTCGGTCCCCGGCGGGAGGTCCACCAGCAGGAGGTCGAGCTCGCCCCAGGCCACGTCGGCCAGGAACTCGCGCAGCATCCCCGCCTCGAGTGTGCCGCGCCAGACGAACCGCGCCTCGCCCGGCTCCTTCCACTTGAGCGGCGCGCCCTCGGCTAGGAGGAGGTCGCTGGAGATCACGCGCACGCCCCGCGCGCCTTCGGGGGGCACGACGTCGTCGTCGCGCACCGCGAGCGGCTCCCGCCCGACGCCCAGCATTCTCGCCGCCGTCGGACCTTGAAGATCGGCATCCAGCACGCCCACACGCTTGCCGGCCTCCGCCAGCGCCGCCGCGAGGAGCGCGGTGACGAAGCTCTTGCCCACGCCCCCCTTGCCGCTCATGACGGCGACGGTGTGCCGTACCGCGCGGAGACGTTCGCGGACCCGGTCCTGCTGCGCGACCACCTGGGCCACGATGCCGGAGCGGTCCTCGCCCGAAAGCTCGCGGTAGGTGCGGATACGCCTGGTCACGACGCGACCGCTACCTCGCGAATGGCGGTCGCGGCGCGCCGGCCGCTCGCCACGCCGTCGGAGAGCCCGGCTCCGCCCTCCGCCGATCCGGCCAGCACGACGCCGGCCCTGAGCGCGCGCTCGCGGATCAGGTGGCGCGGCTCGCCGTCCCGCGCGTCGGGCCGGGGGAGCGCGCGGGGCCAGCGGTACACGCGCGACCAACGCGGCGCGCGCGTGATGCGCAACAGCGGCTCGAGGTCCGCGCGCGCCACATCCACGATCCGTTCGTCGCTTTCCTCCTCCACTTCTCGGGCGCCGCAGCGCCCCACGAACGCGCGCAGCAGCACCCCGCCCTGCGGCGCGCGGCCCTCGAACTTCGACGAGGCGAAGGTGCACGCCACGACCGCCCGCGCCGCCTCGCGCGGCACCACCATGCCGGAGGCGTCCAGCGCGTGTCCCACGTCCCTGGCATCGTAGGCGAGGGCGACGGTGTTCGATGAGCGGTACTCGAGCGCGCCGAGCATCGTGGCGAGAAGCGGGTCCATCTCCCGGAGCAGCGGCGCGGCGGCATGGCCGGGCAGGGCGAGGACGACTGCGTCGGCGACGAGGCCCGGACTACCTTCGACGTCCACCAAGAGTTGAGCCCCGTCGCGCACCACCGCGCGAGCCCGCGCTCCAAGCCGGACGCGATCGCCGAGTCGCGCGGCGAGCGCGGCGATCAACGAGCCCAGCCCGCCGCGCAGGGTCGTGAACCCGGCGGCCGCCTCGCGCTCGCTCGTAGCGAGCTCGAGCACCGCCGCCGCCGCGCCCGGCGCCAGAGGAACCAACTCGCCACCATCGCCCAGGAGAATCGTGCGGACCCGCTGCGCGAGGAGGTCACCGGCGAGCCCGAGCTCGCCCACCAGCGCCGGGATCTCGGGCCGGCCGGCGAGAAAGGCGTCGGGGCCTGCTTCGACGAGGAACCCGTCCACGCGCTCGGTGAGGATCAGCCCGCCGAGTCGCGAGCTCGCCTCGAGCAGCGTCACGTCGTGACCGTCACGCGTCGCGGCGTGCGCCGCGACGAGACCGGTGATGCCGCCGCCCACCACGAGGACCGCACTCACGACCAGCCGGCCTCGCGAGCGGCCACGTGCGTCAGGTCCGCGAGCGTTGCGACGAGCCGCGGGCTCGCGTTCAAGGATTCCGATCGGGAAAAGTCGAGTCCCAGGCGCACGGCGTGCCCGCGATAGGCCACGTCCACGTCGTAGAGGATCTCGACGTTGTCGCACACGAACCCGATCGGAACGACGAGCACCCCTTCGTAGCCCGCCGCCGACGCGTCGCCCATGACCACGGCCACGTCGGGACCGAGCCAGCGGTCGCGCGTGGCACCGGCGCTCTGAAACGCGAGGCGGAAGCCGGCGAGGCAGAGCCGCTCGGCCACGCGGGCGACACTGGTGGCGAAGTTCTCAGCGTACGGGTCGCCGGAATCGATGATCCGTTCCGGGAGGCTGTGGGCAGAGAAGACGACCAGGGTGGTGGCGCGGCGGTCCCCGAGCGCGTCCAGGGCGGCGCCCGCTCGCTCCGCCACCGCGTCGATGAATCCCGGGTGCGCGCTCCATCCGGGCACGAACGCCAGCTGCACGTCTCCCCGCCGCACCGCCGGCGCGGTCTCGCAGGCGCGACGATACGCCCCGCCGCTCAGGTCGGAAAAGTGCGGCGCCATCGGCAAGGCGATCACGCGCCGCACGCCTTCCGCTGCGAGTGCGTCCAGCGCCTCAGCGATGTACGGCTTCCAGTGCCGCATGCCGACCGCGGTGCGCCAAGCGGGGCCGAGCCTCGTGGCGAGCGCGGCGGCCTGCTCGCGGGTCCGGGCGAGCAGCGGCGAACGGCCGCCGATCGCGGCGTAGCGCGAGCGGACTTCTTCGACCAAGCGCTGCGGCGTCGGGCGGCCGCCGCGCACGTCGGCGAGGTAGGGGGCCACGTCGTCGAGCGAGTCGGGGCCGCCGTACGCCATGAGGAGCACGGCCGTGGTGTCAGTCCGCAACGGTCATCTCTGGCACACCGAGCAGCACCGTGCCGTCCTCGATCCGCACGGGGTAGACCGGCACCGCCGCCTTGGGAGGGCCGTCGATCGCCCGGCCGGTCGCGAGCTCGAAGCGACCGGCATGCCAGGGGCACGTCACTACGGCGGTCGCCGCGTCCACGGTCCCGTCGGCGAGCGACGCGCGGGCGTGGGTGCATCGGTTGCCGATCGCGAAGACGCGGCCGCCGACGTTGAAGACCGCCACCACCTCGCCCCGCGCGACCACGCGACGGCTCGCCCCCGGCGGCAGGTCCCGGAGCGCGCAGGCCGCGACCAAGCCGTCGGCCCGGGGCGCGGGCGCGGCATCGGCGCCCATCGCCTCGCCCCCCAACGCGTCCAGCATGTCGGCGATGGGCATCTGGATGCAGCTGAACGTCGGGGTGTCCCGGAGCGTGTAGCGCGAGGCCTGGCTCTCGCGCAGCGCCATCACGAGGTCCAGGAACTCCGCGGGGTCGTCGCCCTCGAACGCCACGACGAACTCCTGGTCGTCGAGTCCGTACGAGTACGTCGTGTTGAGCCGAATGCTGGGGAAGCGCCGGCCGACCGCGATGTGCTCCTCCATCATCGCCTGGCGCTCGCCCATCGGCAGCGCGTACCACTCGCGCGTCTTCACGAAGGGATAGACGAACAGGTAGCGCGCCTGGCTCGGCCGGATCACCAGCCCCGTGTGTCCCGGCTCCGCGTCCCGGATCTCGTAGATGGAGCGGCGCGTCATGGCCAGGTAGCTGTACGGCACGGCGAGGTAGGCGCCGAGTCGCGTCCGGTTGAGCGCCGTCTGGAGGGCCTGCAGCGTGTCCAGCTCCTCGGCGACCTGCCAGAGCATGAAGTCGGCGTCGCCGCGCACGCCCACCAGGCTGTACGACCGCAACAGCACGCGCTCGGCGAAGGCGGAGATGGTGGCGGCGAACTCCTCCTTGTGCTGCCGCTGCTCGGCGGCGGGCAGGCGCCGGAAAACGGGATCGAGCCGGTAGAAAGCGAAGCGGACGAGCTGGCGCCGTTCGCGCGGCGCGCCGGTCACGAGCCGCCTCCCGCCGCGAGCAGCGCTTCGGCCCCAGCCTCGCGCGCGTCCGCCGCGAGGCGCGCGCCGAGGACGGCCGGCTCGGACGGGTCACCCTGGGCCCGCACCCGCACGACGCGTCTGCCGTCCTGCGAAGCCACCAGCCCGTCGAGGATTAGGCGGCCGCTTTCCTCCCGGCCGAACGCGGCGACCGGCGCGGTGCAACCGGCGCCGAGACCGGAGAGGAACGCGCGCTCCGCGGTGACTGCGGACCAGGTCGGCGGGTGGCTCACGGCCCGGAGCAAATCGAGCAACGGCTCGGTGCGGCGGCACTCGATCGCGACCGCGCCCTGGCCAGGCGCGGGAAGGAAGCGATCGGGCGCGAAGCGCTCGGCGGCGACGTCCGCGAGGCCGAGCCGCTCGAGCCCCGCCGCGGCGAGCACGATCGCGTCGTACGGGCCTAGGCCGTCCATGGCCTTGCGCACCCGCGTCTCCACGTTGCCGCGCAGCGGGAGCAGCCTCGCGTCCGGCCTGAGCGCCAGCACCTGCGCCGCGCGCCGCAGGCTGCTGGTTCCGACGGCCGGCGCAGTCGGGAGCTCCGCCAGCGTACCTCGCGAGCGCGAGACCAGCACGTCGCGGGGGTCGGCTCGTTCGAGCACCGCGGCGACGACCAAGCCCGGCGGCTCTTCGGTCGGAAGGTCTTTCAGGCTGTGGACCGCGATGGTGACCGTGCCGCGGCGGAGCGCCTCCTCGAGCTCGGCCGTGAAGACGCCTTTGCCACCGATGGCGGGAAGGGGAGACTCGAGGTCGCGGTCGCCGCGCGTGGTGACGGTCGCGATCTCGCAAGCGAGGTCGGGGTGGGCGGCGCACAGGGCCGCGACGACCAACTCCGCCTGCCGGCGGGCGAGCGCGCTGGCGCGCGTACCGACGCGCACCACCGCCCTGGCCGTCGCCTTCACGGCTCCCGCCGGTCCGGATCCCCCGCGTCAAGCGCGAAGAGACGCCGCAGCGCCGCAGTCAGCTCGGCCGCGCGGCCATTGCCGGCCTCCGCCTTCAGCACGCTCGTCGGATCGTGGAGAAGCTTCTTGACGAGGCTCTTGCTGAACGCCTCGAGCGCGCGGCGCTCGCGCTCGGAGAGCCGCGGCAGCCGGCGCAGCGCGCGCACGACCTCCGCCTCGCGGATCGCTTCGGCGCGGCTGCGCAGGCTCGCGATCGCCGGCGTCACCGACGCGGTCCGCATCCAGTCGAGGACCCGCTCCGTTTCTTCGGCAACGATGGCTTCGACGCGCGGCACTTCGGCGCGGCGACCGTTCAGGTTCTCCTCCGCCGCGCGCGCCAGGTCGTCGAGATCGAAGTAATGCACGCCCGGCAGGTCTCGCACCGCGGGGTCCACGTCACGCGGGACCGCCATGTCCACGATCGCGAGCGGCCGGTCGCGCCGGCCCCGCATGGCGCGGCGGACGTCGTCGGCCGCGAGCAGCGCTTGCGGGGCGCCGGTGGACGCTACCACGACGTCCGCCGACTCGAGCGCCGCGGTGAGCCGGTCCAGCGGGGCCACCCTCGCCGCGAACGCGGCGGCCAGTGCCTCGGCGTGCGCGAGGGTGCGGTTCATGATGAGGGGGGGCGCCGCGCCCCGCGCCATCAGCGCCCGCACCGCGAGCTGGCTGGTCTCTCCCGCGCCGAGCACCAGCACGACGCGTCCCGCGAGGGTTCCGAGGACGCGCTGAGCCTCTTCAACGGCGACGGCCGGGACGCTCGTCGCCTTCGCCCCGATGGCAGTCTCGGCGCGGGCGCGCCGCCCCGCGCGCACCGCGGCGCCGAACACGCGAGCCAGGACCGGGCCGCTCGCGCCCGCGCGCTCCGCACGCTCGCCGGCCCGCGCCACCTGGCCGAGGATCTCCGATTCGCCGACGACCAGCGAATCCACCCCGCTCGCCACGCGCAACAGATGCACGATCGCGTAGCGGCCGTGCCGCCGCTCGAGGTACGGCTGGAGATCGGCGAGCGGCGCGTCGCCCGCCTCGGCGAGGAGGGTGGCGAGCGCGTCGGCGTCGGGAGGGACGTCGCGGCCGGCGGCGTAGAGCTCAGTGCGTCCGCAGGTCGCCAGCACGGCCACTTCCTCCGCGCCGGCCTCGCGCGCGCGCGCGAGCAGCGTCGCGCCCGCCTCGGCCGTGAGGGCGAGTCGCTCGCGGATGGCGAGCGGCGCGGAAGGATGACTGACACCGACGGCGACGACGCGCATGGATCACGCCAAGCTTCACCGCCCCAGGAAGGAGTGTCAATCCCGTAACAATACGGTATCTTGGCGCGTGCCTTACGGCGACCGTCCGCGCGAAGCGGACAGCCAACGCGACGCATGGGGCGAGCGGCTCCCGCGCCGCCTCGGACTCCTGTCGGCCATCGCGGTGCTCGTCGGCTCCACGATCGGCAGCGGGATCTTCCGCACCCCCGCGCGCATCGCGGACCTCGTACCATCGCCGCTCCCCATGCTGGGCGTCTGGGGGCTGGGCGGTCTCCTGGTGCTGTGCGGGGCGCTCACGTTCGCGGAGCTGGCGGCCTTGTTCCCCCGCTCGGGGGGCGTATACGTCTACGTGCGCGAGGGGTTCGGCCGGCTCCCCGCGTTTCTGTTTGGCTGGACCGAGCTGCTCGTCATCCGTGCCACGGCGCTCGGCGCCATCGCCACGGTCTTCGCCGAGTACCTCCTGCGCTCGCTCGGCTACGATCCCGCCGCCGGCCTGGTCCACTACGTGGCGGCGGGGGCGATCGTCGTCACCGCGGTCTTCAACTACGTGGGCGTCCGGTGGAGCGCGATCCTGCTCAACCTCACGACCGGCGCCAAGTACCTGGCCCTCACCCTGCTGTTCCTGCTGGCGTTCGTCCTGGGACAGGGCGAGATGGGTCACTATGCCGCCAGCGACGGCGCCGTCCAGGCGCGGCTCTTCGGACTCTCGCTGGTCTCGGTGCTGTGGGCCTACGACGGGTGGGCGGACGTCTCGTTCGTGAGCGGCGAGGTGAAGGACCCGCAGCGGAACCTGCCGCGCGCGCTGGTCATCGGCACCGTGGCGGTCATCGCCATCTATCTCGCCGTGAATCTCGCGTACCTCTATCTGTTGCCGATCGCGAGCGTCCGGCATTCGCCGCTGGTCGCTGCGGACGCGGCGCAGCTGCTCGTGGGCCGGGTGGGTGTGGGGCTGGTCTCGGTGGTGGTGATGGTCTCGACGTTCGGCACGCTCATGGGCTCGATGCTCACCGGCCCGCGGATCATCTACGCCATGGCCGACGACGACCTGTTCTTCCGGGGCCTGGCACGGGTGCATCCGCGCTTCCAGACGCCGTCGCGGTCCATCGCGCTCATCGGCCTCCTGGCGGTCGTCTTCGTGCTCTTCCTGGGCTTCGAGCGCCTTGCGGACACCTTCGTCCTCGCGATTTGGCCTTTTTATGCCCTGGCGGCGGCCACGGTGTTGGTGCTGCGGCACAGACGCCCGGAGCTGGAAAGGCCGGTCCGGACGTTCGGGTATCCGTTGGTGCCCCTGCTCTTCATCCTGTCAGGCGCCATGATCCTCGGGAATGCGCTGATTACGAGCCCGAGAGACCCCGCGATCGCCTTCGGCGTCATCCTTTCGGGCTTTCCGGCCTACTGGCTTTGGGTGCGGCTCCGGGGCCGGGCCGGGTAGCCTCCCCTTCGCTTGACGGCGGCTCCGGCGCCGCTCTATCTTGCCCGGTCGTGAGCCGTACGTCTGCGGTACAACCAGCACAACTGCAGGAGTCGCCTATGAGACCAACGTCAGTGCGGACGGTCCTTACCCGCACGGCGGCAGCGTTGCTCCTTGTGGTGGGGGCGGCGGCGCCGCTCCACGCGCAGGGAACGACGACCGCGACCATCCGTGGGCGCCTGAGGGGGCCGGACGGCAATCCGGTCGCGGGCGCCGTGGCGGTGACCAACACGCAAACGGGCGTCGTCCGGCGGACGATCGCGGGCGACGACGGGCGATACGCCCTGTTCGGGCTCCAGGTCGGCGGACCGTACACGGTCCGGGCGCAGGCCATCGGATACCGGCCGCAGGAGAAGGCGGGCTACGAGCTCGCCCTTGGCGACGTGGTCCAGGTGGACTTCGCGCTGGAGAGCGCGCCGGTGGAAGTGTCGGAGGTCTCCGTGACCGCCGAGGCGGTGCCAGTCGTGGACGCGCAGCAGGCGGGCCGGGTGGACCGCGTGGGGCTCGAGCAGATCCAGAGCCTGCCGACCAACGGCCGCAACTTCTCGGATTTCATCGCGCTCTCGCCGCAGGTGAACACCGCTGTGGGCGACGGGTCGGGCGGCACCCTCTCCATCGGCGGAGGCCGCCGGGGCGCGAACAACATCCTGATCGACGGCGTGGGCGCCAACGGCACCTTCTTCGGTGGTGAGGCGCGCGGGTCGGACCGGATCCCGTTCGCCTACTCGATCGAGGCCGTCCGGGAGTTCCAGGTCGAGACCAACGCGTACGACGTCACCCGCGGCAACTACACGGGTGGACTGGTCAACGCGGTCACCAAGTCCGGCAGCAACCAGTTCCGCGGAGCCGTTTGGGGCTACCGCCGGAGCGCCAGTTTCACGAAAAGCGATTTTCTCGGCCGTGAGCCGACCGACTTCACCTCCAACCAGTTCGGCTTTTCGCTCTCCGGCCCCATCATCCGGGACCGTCTCCATTTCTTCCTCACGGTGGACCGGCAAGACCGCGACCAGCCCGTCTTCGCGACGGACACCTCGACGGTCGAGACGCAGAAGAACGTGGGCATCGC
>JACORV010000034.1 GCA_016179225.1 Gemmatimonadota bacterium | reverse complement strand
TGGTGGACGAGGAGCACGAGCCGTCGTACAAGCAGGGCGAGGCGCCGCGCTACCACGCGCGGGACGTGGCGATCCGACGCGCCGCGCTGGCCGGCGCCACGGTGGTGCTCGGGAGCGCGACGCCGTCGCTAGAGAGCTGGGCGGCGGCGGAACGGGGCGCCTACCGGCTGATTGCGCTGCCCGAGCGGATCGGCGCGCGGCCGCTGCCCGCGGTCGAGGTCGTGGACCTGCGGGCGGCGCCGCGGTCGCGCGAGGCGGGGCCGGTGCCGTGGACCGACCCGCTGGACACCGCGGTGGCGGGCGCGCTCGCCCGCGGCGAGCAGGCGATGCTGCTCCTCAACCGGCGCGGCTTCAGCGTCTTCGTGCAGTGCCCCTCCTGCGGCGAGGTGTGGGACTGCCCGCGGTGCAGCATCACGCTCACCTATCATCGCGCGCCGGCGACGCTCCGCTGCCACCACTGCGACCATCGGGAGCCGCCACCCACCGCCTGTCGCCGCTGCGGCCAGGCGACGCAGCGTTACCGCGGAGTGGGGACGCAGCAGGTCGAGGAGTTCGTGGCGGCGCGCTTTCCGGAGGCGCGGATCTCCCGGATGGACGTGGACACCACGAGCGGCAAGCTGGCGCACCACCGGATACTCGAAGCGGTGGCGCGAGGCGACGTGGATGTGCTCGTTGGCACCCAGATGATCGCGAAGGGGCTCGACTTTCCGCGCGTGACGGTGGTAGGCGTGGTGGACGCCGACGTGGCCCTCAACCTGCCGGACTTCCGGTCGGCGGAGCGCACCTTCCAACTGCTCACCCAGGTCGCCGGCCGGGCAGGGCGGGGGCCGCACGGGGGGCGGGTCATCGTGCAGACGCGACAGCCCGGTCACCCGGCGGTGAGGTTCGCCGCGCGGCACGACGTGCGGGGCTTCGCCGGCGGGGAGCTCGAGGAGCGGCGGGACCCGGCGTATCCGCCGCACGTGCACCTGGCCAACTGCGTCGTGAGCGGGAAGCGCGAGCGGGCGGTGGCGGACACCGCGCTTGCCGTGGCCGAGTGGCTGCGGGCGCTGTTCCGCGCCCGGGCCGCCGCGCGGGTGGCGCTGCTGGGCCCGGCGCCCTGTCCGATCGCGCGGGTGCGCGAGCAATGGCGGTGGCACTTCCTCCTGAAGTCGCCCGACCCGGCGCGGCTGACGCGACTCGTCGGCTACGTCGCCCAGCGGGCACCGGTGCTGGCCGGCGCGCGGCTGGTGGTGGATCGGGACCCGGTGACGCTGCTGTGAGAAGACAGTTAAAGAGTTTAAGAGTTGAAGAGTTGAAGGGAGCCACCGCGCGGCCTTTTTCAACTCTTCAACTTTTCGACTCTTCAACGTATTTTCTTGCCGCAATGGCATCACCGATTCCGCCGCCTTGCCGGCGGCGCCGCTTCTGAGCGCGCCCGCGGACGCGTGGGCGACCACTCCGGCCGATGGGGAACGCCCTGGCGGCCGGTTCGTCATTCACGGCGGCAGGGCGGAACGGCTGCACGGCGGGACGATGAGCGACGGATTGGCGCGCCTACTGGACGCGATCGCGCAGCAGATGCCGCGCGAGGAAGTGGACGCGGTGTGGGTGTTCCCGGGGGTGCGGCGGGAGGGGCGCGAGTACGGGGTGGCGGTCGTGAGTCGCGTGGCCGGGGAAAGCCGGCGCCGCGTCTACCGCGCGCGCTACGTCGTGCACCTCAAGGGGCAAGAGCGCGGCAGGACGGTGCTGGAGCTGGACGAGACGGCGGAAACGCCGGCCGCGCTGGTGCCCGAGGTCATCGAGGGCGTGCGCCGCCGGGCGGATGAGGCGGGCGAGGCGGAGCTGGTGGATCTGACGGCCTGGAAGCGCGGCGATGGTGACGCAGACCGACCCGGTTGAGGGCGGCCCTCCGCTGGGCCCCCAGCTCCTCGAGGCCTTCCGCCGCTACCTCCGGGAGCACAACCTCCCCGTCACCGCACAGCGCGAGCAGGTCGCCGGCGTGATTCTCGGCGCCCGCGGCCACTTCTCGGTGGAGGACATCGAGCGCAAGCTGCGCGAGCGCGGGACCCACGTCGGCAAAGCGACCGTGTACCGCACGCTCGATCTCCTCGCCCAGAGCGGCATGATCACCGCGCGGGACTTCGGCGAAGGGTTCCGCCGCTACGAGCGGGTGCCGGGCCAGCCCCACCACGAGCATCTGATCTGCCTGCGCTGCGGGAAGGTCATCGAGTTCGCTAACGAGCGCCTGGAGCGGATGAAGGCGCTGATCGCGGAAGAATACGGGTTCCGGCATCACCACCACCGGCTGGAGATCTTCGGGACCTGTCCGGAGTGCCAGTTGCGCGACGGCGTCGCGCCTCCCTCCCCTCCACAACCCGGCCAAAGGTCGTAGCGTGGTCAATCCGATGAGTCTCGTGCCGACGCGGGGATTCCTCACGAGGGGGGTCGGCCGCCACCGGGAAAAGCTCACCAGCTTCGAGATGGCGCTGCGGGACGCCGGGATCGAGAAGTACAACCTGGTGCGGGTCAGCTCCATTTTCCCGCCCCACGGCAAGATGGTGTCGCGGAAGGACGGGCTCGCGCTGTTGGACCCGGGGCAGGTGGTCTTCACAGTGTTGGCCGAGATGGCGACGAACGAGCCGAGCCGGATGGTGGCGGCGTCGATCGGCCTGGCGATCCCGGCCGACGCGAGCCACTACGGCTACATCTCGGAGCACCACTCCTACGGCCAGAAGGAGCAGGTGGCGGGCGACTACGCGGAGGACCTCGCGGCCTCGATGCTGGCCACGACGCTGGGCGTGCCGTTCGATCCTGACCTCGCGTGGGACGAGCGGCGCGCGTCGTACATGGTGTCCGGCGAGATCGTGAAGACGCAGAACGTGACCCAGACCGCGGAGTGCGGACCCGACGGCCTCTGGACGACGGTCGTGGCGGCCTGCGTGTGGGTGGCTTTCAACGCGGACCAGCCGCAACCGCCGCAGCCGTGAGTGAGGCGCCCCCGCGCAACTTCCTCGGCCTGCCGGCGGAGGACGCGGACCCGAAGCGCGCGGCCGTGCTCATCCTCCCGGTGCCCTACGAGGCGACGACCAGCTATCTCGGCGGGGCGAGGAACGGCCCGCAGGCGATCCTCGACGCCTCGCGGGCCGTCGAGCTCTACGACCACGAGCTGGACGACGAGCCGTACGTGATCGGCGTCGCCACGCTGCCCGAGGTGCACCTTACGGCCGCCGGGCCTGAGGCGGCGATGGCCGAGCTGCGGCGCGCCTACGCCGGAGTCGCGGACCGCGGCAGGCTCGTCATCATGCTGGGTGGCGAGCACAGTATCAGCGGCCCCCCGATCCTCGAGCACGCGGCGCGGCTCCGGAAGAAGCACCGGACGCTCTCCGTCCTTCAGCTCGACGCGCACGGGGACCTGCGGGAGACGTGGGAAGGCACGCGATACTCGCACGCGTGCGTGATGCGGCGGGTCGTGGACGAGGTGAACCTGGTTCAGGTCGGCATCCGCGCGATCGACGTGGCGGAGCGACGGTTGATGCGCCGCCGGAAGGACTCGATCACGACGATCTTCGCCGAGGAGGTCGCCGCGGGAGAGCAATGGATCGATCGCGCGCTCGGGGCCCTGGGCGACGACGTCTATCTCACCATTGACGTGGACTACTTCGACCCCTCACTCGTTCCCTCGACCGGGACTCCGGAGCCGGGCGGGGGAACCTGGTACCCCACGATGCGGTTACTGGAGAGGGTCTTCAAGGAGAAGCGCGTGGTGGCGGCCGACGTGGTGGAGCTGGCGCCGATTCCGGGGATGGCGGCCCCCGATTTCTTCGTTGCGAAGCTGGTCTACCGGCTGATCGGGTACCATCGGACGCAGGCCCGCCGCGGCGGAAAACGGTAGCTCCGTGGCCGTCGCCTTTGTCGCGGGACTGCTGTCGTTCCTGTCCCCATGCGTGCTCCCGCTCGTGCCGAGCTACCTCTCCTACATCACGGGGATGGGCGGCGCCGCGGAGATCCAGCAGCGCCGGAACCTGGCGCTCGTGCACGCGGTGCTCTTCGTCGTCGGCTTGTCGCTCATCTTCATCGCGCTTGGCGCCACGGCGACGGCGTTCGGCCGGCTGCTCAACACCTACCAACACTGGCTCGAACGGGTCGGCGGCGCGCTCATCATCGTCTTCGGCCTCTACACGATGGGCGTGCTGCGCATCGGCTTCCTCTCGCGCGAGGCGCGTTGGGCTCTCGGCGACAAGCCGCTCGGCTTCCTGGGCTCCGTCCTCGCGGGCGCGGCGTTCGGCGCCGGCTGGACGCCATGCATCGGCCCGATCTTGGGCTCGATCCTCCTCTTCACTTCCGCCGAGGCCGACTTCGGCCACGGGCTGCGGCTGCTGGTCGCATACTCCCTGGGACTCGCGGTCCCGTTCCTCGTCGCGGCGTACGCGTTCGAGGCATTCCTGGCGTGGTCCAAGAGGTTCCGCAAGTACCTCGGGTACGTGGAGCGGGTGGCCGGGGTGCTGCTGGTGGCGTTCGGGGTGCTGCTGATGACGGGGACGTTCACGCTGCTCTCAGGGTGGTTGCAGGGGCTGACGCCGCAGTTCCTCAAGTCAAGGTTGTAAGGGGGCAGGGGGCAGTGGGCAGTAGAGTTGCAGAGTTGCAGCGTTGCAGCGGTTTCAAGCGGGAAGGTCGCAGTCGCATCGAGGCTTGACGAGGCACTTGACCCTGACGACTGATTCCTGTCAACCGCTGAAACTCTGCAACTCTGCAACTCTACTGCGTACCGATGTCTGCCTCCTCTTCGAGGCTCTCTTCCAACTGTTGCCTCTTTAGCAGCTCACAGTAGGGCCCCCGCTCCGCCTCAACGCGTCCCGACGCCGCTCGGGACGCTTCAACTCGCTGGCCGGCTCAGGTAC
>JACORV010000028.1 GCA_016179225.1 Gemmatimonadota bacterium | reverse complement strand
CGGAAGCCCCTCGCCCAGCTCCTTCCGGCGGGGCCCCCTCAGCCGAACAAGGCGACGGCCAAGTGCGGGTCGAAGCGCGGAAGCTCGACGTCCTGCTGGCATCGACCGGGCAGCTGCTCGTCGCCGGGAGCCGCCTGGCGAGTCGTCCGGCGGAGCTGCAAGCACTCCACGACTTCACGGCCAGCTGGGCCACCGAGTGGCGCCGCGGCGCGCGGCGGCTGCGCCTCGCGCTGGAGCGATCGCGAGTGCCGCCGGCGGTCGCCCAATCCGTGAGCAGCGTGGAGGAGAACCTCCACCGCGTCATCCACGACATGGCCCAGCTCGCCGACGGGACTGCCGGAGACGTGCGGGCGCTCTCCCAGGTAACGGCGGAGGTCGCGGATCGGGTCCGGCGGCTCCGGATGCGTCCCTTCCTCGACGCCTGTGAGGCCCTGCCCCGCGCGGTGCGCGACCTCGCGGCGACGGCCGGCAAGCGGGCGCAGCTCCGCATCATCGGCGGGGACGTGGAGGCGGATCGCGCGGTGCTCGATGGGCTGCGCGAAGCCATCCTGCATCTGGTCAGGAACGCGGTGGACCATGGCATCGAGCCTCCGGCGTCGCGCGAACAGGCCGGCAAGCCACCGGTCGGCACGGTGACGGTGGCGGCTGCGCTGAAGGGTGATCGCATCGTCGTCACGGTGGCCGACGACGGGGCGGGTCTCAACGCTGAGGCCATCCGCGGAGAGCTCGAGCGGCGCGGGCTCCCGGTCCCCGCTCAGGAGCACGATCTCGGTCGGGCGCTGTTCGAGGGCGGGCTCTCGACCCGGGCGGAAGCGACGTCGATTTCCGGCCGCGGGGTGGGCCTCGACATCGTTCGGGCGGCCGCCCAGCGCATTCGCGGCAGCGTGAGCGTCACGTGGACGCAGGGTCACGGCACGACGTTCACGCTGGAATGCCCGCCGACGCTGGCCACCGTTCGCGCCCTCCTAGTGGCGGTAGGGACCCAGACCCTGGCCATCCCGACCAGTCATGTCGAGCGTCTCTTCCGCCTGCGGCCTGAAGAGATCAGGCACGCCGAGGGGCGGGACGTGATCGCCTCGCCCGGGGGACCCGTGCCGCTCGTCGCGCTGGCGCGCCTGCTGCCGCCGCTGGTCGAGCGGCCGGTAGCCGGTCCCGTCCCGGTCGTCATGCTCGTGGCCGGTGAGCGGCGCCTCGCGGCCGCCGTGGACGACCTCATCAGCGAGCAGGAGGTGGTGCTCCGACCCCTGCGCCGAGAACGGCAACCGCTCCCCCACCTGAGCGGCGCGGCGCTGCTCGGGACGGGCCGGGTGGCCCTGGTGCTCAATCCGGTCGCGCTGATCGCGGCCGGGCTGGGCCTCGCCGCCGGCCCGGGGCTCAACGTCGCGGAGACCAAGCCGGAAGGGCCGGCGAAGCGCCGGATCCTCGTGGTGGACGATTCGATCACGACCCGGACGCTGGAGCAGAGCATCCTTGACGCCGCCGGCTACGACGTGCGCACCGCCGTGGACGGCGCCGACGGGTGGAAGGTGCTGCAGGAGCACGGCTGCGACCTCGTGGTCGCCGACATCGAGATGCCCCGGATGGACGGATTCGCGCTGTGCGAGGCGATCCGCGCCTCCAAGCGGTTCAAGGAGCTGCCCGTCGTGCTGGTCACCGCGCTCGAGACCGAGGAGCACCGCGCGCGCGGGCTCGAGGTCGGGGCCGATGCGTTCATCGGCAAGTCGAGCTTCGATCAGCAGAACCTGCTGGACACCGTCCGGCAGCTCCTAGGGTAGGCGAACCGTCATGATTCGTGTCCTCGTCGCCGAAGACTCCGTCACCGTCCGCGAGCTTCTGGTCCAGATCCTGGAGAGCGAACCGGACATCCGGGTGGTCGGCCAGGCGAAGAACGGCGTGGAGGCCGTCGAGCTGGCCGCGCGGCTCAAGCCCGATCTCATCACCATGGACGTGCACATGCCCCTGCTGGACGGCTTCGAGGCCACCAAGGAGATCATGGTCCAGGCGCCCACGCCGATCATCATCGTCTCTTCCAGCGGGAGCCACCGCGAGGTCGAGCTGTCCCTCAACGCGATGCGGTCGGGCGCGCTGCTGGTGCTGGAGAAGCCCGACAATCCACGGTCCGAACGGTACGACGGCCGGCGGGAGCAGTTCCTCGCCATGGTCAAGGCCATGTCCAAGGTGAAGGTGGTGCGGCGCTGGGCGTCTCGCGAATCCCGCGCCAAGCCGGTGGTCGGTCCTCGGCGGATCGGCGGCGGCCCCCTCCGGCTGGTGGCCGTGGCCGCATCGACCGGCGGGCCCGCCGCGCTGCAGCGAATCCTGGGCGACCTGCCCGGCGACTTCCCCGCCCCGATCCTGGTGGTGCAGCACATCGCGCGGGGGTTCGTACCCGGACTCGCCGACTGGTTGAGCGCGAGCTCGGACTTGCGGGTGAAGGTGGCCGAGCACGGCGAGCCGCTCCTTGCCCACGCGGTCTACCTCGCCCCGGACGACCGGCACTTGGGCGCGAGCCAGGAGGGACGAATCCTGGTGGTGGACGCGCCGCCGGTGAGCGGGTTCCGGCCCTCGGGGACCTACCTCTTCGAATCCGCGGCTCGGGCTTTCGGCGCCGCATTGGCGGCCGTCATCCTCACCGGCATGGGCAGCGACGGCGTCGAAGGGTTGAAAACGGTGAAGGCGGCGCACGGGCGCGTCATCGCCCAGGACGAAGCCACCTCGGTGGTGTACGGGATGCCGGGAGAAGCGGCGGCGGCGGGAGTGGTGGACGCCATTCTCCCGCTGGAAGAGATCGGGCCCCGGCTTGCGGCAATGACGAGGAGTGGGGCGGATGCCCACGCGAATCCTGATCGTTGAGGACAGCCCCACCCAGGCGGAGGCGCTGCGGGAACTGCTGGAGGGCGCCGGGTACGCCGTCGGGGTGGCGACGAGCGGCCAGGAAGGCCTCGAGCGCTTCGAGGCCGCCCCCCCCGACATCGTCGTCAGCGACATCGTGATGCCGGGCGGGGTGGACGGCTACGAGCTGTGCCGCCGCATCAAGATGGGCGAGCACAACGGCACGCCCGTCGTACTGCTCACCAGCCTCTCCGACCCGATGGACATCATCCACGGGCTCGAGTGCGGGGCGGACAACTTCCTCACCAAGCCCTACGACCCCGGGCACCTGCTGGACCGGCTGCAGCTCCTGCTCGCCACCCGGCGCGCCCGGAAGCGGGACCGGGTGCGCGCCGGCGTCAAGCTCATCTTCATGGGGCGCGAGTTTACGATCTCGTCGGAGCGCGAACAGATACTCGACCTGCTCGTGACGACGTTCGAGGAGGCGGTGCGGCAGAACCACGATCTCCGGCAGCGGGAGGAGGAGCTCACCGCGGCGCAAACGCAGCTGGCGCGCTACGCCCGCTCCCTCGAAGCGCAGCTCGAGAGCATCCTGAGCTCGGTCCCCGACGTGCTCTTCAGCGTCACGCCTGACGGGGCGGAGGTCCGGTACGTATCTCCCGCGGTGAGCCACGTCTTCGGGTGCACACCTGAGGCGTTCACGCTGGAGTACTGGCGGGAGCACGTCCACGCCGATGACCGCGACAAAGCCTGGAGCGCCTTCCTTCACGCGGTCGAGAGCAAGACGGCCCAGGCCGTGGAGTATCGCTACTCGATACGGCCGGGCGAAACGAACTGGATCCTCGAGCACTTTGTCCCCGCAATGAACGGCGTGCCCCGAGTCGACGGCATCGCGCGGGACGTCACCGAGCGCAAAGAAGCCGAGCGCGCCCTCCGCGAGAGCGAGGAAGCGCTCCGCGCCCACCGCGCGTTCCTCCGTCAGGTCATCGACGCCGACCCCAACCTGCTCTTCGTCAAGGACTGGGACGGGCGATTCACGCTGGCGAACAAGGCCGTGGCCGCGATCTACGGCACGACCCCGGAACAGCTCACGGGCAAGACCGACGCCGACTTCAATCCCAACCGAGAGGAGGTCGAGCACTTCCTGCGGGATGACCGCGGGGTCATGACCAGCCTGCGCCCCAAGCTCATCGCGGAAGAGGCCGTCACCATCCCGGAAGCTGGCGCGACGCGCTGGTTCTACACCGTCAAAGTG
>JACORV010000035.1 GCA_016179225.1 Gemmatimonadota bacterium | reverse complement strand
GCGCAAGAGCCCACGCCGGCTCGTCAAGCCTGCCGTCGAGGCGTGGCGCCGCCGGCACCGCGCGGATCGCGGTGGCAGCCGCGCCGGCGCGCAGCGTATCGCCGGCCGACGACAGTTGATGGGCCGCCGAGACGTCGGGCGCGACGGGACGGGCGACAAGAGCGTGACTGGCCGCGACAGCGGCGGCGATGAGCGAACTGATCATGCGAACTCCCAAGCGGTGAACGGCGAGCCAGGTCAGGCATCGACCTTACGACAGGTGTAGATGCCGGGTTTCAAATCTTGAGACAGCGGGAAAACGGAGAAGGTTGGCGGGATGGTCCTCTGACCGGCCGGGGCAGGCAGGCTTTCCTAGAGCTCGAAGGACTGGCCGAGGGTCGGAGCGTTCACGTCTGAAACACTCAGGTCGCGGAGGATTCCCGCCATCGCCTCGAGCTGGTCAGGCTCGCCGTGGACCACGAAGGCGCGCTTCGGGCGCGGGCCCAGGCCCTCCACCCAGCGGCGGAGCTCGGTGCGGTCGCCGTGGGCCGAATAGCCGCCGATGGTGGCCACTTCGGCGCGAACGGGCACCATGTCGCCGTAGATCTTCACTTCGCGCTCGCCAGACTGGATGCGATGGCCGAGCGTGTAGCTCGCCTGGAAGCCGACGAAGAGGACGAGGTTGCGGTGGCTCCCCAGGCCGTTGGCGAGGTGGTGCAGGATCCGGCCCGACTCGGCCATGCCGGAGGCGGCGATTATGATCGCGGGACCGCGTATCGAGTTGAGCTGCTTCGACTCGTCCACCGATCGCACGTACTTGACGAGTGGGAAGCGGAAGAGGTCGGGCGTCGCTCCGATCAACTCCTCGCCCCTGTCGAACGCTTCAGGGTGCAGGCGAAAGACGTCGGTCGCGTTCACTGCCAGCGGAGAGTCCACGTAGATCGGGACCTCGGGGATCCTCCGCGCACGCGCCAAGGCGTGAAGCTCGTAGATGATCTCCTGCGCGCGTCCCACGGCGAAGCTGGGGATCAAGATCTTCCCGCCGCGCTTCGCGACGGCGCCGACGTAACCGCCGAGCAGGTCCTGCGCGCCTTCCACCGACTCGTGCATCTTGTTGGCGTAGGTGCTCTCGACGATGAGCACGTCCGCCCCGCCCTCGGGCGGCTTCGGGTCGCGTATGATGGGGAGCCCCCAGCGCCCGATGTCGCCCGAGAAGACGAGGCGGCACCGGCGGCCTTCCGCCTCGATATCGAGTACGACGGACGCGGATCCCAGGATGTGGCCGGCGTCGGAGAAGGTGAGGCGGACACCGGAGACGATGTCGAGCGGGCGGTCATACGGCACGGCGATCATGTGCTCGGCCACAGCCGCCGCGTGGGCGGCAGTGTAGAGCGGCTCGGCTAGGCCTTCGTGCCCCCGCTTTCTGAGGAACTCGAAGTCCTTCTCCTGGATGAAGCCCGCGTCGGGAAGCATGATCGCGGAGAGGTCGCGGGTGGCCGGCGTACAGAAGATGGGGCCCGTGTACCCGATTTTGGTGAGGATGGGCAGGCGCCCCGCGTGGTCGATGTGCGCGTGGCTCAGCACGACGACGTCGATGTCCGAGGCGGCGAGCGGGAAGTGCTGGTTCTTGTTGCGGGCCTCTTCGCGGCGGCCCTGGAAGAGGCCACAGTCGAGTAGGATGCGCTTGCCACCCACCTCGACGAGGTGCATCGAGCCGGTGACTTCGCCGGCGGCGCCGTGGAATGTGAGGCGCATCAGACGGTTGAAAAGTTGAAAGTTGAAGAGTTGAAGAGTCCGCGCTTCAACTCTTCAACTCTTGAACTCTTCAACCTTTTTTTCATCGGGTGCCAAACAGCCGGTCGCCCGCGTCGCCGAGGCCGGGGAGGATGTACCCGTGCTCGTTGAGCTGGCGGTCGAGCGCCGCGGCGTAGATCGGCACATCAGGGTGCTCGGCCAGCATCTTTTCGACCCCCTCGGGGGAGGCGACGATGCAGAGGAAGCGAATCGAGCGGGCGCCGACGTTCTTGAGCGTGGTGCACGCGTCCGCCGCGGAGCCGCCGGTGGCGAGCATCGGGTCGAGGAGGAAGAAGTCGCGTTGCTCGCGGGCGCTCGGCGCCTTGAAGTAGTACGAGACGGGCTTCAGCGTGTCGTGGTCGCGATAGAGGCCGATGTGGCCGACGCGCGCCGAGGGGATGAGCCGCAGGATGCCGTCCACCATGCCGAGGCCCGCGCGCAGGATGGGGACCAGGGTGAGCTTCTTGCCGGCCACCGTGGCGCCCTCCATGCGCTCGAGGGGAGTCTCGATGTCCACGGGCTCGGTGGGCAGGTCGCTCGTCACCTCGTAGGCCATGAGCATCGCGATCTCGGCGACCAGGTCGCGGAAGTCCTTGGTCGGCGTGCGCTTGTCACGCAGGACGGTGAGCTTGTGACGGATGAGCGGGTGGTCGAGGGTGGAGAGGTTGGGGTAATTGCGCATGGGGGGATAAGCTAGGGATTAGGGCGCCCAGGCGCCAAGGCGCCCACCCGCCCAAGAGAGGCGATACACCCTACGTCCTGATCCTTGGAACCGGACTCAGCCGTTCCCGTGGACGACGACGCTCCGGTTGCAGACGTCGCACCGCACGAGCCAGACGCGCTGCTGACCGTCCAGGCCGACGGTCGGCTTCAGTTCCGCGTCGCAGTAGGGGCACGTCATTCGGCCCTCGCGCGTCACGATCATCCGGCGGATGCGCGCCGCTTCATCGAGAGAGAAACCCGGGCTCCAGCGAGGCGGAGCGGTGCGGGCGTTCATCACGGCCTCCTCACCAGTAATCTAATCTGGCGCCCTCGGTGTGAAGAGTGGATGAAACGCGCGTGAAAGCGGCGTATACTTCCCGCACCCTATGGACCAATCGCTGAGCGGCGTCCCCTACCTGCCGAAGCGGATCGAAGGACTGGCCGGGATCGCCGCGAACCTCGCCTGGAGCTGGAGCCCCGAGGCGCGGGCGCTCTTCCGCGCTATCGACCAGCGGCTCTGGCACCAGACGAGGCACAATCCGATCG
Organism: Gemmatimonadota bacterium; assembly: GCA_016179225.1. Taxonomy (GTDB): domain Bacteria; phylum Gemmatimonadota; class Gemmatimonadetes; order Gemmatimonadales; family JACORV01; genus JACORV01. The sequence continues at coordinate 6,502 of JACORV010000035.1, read as the reverse complement.
AGATGCTGCAGCGCGTCGAGCCGCAGCGACTGACCACGCTCGCGGCCGACCCCGGGTTCCTGGCGCGCTACGACGAGGTGATGGCGGAGGCCACGAGCCTCGGCTCCAGCGCGGGCACGTGGTTCGCCACCCGGTACCCGGAATCGGTGGTGCGTCCCATCGCCTACTTCTGTGCCGAGTTCGCGCTCCACAACTCGGTGCCCGTCTATTCCGGGGGGCTGGGCGTGCTCGCCGGCGACCACTGCAAGGCGGCCTCCGACCTCGGGGTGCCGCTGGTGGGCATCGGGCTGTTCTACGTGAAGGGCTACTTCGATCAGCGCCTGCGCCTCGACGGTTGGCAGGACGACTCGGACGAGCGGATCAACCCTGCGATGACGCCGCTGATGCCGGTCCTCGGCAGGGGCGGCGAGCCGCACCTCGCCACGGTGCCGGCCTCCGGGCGCCAGGTGCACGTCGGGGCGTGGCGGATGATGGTGGGCCGGGTGCCGGTCTACTTCCTCGACACCAATCTCGAGAGCAACGACCCCGCCGATCGCGAGCTGTCGCACAAGCTGTACACCGGCGTTCCCGAACTGCGACTCCGGCAGGAGTGGATCCTGGGCGTCGGCGGCGTGCGCGTCCTTCGGGCGCTCGGGATCGAGCCGGCCGCGTGGCACGCCAATGAGGGCCATGCCGCGTTCATGTTCGTGGAGCGGCTGCGGGAGCTGACGGCGGCCGGAGTGCCGCTGGAGGAGGCGGTGCGCCGGGTGCGCGCGACCAGCCTGTTCAGCACCCACACGCCGGTGCCGGCGGGACACGACATGTTTCCCTTCGAGAAGGTGGAGCACTGCACGGGGCCGTTCTGGGAGGAGATGGGCGTCGACCGCGAGACCTTCTTCCGGTTGGGCCGTCATCCGGTCATGGACCATGGCCTCTACCACATGACGGTCGCGGCAATGCGGATGTCGGGCCGCGTGAACGGCGTCTCGGAGCGGCACGGCAAGGAGGCGCGGCGCATCTGGAAGGACCTCTGGCCGAACCGGGATGCGGCGCGGGTGCCCATTGCCCACGTGACGAACGGCGTCCACGTCGGGACCTGGATGGGCGGCCCGATCCGGGGACTACTCAGCGCGCACCTCGGGCCCGGCTGGGAGGCGTGCGCGGACGAGCCCGGCTTCTGGGAGCAGGTGCTCACGCTCGATGATGCGAAGCTGTGGACGGCGCACCGGGAGCTGCGCGCGGTGTTGCACAGCTTCATCCGCGAGGAGGCGCGGCGCCGCTGGCGTGACCAGTGGCACGAGGCGGCGCGCCTGGCGGGCGCCGGGACGCTGCTCAGCCCGACCGCGCTGACCATCGGATTCGCGCGCCGCTTCGCGACCTACAAGCGCGCCGACCTGATCTTCCACGACGTCGAGCGCCTGCGCCGTCTGCTGGTCAGTTCGCGGCGGCCGGTGCAGATCGTATTCGCAGGAAAGGCGCACCCGGCCGACGAGCCCGGCAAGCAGATGCTGCAGAGGGTGTACTCCTTCACCCGCGACCCGCGCTTCGAGGGGCGGCTGGCCTTCCTCGAGGACTACGAGATGCACCTGGCGCACCGCCTGGTGCAGGGCGTGGACGTGTGGCTGAACATGCCCCGGGTGCCGATGGAGGCGTGTGGCACGAGCGGGATGAAGGCCGGGCTCAACGCGGTCCCGCAGATCAGCACGATGGACGGCTGGTGGGCGGAGGGGTACACTGGCCTCAACGGCTGGGCCATCCCGCTCACCGGTCCGGACGAGGACACCGCCGCGGCCGACGCGGAGCAGCTCTACACGCTGCTCGAGGAGCAAGTCGTGCCGCTGTACTACGACCAGGATGAACGGGGCATCTCGCCGGGCTGGGCGCAGCAGATGAAGCACGCGCTGAAGGTGACGGCCGAGCGCTTCACGGCGCGGCGGATGGTGGAGCAGTACGTGACGGAGTATTACATCCCCGCCATGCGGGGAGAACCGGGTGAGGACGATCCGCCCACGGCCTGACGCGCCGTCCGTCGTCCACCTGACGGCCGAGTATTGGCCGTTCGCGCGGACGGGCGGCCTGGCCGAAGCGGTGCAGGGGCTGGCGTCGTTCCAGGCGGGCTGCGGGCTGCCCACCTCCGTGCTGCTGCCGCTGTACCGGTCGGTACGTGAGACGGAGCCGGCCCTCGAGGCGGCGGGCGAGCCGTTTGCGGTGCAGGTGGGACCGAGGCGCGAAGTGGCGCGGCTGCTGCGCCTGTGTAGCGGGGACCCCGGGCCGCGCGTCTACTTCGTCGAGCATGCCGGGTACTTCGACCGCGCCGGGATCTACGGCGAGGGAGGCTCGGACTACCAGGACAACGCGCGGCGTTTCGCCCTCTTCTGCCGTGCCGCGCTGCAACAGCTCCCGGCGTTGGCTCAGGGTCCGGTCGTGCTCCATGCCCACGACTGGCACACCGCGCTGGCCCCCGTGTACCTGCGCACCGCGCTCGCCGGCGCCGCGTTCTACGATGGCGTCGCGTCGGTGCTGTCGGTGCACAACGCCGGGTTTCAGGGCCACTTCCCGTTCGAGACGCTGGCGGACATCGGCCTGCCGGACACGCTGTACGACATCGAACGGCTCGAGTGGTACGGCCGCGTGAACGTGCTCAAAGGCGGCCTCGTGTTCAGCGACCTGGCGACGACGGTGAGCCCGACGCACGCGATCGAGCTCAGGACCGAGGCCGGGGGCTTCGGGCTGCACGACACATTCGTCGGACTGCGGGACCGATTCGTCGGGATCCTCAACGGGATCGACACGACGGCCTGGAACCCGGAGACCGATCCGGAGATCATCGCGAACTACTCGGTCAAGGATCCGTCGGGAAAGCGGCGTTGCAAGGCGGGGCTGCAGCGGGCCTGGAAGCTTCCGGTGCGCTCGCGCACGCCGGTGTTCGGGATGAGCGCGCGCTTGGTGGCGCAGAAGGGGCTCGACATCCTCCTCGGCGGCGAGACGCCGATCACCGCGGACGCGCAATTCGTCTTCCTCGGCGCCGGGGAGGCGCGCTACGAGGAGGCGCTCGCGGGCCTGGCCGCGGCGCATCCCGACCGGATCGGCGCCAACTTCGCGTTCACCGACCGCCTCGAGCACCGGCTGCTCGCCGGGGCGGACTTCCTCCTCATGCCGTCGTTGTACGAGCCGTGCGGACTCACCCAGATGCGGGCGCAGCGCTACGGGGCGATACCGGTTGCGCGGCGCGTGGGCGGCCTGGCGGACACGATCGAGGACGAGGTCACCGGCTACCTGTTCGACGAGTACTCGCCGGCCGGGTTCGACCGGGCGGTGCGGCGCGCGCTCGCCCTCTTCGCGGACCCGCCGGCGCGGCAGGCCTACGCGGGTGAAGCGATGACGCGCGACTTCGGCTGGGAGACTTCAGCGGCCCGGTACCTCGCGGTGTACAAGCGCTCGCTCGCCGCCCGGTGATGGACTTCGTCCTCGCGCTCCACAGCCACCTGCCGTACGTCCTGCACCACGGACGATGGCCGCATGGCAGCGACTGGCTCTGCGAGGCGACGCTCGACACGTACCTGCCCCTCATCGAGCAGCTGTCCGCCCTGGGGCGCGAGGGGGTAAGCGCGCCGGTGACGATCGGGGTGACGCCGGTGCTCGCCAACCAGCTGGCGAGCCCGGCGTTCGCCGCCCTGATGGAGGCGTTCTTCGCCCAACGCCTGGCCGCCTGCGACGACGCGCCCGCTTCGCTGGCCTCGACGGGCGACACGCACCTGCTGCCGCTAGCCGGGTTCTGGCGCTCGCGCTTCGAGCGCCTGCGCGAGCTATTCCGCTCGATCGGCGGCGACCTCGTGGCCGCGCTGCGCGACCTCGAGGAGCACGGGCAGATCGAGGTCATGGGCTCGGCGGCCACGCACGGCTTCCTGCCGCTGCTCGCGCGCGACGAGAGCATCCGCCTGCAGCTCATTCTTGGCCACGCGGAGCACCGGCGGCTGTTCGGCCGCGCGCCGGCCGGGTGCTGGCTCCCCGAGTGCGCGTATCGCCCGCGGGGCCTGTGGGAGCCGTTGCAGGGAGCCCGCCGCCGGGCGGTACGGCGCGGCACCGACGAGCATCTTGCCTCGACGGGCTTCGGCTACTTCTTCACCGACGCGCACCTGGCGCAAGCCGGCACGTTCCTCGGCGCCTACGGCGAGGTCCCGCTAGGCGCCGAGCGGTTCGACGCCGAGCGGCACGATGTCTCCTCGCACGCGGCGCCGAGCGTGGTGCGCACGCCGTACCGCGCCTACCGCATGGCGGGCGGGCGCGCGCGAACGGTGGCGGCCTACGTCCGCGATCCGCGTTCTTCCCTGCAGGTGTGGAGCCGGGACCTCGGCTACCCGGGTGACGCGTCGTACCTCGAGTTCCACAAGATCCGCTGGCCGGGCGGCCTGAAGTACTGGAAGGTTACCGGGCCACAGATGGACCTGGGCGCGAAGCAACCCTACGAGCCCGCGGCGGCGCGGGACCGCGCGGCGGAGCACGCGGTCCACTTCGCGTCCGTGCTGGCGTCGATCGCGGGCGACGCCCGCGGCAACAGCGCGGGGGTCATCGCGGCGCCGTTCGACACGGAGCTTTTCGGCCACTGGTGGTTCGAGGGGGTGGACTTCATCGCCGGCCTCTACCGCGCCCTCCAGTCCCAAGCGGCGGTGCGGCCGGTCACGGCGACACGGCACGTGGGCGAGCACCCGCCGCGCACCACGCTGCGACTCGCGGCCGGCTCGTGGGGCGCGAACGGCGACTGGAGCATGTGGCTCAACGACCAGACGCGGTGGACGTGGCTGCGGCTCTGGCCGCTGGAAGACGCCTTCTGGGACGCCGCGCCGGCGGCGCTGACCTCGGAGGGCGCGCGGCCGGTGCTGGCGCAGGCCGCACGCGAGCTGCTCCTGGCACAGGCGTCGGACTGGCAGTTCATCATCTCGACGGGGGCGGTGACGGACTACGGGGAGCGGCGCTTTGCGCTGCACTGCGATGATGCCGCGCGGCTGGTGGCGGCGCTGGCGCCGGGCGCCGACGCGTCGGCGCTCGAGGCGGCGCAGCGCCTCGCGGAGGAGCTGCGGCGGCGCGACGACCTCTTCCCGGACATTCTCGCGTCGGTGGCCGCGGCGCTCGCATGACCGGTCGGCGCTCGGTGGTGATCCACGGCCACTTCTACCAGCCGCCGCGCGAGGACCCGGGGCTGGAGGAGATCGAGACCGAGCCGTCGGCGGCGCCCTGGCACGACTGGAACCGGCGGATCGAGCGGGAGTGCTACCGCGCCGTGGTGGCGGCCCGGATACCGGGAGCGGGCGGGCGCATCGCGCGCATCGTCAACACCCTGGCGGCGATCAGCTTCGACGTCGGACCCACGCTGCTGGAGTGGCTGGAGCGGGAGGCGCCGGATACGTACGCCGCGGTGCTCGAGGCCGACCGCGCGAGCCGCGTCGCGAACGTGGGGCACGGGAACGCGATCGCCATGCCCTTCCACCACGTCATCCTCCCGCTCAGCTCGCGCCGCGACAAGGTCACGGAGGTACGCTGGGGCGTCGCCGACTTCCGCCGCCGCTTCGGCCGCGACCCGGTCGGGATGTGGCTGCCGGAGACGGCGGTGGACGACGAAACGCTCGACGTGCTGGCCGCCGAGGGCATCGCGTTCACCATCGTCGCCCCGCACCAGGTCGGGTCGGTGCCCGCCGAGGGGCTGCCGGGTCGCTACCGGACGGGGCGCGGGCGGACCATCACCCTCTTCATCTACGACGGTCCGATCTCGCACGACGTGGCGTTCGGCCCGCTGCTCCGGGATGCGCGCGAGTGGGCGGAGCGCCTGACGTCCGGGCCCGCGCACCGGCTGGTCAGCGTCGCCACGGACGGCGAGACCTACGGGCACCATCACCGCTTCGGCGAGATGGGGCTGGCGGCCCTGCTCGAGGATCTCGGCCACCGCTCCAGCGTGCGCCTGGAGAACTTCGCGTCGTTTCTGGCGCGTCATCCGCCGACCGTGGATGTCACCCTCGTCGCTCCCAGCTCGTGGAGCTGCCCGCACGGCCTAGAGCGGTGGCGGGCCGACTGCGGGTGCCGCGTGGCTCCCGAGCGGCCCACGCGCCAAGCATGGCGCACACCGCTGCGTGAGGCCGTGGACTGGCTTGCGGGCGAGATCCACGCGCTTTTCGAGCGCGAGGGCGCACCACTGCTCGGCGAACCCTGGGCGGCTCGGGACGGCTACGCTTCCGGCGGGGGGCCGCCGCAGGCGGGCGGCGTGCGGGCGCGCGAGCTGCTCGAGATGGAGCGTCATGCGATGAGCGCCTTCACGTCGTGCGGGTGGTTGTTCGACGACATCGCCGGCCTCGAGTCGCTCCAGGTGCTGCGCTACGCGGCGCGCGCGATCGATCTCGCGGGGCCCGCGGCGGCGGGCCTCGAGTCCGGCTTTCTCGATCGGCTCGCGCGCGCCGAGAGCAACGATGCTGCCGCCGGCACGGGCCGGGACCTCTACCTCTCGCGAGTGAAGCCCGCCATGCCGGTCCCCGTG
>JACORV010000026.1 GCA_016179225.1 Gemmatimonadota bacterium | reverse complement strand
CATCATCGCGGAGGAAGGCTCGTACGTGAGCTACCTCGAGGGCTGCTCCGCCCCGGTGCGAGACACGAACCAGCTGCACGCCGCGGTCGTCGAGCTGCTGGCGATGGACAACGCGCAGATCAAGTACGCGACGGTGCAGAACTGGTATCCCGGTGACGAGAACGGGAAGGGTGGCATCTACAACTTCGTCACCAAGCGCGGCAAGTGCGCCGGCGTGAACTCGAAGATCTCGTGGACGCAGGTCGAGACCGGCTCGGCCATCACGTGGAAGTACCCGGGTTGCATCCTGCAGGGCGACGGCTCGATCGGCGAGTTCTACTCGGTTGCGGTGACCAACAACCGCCAACAGGCCGACACCGGCACCAAGATGATCCACCTCGGCAAGAACACCAGGAGCACCGTCGTGTCGAAGGGGATCTCGGCCGGCAAGGGCCAGAACACGTACCGCGGCCTGGTGAAGATCATGAAGGGCGCCACCGGCGCGCGGAACTACTCGCAGTGCGACTCGATGCTGATCGGTGACCAGTGCGGGGCGCACACCTTCCCGTACATCGACGTGCGCAACAGCACGGCGATCATGGAACATGAGGCTTCGACGTCGAAGATCGGCGAGGACCAGATCTTCTACTGCAAGCAGCGCGGCCTCACCGCCGAGGACGCCGTCTCGATGATCGTCAACGGCTTCTGCAAGGAAGTCTTCCGCGAGCTGCCGATGGAGTTCGCCGTTGAGGCGCAGAACCTCCTCGGCATCAGCCTCGAAGGCAGCGTCGGCTGACGCGACTGGGAGAGCGACGATAAGATGTTGCAAATAAAGAACTTACACGCCTCGGTCGACGGGAACGAGATCCTGCGCGGGGTTGATCTCGCGGTCAACATCGGCGAGGTCCACGCCATCATGGGCCCGAACGGCTCGGGCAAGAGCACGCTCGCGCAGGTGCTGGCCGGGCATCCGGCGTACAACGTCACCGAGGGCTCGGTCCTCTATGAAGGAAGAGACCTGTTCGAGATGGATCCCGAGGTGCGCGCCCGCGAGGGCATGTTCCTCGCCTTCCAGTATCCGGTCGAGATCCGCGGCATCACCAACGCGTACTTCCTCCGCTCGGCGCTCAACGCGATCCGGAAGCACCGCGGCCAGGAGGAGCTCGACCCGGTCGACTTCCTCGGCGTGCTGGAGGAGAAGCTCAAGGTGATCGGCTGGGACGACAGTTTGATGAACCGGCCGGTGAACGACGGCTTCTCCGGCGGAGAGAAGAAGCGCAACGAGATCCTCCAGATGGCTGTGCTCGAGCCCAGACTGGCGGTCCTCGACGAGACCGACTCGGGCCTCGACATCGACGCGCTCAAGACCGTGGCCAGCGCGGTGAACAAGCTGCGCCGGCCGGACAACGCGACGATCGTGGTGACGCACTACCAGCGGCTGCTCAACTACATCACGCCGGACTACGTGCACGTGCTCTCGGGCGGGCGGATCGTGAAATCGGGCGGCAAGGAGCTGGCGCACGAGTTGGAGGCCAAGGGCTACGACTGGCTCAAGGCCGAGCCGGCGGTGGCGTGATGGTGGAGGGGCGGACCCGATGACGGCGGCGCAGGTAGTGGATCGCTACCGGGCTCAGCACGAGGCGTTCGCCCGGAACGGTGGAGCGCGCGTGCCGGAGTGGGTGCGCGCGTTGCGCGCCGGGGCGCTGGCGCGTTTCACGGAACTGGGCTTTCCGACGACCAAGCAGGAGGCGTGGCGCTTCACTAGCGTGCAGGGGATCGCCGAGACGGCGTTCGCGCACGGCGCCACGGGTGAGGTGCCGGCCGCGAAGTCGATCGAGCGGCTCGAGCTTTGCGAGGCGCGGCGTCACCTGGCGGTCTTCGTCAACGGCTGTTTCAGCGCGTTGCTGTCGTCGGTCTCGGGTCTGCCGGCGGGCGTCAGGGTCTCCAGTCTCGCCGACGCGCTGGCGCGCGATCCCGAGCTGGTGGAGCGACACCTGGCGCGATACGCGCGTCTAGAGGACAACGCGTTTGTCGCGCTCAACACCGCGTTCGTGCAGGACGGGGCGTTCGTGTACGTGCCGGAGGGGACGGTCATGGAGGAGCCGGTCCAGCTCCTCTTCCTCACTGCGCCCGGTTCCGAGCCGACGGTCTCGCATCCGCGCAGCCTCGTGGTGGTGGAGCGGACGGCGCGTGTCTCCGTGGTGGAGACGTACGCGGGTCAGGGCGACGGAGTGTACTGGACCAACGCGGTGACCGAAATCATGGTCGGCGACGGGGCGCGGGCCGATTGCTACCGGGTCCAACGGGAGAGCGAGCGCGCCTTCCACGTGGCGACGACGCAATCCTGGCAGGGGCAGGGCAGCGTGCTGTCGTTCCACCCGGTCGTCTTCGGCGCGGCGCTGTCGCGTCACGACATCGGCGCGGTGCTCGACGGTCCGGGCGGCCTGTGCACGCTGAACGGGCTCTACCTCCTCGCGGGACGCCAGCACGCGGACCACCACACGACGATCGACCATGCCAGGCCGCACTGCGAGAGCCACGAGTACTTCAATGGAGTGCTCGACGACCAGTCGCGCGGCGTATTCAACGGCCGGATCATCGTGCGCAGGGGCGCGCAGCGCACCGACTCGAAACAGACCAACAACAACCTCGTGCTGTCGGAGGAGGCACGCGCGGACAGCCAGCCGCAGCTCGAGATCTACGCCGACGACGTGAAGTGCACGCACGGCGCGACGCTCGGCCCGATCGACCAGCGGGCGCTCTTCTACCTCAAGAGCCGCGGCCTCTCGCCGGACGAGGCCCGGAGCCTCCTCACCTACGGCTTCGGCGCCGAGATCCTGGAGCGGATGGAGATCGCTCCGCTCAGGGTGCAGCTCGAGCGGCTGGTCCGCGCGCGGCTGCTGCGTCGCGCGCGGGCGCGCCGGGCGCCGTGATGCGGGCCGGCGCCGCGCCCGCCGATTCCGCCGCGCCGACCGGGGCGGCGCGGCCGCGCCTGGACGTGGCGCGGGTGCGCGCGGACTTCCCTATCCTCCAGGAGCGGGTGCACGGCAAGCCGCTCGTCTACGTGGACAACGCCGCGACGAGCCAGAAGCCGCGCCAGGTGATCGAGGCGCTCCTGCGCTACTACGCGACGGAAAACGCCAACGTCCACCGGGGCGTGTATTACCTGAGCGAGCATGCGACGGCGCTGTACGAGGGCGCGCGGGAGAAGGCGCGGCGCTTCCTGAACGCGCGCGAGGCGCGCGAGATCGTGTTCGTGCGCAGCTCGACCGAGGCCATCAACCTGGTGGCGAGCAGCTACGGCCGCACCCACCTCGGGACGGGCGACGAAGTGCTCGTCACGGCGATGGAGCACCACTCCGACATCGTGCCGTGGCAGCTGGTCTGCGAGCAACGCGGCGCAGCGCTGCGCGTGATTCCGATGGACGAGCGCGGCGTGCTCTGCGTCGACGAAGTGCCGAAGCTGATCGGGGCCAGGACCAAGCTCGTCGCTTTGGTTCACGTCTCGAATTCCTTGGGCACGATCAATCCGGTCGCGGAGATTGTGGCGCTGGCGCACGCGCGGGGCGTCCCGGTGCTGGTGGACGGCGCGCAGGCCGCGCCGCACCTCTTGATCGACGTGCAGGCGCTGGACTGCGACTTCTACACGGTTTCCGGCCACAAGATGTTCGGACCGACGGGCATCGGTCTGCTATACGGGAAGGCGGAACGGCTCGACGCGATGCCGCCGTATCAGGGCGGCGGCGACATGATCCGCTCGGTCACCTTCGAGAAGACGACGTACGCGCCGCTCCCCGCGAAGTTCGAGGCCGGCACGCCGCACATCGCCGGTGCCGTCGGGTTGGGCGCGGCCATCGACTATCTTGCCACGCTCGAGTGGCATCAGGTCGAAGCGCATGAGGCGGACCTGCTCGTGTACGCGACGGCCTCGCTCGCCGGCGTGCCCGGCCTGCGCCTGATCGGCACCGCGCCCCGCAAGGCGAGCGTGGTGTCCTTCGTGCTTGATGGCGTGCACGCGCACGACGTCGGCACCATCGTCGACCGGGAGGGCGTCGCCATCCGGACGGGCCATCACTGCACGCAGCCGGTGATGGACTTCTTCGGTGTGCCGGCCACGGCGCGCGCCGCCTTCGCCTTCTACAACACGCGCGAGGAGGTGGACGCGCTGGTGGCGGCGGTGAGGAAGGTGCGCGAGGTGTTCGGCTGATGGCCGACCTCGGCGATCTGTATCAGCAGATCATCATCGACCACAACCGAAACCCGCGGAACTTCCGGAAGCTCGACGACGCCAACCGCACCGCGCACGGCGACAACCCGCTGTGCGGGGACAAGATCACGCTGTATCTGCGCCTCGACGGCGAAGTGATCGCGGACGCGGGCTTTCAGGGCTCGGGGTGCGCGATCTCCAAGGCGTCGGCCTCGCTCATGACCAGCGCGGTCAAGGGCAAGACGGCGACGGAAGCGGAGCGGCTCTTCCACGCGTTCCATGCCATGGTGACCGCCGATCCGCTCGCGCCGCCGGACAGCGGGAGCCTCGGCAAACTGGCCGCCTTTGCCGGCGTCCGTCAGTTTCCGGCGCGGGTGAAGTGCGCCAACCTGTCGTGGCACACGCTGCACGCCGCGCTCGAGGCGTCGCCGACGCCGGTCACCACCGACGACCGCACGACCGGACCCGGCGCCGGCGGCTGACGCGCCGGCCGTCGGGGCGTTATTCTGCGCCGTGCGCTATCGCGTCCTGTTCGTCATCGCCCCCGAGCGCTTTCGCGACGAGGAGCTGCTCGAGCCCAGACGCCTGCTCGAGGCGGCGGGCCATCGCGTGGTCGTGGCCTCCACGAAGCGGGGCGCGGCGGTGGGGATGCGCGGCGCACAGGTGAGGGCCGCGACGAGCGTTCGCGATGTCGCGGCCGGGGACTACGACGCGCTGGTGATCGCGGGCGGCGAGGGCGCGCCGCTGCACCTCTGGGAGAGTGAGGCGGCGCGGCACCTGGCGCGCGAGACTTACGCACGCGGGCGACCCGTGGCGGCCATCTGTCTCGCGAGTCCCGTGCTCGCGCGGGCGGGGCTGCTCGGGGGCAAGCGCGCGACTTGCTACCCCGACACGCGCGCGATCATCGAGCTGAAACGTGGCGGTGCGAGCTACGTAGATGAACCGGTCGTCGTCGAAGGGACGATCGTCACGGCGAGCGGGCCCGAGGCCGCCCCGGCGTTCGGCGCCGCGCTCGTCCAACTCCTGGGCGCATGAACCACGATACCGTCGTCCAACTCAGCGGAATCACCAAACGCTTCGCCGGGCACGTCGCCGTCATCGACCTGTCGCTCGTGGTGCCGCGCGGCGCGGTGTACGGGCTGTTGGGCCCGAACGGCGCCGGCAAGACAACCACGATCCGGATGATGATGAACATCACGATGCCGGACGAGGGGACCGTGAAGCTCTTCGGCGACGAGTTGGGCGGCCGGCACCACAGCGCGCGCCTCGGGTACCTGCCCGAGGAGCGCGGCCTGTACCGCAAGATGAAGGTGCGCGAGACCCTGGTTTTCCTCGCGGAGGCCAAGGGTGTGGCGCGCGGGGCGGCGGCGCGCAAGGCCGACGAATGGCTCGATCGTCTCGGGCTCGGCGAGTGGCGCCTGCGCAAGGTCGAGGAGCTATCGAAGGGGATGCAGCAGAAGGTGCAGTTCATCGCGACCATGCTCCACGAGCCGGAGCTCCTCATCCTCGACGAGCCGTTCGCCGGACTCGATCCGATCAACCAGCAGGTGCTGAAGGACACGATCGTTCAGCTCTCGCGTGCCGGCACGACCATCATCTTCTCGACCCACCAGATGGACGTGGCGGAGAAGATCTGCGATCACGTGTGCATCATCGCGCGGGGCCGCAAGGTGCTCGACGGCGCGCTGGCCGAGGTCAAGCAGGTGCACGGCGGGAACCATGTGGCGGTGGCGTTCGAGGACGGGGCCGACGGCGGGGCGGCGGTGGGCAGCGTGGGCGACCTAGTCGCGAAGGCGGACGACTACGGGGTCTACGCGGAGCTGGCGCTCCGGGACGGCGTGGATCCGCAGGCGCTGCTGGAGCGCTTGATGCGCTCGGGCACACGGCTGCGGAGGTTCGAGCGGATCGAGCCTTCCCTGCACCGCATCTTCCTCGACAAGGCGGGTCCCGACGCCGCGCAGGACGCGGCCGAGGAGGCGGCCCATGCATAAGGTCTGGGCGGTGGTCCGCCGCGAGTTCCTGGAGCGGGTGCGCACCAAGTGGTTTCTCATCTCGACGATCCTGGGCCCGCTTTTCCTGATCGCCATCAGCATCCTGCCGAGCCTGCTGGCCACCAAGGCCGGCCGGGTGAATCGCGTGGTACTGGTGGACGAGGGGGCCGGCTCCCTCGCGCAGCGGCTGCGCACCCAGCTGGGCCGCAGTGGGCGTTTCTCGATCGTGGTGCTCGCCGCCCTTCCGGAGCGTCACGACGCGACCATCGACTCGCTGACCGGTCAGGTACGGCTTCAGGCGATCGATGGTTTCCTGCTAGTGAGCGGCGCCACGATGGAAGCCGGAATGGTCGAATACCGCGGGCGCAACGTCTCGTCACTCCGGGACATGGCGGTGCTGGAGAGTACGGTGCGCCAGAGCGTGGTAGTCGAGCGTCTCAATCGGCGCGGGATCGATCCCGCGGTCGTCCAGGAAGCGCAGGCGCGCATCGATCTCCGTACCTTCCGCATCACCCGTCGCGGCGCGACCGGTGAGTCCGGCGAGGCCACGTTCTTCCTGGGGTACACGGTCGGCCTGATCCTCTACATGATCATCCTGCTCTACGGGATGAACGTGATGCGCAGCGTGCTGGAGGAGAAGCAGACCCGGATCATCGAGGTGCTGGTCTCGAGCCTGAGACCGTTCCAGCTCATGTTGGGCAAGGTGATCGGGGTGGGAGGGGTAGGACTCTTCCAGTTCTCGATCTGGTCGGTGGTCGGGTACGGCATCGTGCACTACCGGCGGCAGATTCTGTCCTGGTTCCACGTATCGGCTGAGGCGGTCAACGCGGTACATCTGCCCGCGGTGGGTGGCAGCCTGGTGGCGGTTGCCGGAGCTTACTTCTTGCTTGGCTATCTCCTTTACTCGGCGCTGTTTGCGGTCGTCGGCGCCTCGGTCAATACCGACTCCGAGGCCCAGCAGGCCCAGCAGCCGGTGATGATGCTGTTGGTCTTCTCGCTGATCACGTCGTTCGCCGCCCTCAGCGATCCCGGCGGCCAATTGGCGGTCATGACCTCGCTGGTGCCCTTCAGCGCCCCGATCATCATGCCGGTGCGGGTGGCGACGTCGGACGTTCCCCAGCAGCAGCTCGCCCTGTCGCTGGCCATCATGGCGGTGACGTCTCTGGTCGTGGTGTGGGGCGCCGCGCGCATCTACCGGATCGGCATCCTCATGTACGGGAAGCGGCCGAGCATGAGGGAGCTGTGGCGGTGGGCGAGACAAAGCTAGAAGAGCTAGAGTTGCAGAGTTGCAGGGTTGCAGGGTTGCAGCGGTGTTAAGTGGGAAGGGCTCAGGAAGATGTTGCACGTGAAACGCCGCGGCCCCCGCGTTCTCCCGTCACCTTCCTCCTGGTCGCCGCTGCAACTCTGCAACCCTGCAACTCTGCAACCCTAGCTTCCCTATCTGTTTCACGTGCAACACCATAGATTCTTCGGCCCATGGGTCGTGTCCTCGCCATCGCAAACCAGAAAGGCGGCGTCGGCAAGACGACGTCAGCGGTAAACCTCGCCGCCTCCCTCGCCGCCGCGGAGAAGCGCACCCTCCTGGTCGACGCCGACCCCCAGGCCAACGCCACCAGCGGCGTGGGCCTCGAGCGCGACGGACTCAGGCTCACCGTCTACGAAGTGATGATCGACGGGCGTCCGCTCGCCGACGTGATCCGGCGCGGGGTCCACTTCCCTCTCCTGGACGTCGCCCCCGCCTCGCGGGACCTGGTCGGGGCCGAGGTCGAGCTGGTCTCACGCTCGCACCGCGAGTCCATCATGCGCCGCGCCCTCGAGGCGGTGCGCGCCAGCTACGATTACATCCTCATCGACTGCCCGCCCTCCCTGGGAATGCTCACCCTCAACATGCTCTCGGCGGCCGATGCGGTGCTCATCCCGATCCAGTGCGAGTACTACGCCCTGGAGGGACTCTCGCAGCTGCTCAACACCGTCCGCCTCGTGCAGCGGAACTTCAACCCGCGGCTGGCGATCGACGGCGTGCTCCTCACCATGTACGATGCCAGGCTTAACCTGTCGAAACAGGTGGCCGACGAAGCCAAGGAGTACTTCGGCCCCCGCATGTTCAAGACCGTCATCCCTCGCAACGTGCGCCTCGCCGAAGCGCCGAGCTTCGGCAAGCCGATCCTTCTGTACGACATTGGATCCATCGGCGCGCAAACCTATCTCGGTGTGGCGGAAGAGCTTATCAGGCGCACGGCCAACCGGAGCGCTGGCGACGCCCGCGAGGCGACGCTGCTCCCCACGATCGAGGCGATGCCGTGAGCGGGGCGACCGGCAGCAAGCGCCGGCTGGGCCGCGGACTGGAGGCGCTGCTCGGGGTCACGACCGTCGAGGAAGCCGAGCGCGACGGCTCGCTCCGGGAGCTCCCCGTGAGCGACATCCGTCCCAACCGATACCAGCCGCGCCGCGCCATCGATCCCGAGGCGCTCAAGGAGCTCAAGCAGTCCATCTCCTCCTCGGGGCTCATCCAGCCGATCATTGTGCGCCCCAGCGGCAACGGCTACGAGCTGGTGGCCGGCGAGCGGCGCTGGCGCGCCGTCCGCGAGCTGGGCTGGAAGCGGATTCCGGCCGTCGTCCGCGACGTGGACGAGCGTACCCTGCTGACCTTGGCGCTGGTCGAGAACTTGCAGCGCGCTTCGCTCTCTCCCATCGACGAGGCCGAAGGCTACGAGCGCCTGGCGCGCGAGTTCAGTCTCTCGCACGGCCAGATCGCGCAGGCGGTCGGCCGTGACCGGTCCACGGTGGCGAACGCGGTGCGCTTGCTCAAGCTTCCCAAGAGTGTCCAGCAGCTGCTCGATGCGGGCGCCCTCACCGCGGGCCACGCGCGAGCCCTGCTGTCCCTCGACGACGAGCGTGAGATCGCGCGCCTGGCGCGCGAGGGTGTGGCGCGGGGATGGTCGGTGCGCGAGATGGAGCGGCATTCCCGAGTCGGCGCCACGGTGCGCAAGAGCCGCGACGGGAAGAGGGCCCGCCGGCACGTGCCCCCCGAGGTCCGCCGGATCGAGGAGGCGCTGCGCAAGAAGCTCGGCACCGACGCCATCGTGGTGCTGAGGGGAAAGGCCAAGGGGCATCTCGCGCTCCGCTTCTACTCCGAGGCGGACCTCGGCCGGTTGCTGGAGGTGATCCTTGGTCGCCGGTGGGACGGTTGATGCGCGGCCGCGGTTTGACCATCATGGTGCATCGGGACGGCGCGCTCGAATCGCGTGAATACCACGTCCCCTTCTGGGTGGCGCGGGCCGCGATGATAGGCGGGGTTGGCGCGCTCGTGCTGGCGGTGGCACTGGCGGGACTGTACGGACCGATCGTGGCCGCGGCGCTGCGGGCACCGCTCCTGGAGCG
The DNA here is from genome assembly GCA_016179225.1 of Gemmatimonadota bacterium. Classification (GTDB taxonomy): domain Bacteria; phylum Gemmatimonadota; class Gemmatimonadetes; order Gemmatimonadales; family JACORV01; genus JACORV01. The sequence continues at coordinate 5,743 of JACORV010000026.1, read as the reverse complement.
GCAGGTCGAGCGGCTCACCCAGGAGAACCAGCGCGTCGGGCAGCTCGCCCGCGCGCTCGACGAGGCGGAAGCGCGTTACGCGCACCTGCGCGGGATGCTCGGCGCTGGGGTCGGGCTGCCCACTCCGGAGGGCCGCCTGGCGCTCACGCCTGCAAGCGACGAGCGTCTCTACGTGGCGCCGCCCATGGAGGCGCGCACCCCGAGCGCGGAAACGCGGCAGGATGGCGAAGGACCGTCGCTCCCGCGCCGGTGGCCGCTCTCGGTGCCGGCCTACCGCACCCGCGGCCTCGCGGCAGGCGACTCCAGCGAGGGCCACGCGGGAATCGACCTGGCCGTTCCGGTCGGATCGGACGTGCGCGCCGCGGGCGGCGGGATCGCCCAGGAGACGGGCAGCGATCCGGCGTACGGCCTGTACGTGCTAGTAACACATCCCGAGGGCTACGAGTCGATGTACGGTCACCTTTCGCGGGTGCTCGTGGTGCGTGGTGACCCCGTCAGGGCCGGGCAGGTGATCGGGCTCTCAGGCAACAGTGGGCGGTCCACTGCACCCCACTTGCACTTCGAGGTGCGACGGAACGGGCGATCGGTGGATCCGCTAACACTGGTGCGAGAAGGGGTCTAGCCATGGGGATCTTCGGATCGAAGGCGGCGACAGGCGACGTGGGGGCGGCGCCGCCCGGCCGCGGGGCGTCGTCGGCGGTGGGAGGTCTTTCCATCATCGGCGTTGGGATGACCGTTCGGGGCGACATCGAAACGGCCGGCGTCGTGAAGGTGGAGGGCACGGTGGACGGCAACGTTCGGGCCAAGCAGCAGGTACTGGTAGCAAAGGGCGGTATGGTGCACGGCGACATCGAGACACGAGAGGCGGTCATCGGCGGCACCGCCGACGGCGCGATCCGGGCGACCGAGCGGGTCGAGATCCAATCGGGCGCCGCGGTGAACGGGGACATCACGACGCGGCGGATCGCCGTGGCGGAGGGCGGGTCGCTCAACGGACAGATTCGGATGGGTGACCAGCCGGCTCCTGAGCACAAGGTCGTGAACGAATCCAAGGCGGAGCCGAGGCCCGGTTCTCCTCCTCCTCATGCGCGGCCATCCGTCCCTGTCGCGCGGGTCGCGGTTCCGCCGCGCGCCACGATGCCTGGCGCAGGTCACTAAGGAGATTCCACTTCATCTTCAACAGTCGCCAGCAATCAGCCCCCGGATACACGTCTCAAGTTGCTATCGGACAATAGGATAGGATGTTGATTCGTGTACGAACGATTCAACATAGTGTCGCGTCGCATTTGCCTCACTGTCTTCTCCGTGGCGGCCATGAGGATGGTGTCGTGGACCCGGTCTTGAATCTCGTACCGAGGGGCCCCCAGACGCCGGAGCCGCGTGTCCGGATCGCCGCCGCCGGGGACTCGATCATGGCCGGCGCCCTCGGCGTGCCGCGGGCCGAGTCTGTTCCTGACCCCATTCCTGTCGCCCCCCACTGACGTGAGACTCGAAGACCTGGTCGGCTACCTGGACGGTTATCTCCGGGTGCGCGAAGTACCGGACGAAGCCAACGCGCTGAACGGGCTGCAGGTGGAGAACGCCGGCCAAGTGCAGCATCTCGCCGTAGCGGTGGATGCCTGTCAGGACTCGATCGATCAGGCGGCGGAACGAGGTGCGGATCTCCTGGTCGTGCACCACGGGCTGTACTGGGGAGGCCTGGAGCCGCTGGTCGGCCGGCACTATCGCCGCGTGGGGGCGCTGGTGCGTCATGGCATCGCGCTGTACTCGGCCCACATTCCCCTCGACCGGCACCCCGAGGTGGGGAACAACGCCGTGCTGGCGCGGAAGCTCGGGATGGAGGTGCGCGGCTGGTTCGGCGATTACCGGGGCGCGCCCATCGGGGCCTGGGGCGAGCTGGACCTCCCGCGCGAGGCGCTGGTTGAGCGCGTGGCATCGGTCCTGGGAACGGCGCCGCGCCTGATGCCGTTCGGCCCGGAACGGGTGCGCCGCGTGGGCGTAATCACCGGCGGCGCGGGCTCCATGATCCGTCAAGCCAGGGAAGCGGGGCTCGACACCTTCATCACGGGCGAAGGCCAGCACTGGACGTTCTTCGAGGCGGAGGAGCTCGGCCTCAACGTACTCTACGCGGGACACTACGCGACGGAAACGGTAGGGCTGAACGCGCTAGCCGAGCATGTGGCGGAGCGCTTCCAGCTCCCATGGTCGTTCATCGATCATCCGACCGGTCTGTAGGGTGATGGCGCGAGAGCAGGCCGTGCGGATGCGCTGCATCGGGCGCCGGTTCGGCTCCGTGCAGCCTCTGCGCGGGGCCGATTCTGCTTGCGCGGCAGGCTACATCCACGCGCCGCGCGGGGAGAACGGCGCCGCGACGCGGAAGGAGGTGGGCGCGCTGATGCTGAGAGGCGAGGCGGCATGAAGCTGCGAGCGCGGCCGCTCGCCTATGCCGCGGTGCTCCTCGGTGTCGCGCTGTGGTTCGCCGGCCGCCGCGCCAACACCGGCGCGCCGCAGGCCGGTGTCGGGGCGGGCGGGGTGCGGCGTCCGGTCCCGCACGAGCCGGTCTTCGTGCGCGCGGACGAGGTCGGCGCGCCGATCAACGACACGATCGCGGGGCTTACGATGTTCCGCGGCAACGCGACCCGCACGTACTACGGGCGCGGCCCGGTGCCCAGGAACCCCATCGTGCTCTGGCGCTACCCGCGCCGGCCGATGTGCGCGGTCTCTTGGGTGGGCCGGCAGCGGCCCGTCTGGTGCGGGAGCGGGTGGACCGGCCAGCCCGCGGTGGTGGAGCGCGAGGGAGGGGTCGAGGTGATCTTCGGTGCGTACGACCGGCAGATCCACTTTCTTGACGGCGCCACCGGGCGCGAGCGCCGGCCGAGCTTCCGGACGGGGGACATCATCAAGGGCTCCGTCACGGCGGACCCGGACGGCTTCCCGCTGCTGTATTCGGGCTCGCGCGACAACTACTTCCGGGTGATCGCCCTCGATCGGCCGCGGCCCACGGAGCTGTGGCGGCTCTCGGCGGCGGACGCCCCGCAACCGATGTGGAACGACGACTGGGACGGCAACGCCGTGGTCATCGACGACTACCTGTTCGAGGGCGGCGAGAACGCCTGGTTCTACATCGTCAAGCTCAATCGCCGGTACGACGAGCGCGGCCTGGTACAGGTGGCGCCCGAGGTGCTGGTGCGGTTCCCATCGTTCGACGACTCGCTGCTCGCCGCGATCCGCGACCGTGACGTGAGCATTGAGAACTCCCCGGCGCTGTTCGGCAACCGGGTGTACTTCGCCAACAGCGGAGGCCTCGTCTGGGGGCTGGACGTCGCCCGGCTGCGCGACTCCGCGCGCGCGAGCCCGGTGTTCCGGTTCTGGGGCGGCGACGACACCAACTCCACGATCGTCGTCGACGAGCAGGGCATGCTGTACGTCGCGGCGGAGCAACAGCGTTTCAATCGCCGGGGGCGGGAAGTCGGACAGCTGTACAAGCTCGACCCGCGAAGGGTCGACCCGCTCGTCTGGGGCCTTCGGATTCCGCGTGGTCGCGAAGAGCACGGCGGGGTGTATTCGACGCCGGCCCTGTTCGGCGGGATGCTCTACGTGACGACGAACTCCGGGCGCCTCCTCGGCGTGGATCGCGACAGCGGGATCGTCCGGTGGGAGAAGCCACTGCCGCCGCACGCGTGGTCGTCGCCGGTCGTGGTGGACAGCGTGCTGCTGGTGGGGGATTGCGAGGGCGTCCTACACGCGTTCGACGTGCGGAGGCCTGACGCGGAGCCGCCGGTGCTGTGGGAGTTCCAGCTCGAGAGTGGCGCGTGCATCGAATCCACGCCCGCCGTGTGGAACGGACGGATCTACGTCGGGGCGCGGGACGGGTACTTCTATGCGATCGGTGATAGGTAGAGGGTGACGGGTGATGGGTGATGGGTGATTTGCAGATAGGTGACGAGGTGATGAGGTGATGAGGTTACATGAGCGAGGCGAGAATGAAACCGTGGCGTGAGGTGCGAGGAGTCGCCGCGCTGGTGCTGGCGGGCGCGGTGGCGACGGCGTGTCATCGGGCGAGGCCGGAGGCGACGCAGCCGGACCAGCCGCGGCCGGGGGTGCAGACGGGGATCTTCGGGCCGTCCTCCTCGCCGGTCTACGAGCTGCCGCGGCGCGCGGCGCTGCGCGCGATGCCGCAGGAAGCGGAGTGGCCGGAGATCGGCCGCGAGGCTTCGGAGCTGCTCGCCCAGTACCTGCGGATCAACACGACCAACCCGCCGGGGAACGAGATCCAGACGGCGCGGTTCCTCCAGGCGGTGCTGGCGCGCGAGGGGATCGAGTCGCAGATGTTCGAGCCGGCGCCCGGGAAGGCCAACCTGTACGCGCGGCTGCGCGGCGACGGGAGCGCGCGGGCGATGGTGCTCCTCAACCACATGGACGTGGTCGAGGCGTCGCCGGAGTACTGGTCGGTCGATCCATTCGGCGGCGTGGTACAGGGAGGCTACCTCTACGGTCGCGGCGCGCTGGACATGAAGGGGCAGGGGATCGCCCAGCTCATGGCGATGATCCTGCTCAGGCGGAGCCACATCCCGCTGCGGCGCGACGTCGTCTTTCTCGCCACCGCGGACGAAGAGGTGGGCGGCCAGAGCACGTTGGGCGCCGCGTGGATCGCGCGCGAACATCCGGAGCTGGTGCGCGGTGCGGAGTTCCTCCTCAACGAAGGCGGCGCGACCCGAACCGACGAGGCGGGCAACCTCACCTATTTCGGCATCGGCACCACGGAGAAGGCGCCGTTTTGGCTCTCGCTGACGACGCACGGCACGGCTGGGCACGGGTCGCGGCCGACGCCGGACAACCCCGTCGAGCGACTGATCCGCGCGCTGGCGCGGATCGAGTCGTGGGAGACCCCGCTGATCGTGACGCCCGCCGCCGACCGGTTCTTCAAGGACCTGGCGACGCGCGAGGGGGACCCTCAGATCCGCACCTGGCTCCAGGACGTCGGCGCGGCCATCGCCGACCCGGCCGCCCGGCGGTACTTCGAGAACGACAGGTACTACGGGGCGGTCCTCCGGAACACCATCTCGATCACGCGCGTCCAGGGAAGCGGCAAGGTGAACGTGATCCCGCCGATCGCTCGCGCGGAGATCGACGTGCGGCTGCTGCCGGGCCAGGATATGCAGCAGTTCCTGGCGGACCTTCGGCGGGTGGTGGGCGACACGCTCGTAGCGATCGAGCCTATCGGCTCGGTCTGGACGGCGACGGAATCCCCCGCGGAGACGGAGCTGTTCCGTGCCGCCACGGACGCGATCCACCGGCGCTTCCCCAACGTGCTCGTCACCACGCCTATGCTCGCGGGGTTCACGGACTCGCACTATTTCCGGCGGATGGGGATCGTGTCCTATGGCATCCAGCCGTTCGTCGTTTCGGAGCGCGAGTCCCGCGGCGTGCACGGCAACGACGAGAGGATCAGTCTGCAGAACGTCGAGTTCGGGACGCGCTTCCTCTTCGACGTGTTGCGCAGCGTCGCCGGGCGTTGATCGGCCCGCTCGTCCGCTCGCCGAAACGGGCGCCGCGCAGCGAGCCGCTGCACCCCGACGCGATGCGCCGCGCGCGGAACCTCCTCGGCGACCTGGTCGAGTTCGTTGCGGCGCCGTTCGGTTTCTGGGGCCTGCAGCGGCTGGTTGTCGAGACCGTCAACGTCCGCATCGCGGACCTTCCCGCCGCCTTCGACGGCTATCGGATCGCCTATCTCTCTGACCTG
>JACORV010000033.1 GCA_016179225.1 Gemmatimonadota bacterium | reverse complement strand
CCCCTCCCCCGCCGCCCCCGCCGATCTTTGAGCCCGCGCCGGCCCGCTTCACGACCCTCGGGATCGCCTGGTCGTATTCCTTCTTGTAGCCGCAGTGCGGAACTCTTCAGTTTGCAGGCGGCAGGCTACAAGTAGAGTTGCAGGGTTGCTGAGTTGCAGCGGCTAGCCGTCAACAGGTGGCAGGTACGAGTTTGCCCTAGTAGTCGCCGCCGGCGCCGCCGCCGCCCGCGGAGCCGCCGCCGAAGTCGGCACCGCCGCCCCCGCTGGACCCGTCCCCGGACGACGAGTCGTTCGAGGTGACGACGACGATCGGAATGACCTCATCCTTGGTCGTCGTCCACCGGCAGTTCTCGCACGTCTTGGTGATCTGGGCGAGTCCCTGCCGGGTCGTCGTGGCCTCGTGCACGGTGTTCCGGACCGACATCACGGTGCGGCGCTTGCACTGCGGGCATTCGCCCCACCACGAGCCCCTGGGGAACGGCACGCGCAGCGTCTCGCCGCAGGTGTCGCACGCCCAGACATCCCAGTCAATGCTCCTGAGCTCCTGCTCGAGTTGCGCGCCCTTGTCGAGCTTCGCGATCTCCTCGCGATCATCCAGCAGGCGCATCGGATGGCCGTTGGTGCAGTTGCGCGGCCTGCGGCGTTTCCAGCGGCGGTAGCCGATGGCACCGCCGATCAGCGCGATCCCGCCGCCCGCGATCCCGAGCAGCCAGCCGAGGACACCGGTGCCGCCGCGCTGGAGCATGGGCGTGATGCCCTGCCGCGCGTTCGTTTCCTCGCGCGTCGCGGCGGCGAGCGCGCGCACGCCGGCCAGCACGCCTTCGTCGAACGCGCCGTTACGGAACGCGGAGAAGATCTGCTCGTCGCGGATTCGCCCGACGCGGCGGTCCGGCAGTACTCCCTCGAGCCCATAACCGACACTGATATGCACCGCGCGCTGCGCGGGGACCCAGAGGAAGACGATGCCGTTGTCCTTGCCGCGCTTGCCGACGCCCCAGCCCCGGTGGATGGCGAGCGCGAAGTCGAACGGCTCGAGCCCGGACGTCGAATCCACGACGACCACGGCGATCTCGGCGCTGGTGGCCTGCTCGAGCGCCGCGATCTCGCCGTTCAAGGTCGCGACCGTGGAGTCCCTAAGATGGCGCGACGGGTCGGCCACCCACGTGCCGTTGGCGACGCGCGGATTCGGCACCCATCGGATACGGTCCAGCTGGGCCTGTGTGGCCTGGAGAGCAAGGAGGAGACCGAAGGCCGCGACGCGCATTTGACACCTACTTTACCGGCCGGGTAGGTTAACCGGCCCAGCTCGATTCAAGGATGCGACATCATGAAGGATTACGCGAGTAGCGCCATCCGGAACGTGGCCGTAGTCGGCCACGGAGGCAGCGGCAAGACCAGCCTGGTCGACGCCCTCGCCTTCGTGGCCGGCTCCAGCAAGCGGCACGGCCGGGTCAAAGACGGCACCGCCCTCACCGACTATTCTCCCGACGAAATCGAAAAAGGCTACAGCATCAACCTCTCGCTCGCCCACGCCGAGTGGGAGGGCGTGAAAATCAACCTCATCGACACCCCCGGCTACCTCGATTTCGCGGGCGACGCCATGGCGGGCGTCTACGCAGCCGACGCCTCGCTCATCGTCCTCTCCGCCACGTCGGGCGTGGAAGTGGGCACCGAGAAGGTGTGGGAGTACTCGCAGGCGTGCGGCCACCCGGCGATCTTCTTCGTCTCGCTGATGGACAAGGAGCACGCCAACTTCGAGAGGGTCTACCAGGACATCCGCGAGCGCCTTACGTCCAAGGCGATCCCGGTCGAGATCCCCGTCGGCGAGGGCCCGGCCTTCCGCGGGATCATCAACCTCATCACCCGGAAGGCGCACCTCTACAGGAAGGGCACCAAGACGGGCGAGTACGACGAGCAATCCATCCCCGCGGAGCTGGAGGCCAAGTACGAGAAGTTCGAGAAGGACCTTATCGAGACGGTGGCTTCCACCGACGACGCGCTCCTCGAGCGCTACCTCGAGGGCGGCGAGATCGGCCACGACGAGCTGGTGAAAGCGATGCGCGCCGCGCTCAAGCGGGGCGACCTGTACCCTGTCTTCTGCGGCGCCTCCGAGCTGACCTACGGCATGCGCGCGCTCCTGGCGGAGATCGTCGAGCTGGTACCCTCGCCCGCGGACAACGAGCCGGCGCAGGCCGAGCGCTGGGGGAGCGCGGAGAAGGTCACCGTCGCCGCGAGCGACGAGGCGCCCTTCACGGCGCTGGTCTTCAAGACGATGTCCGAGCCGCACGTCGGCGACGTGTCGTTCTTCCGGATGGTCTCCGGGTGCGTGCGCAACGGCGAGGAGGTCTTCAACCCGGCGCGGAACGTGGTCGAGAAGCTGAACCACCTCTCCATCTCACAGGGGAAGGAGAAGGTCGAGGTCGTCATCCTCCACGCCGGCGACATCGGCGTGGTGGCGAAGCTGCGCGAGACGCACACCAACGACACCCTCGCCACGCAGGCGATGCCGGTCGTGCTGCCGCGCGTGCCGTTCCCGGAGCCGGTGCTCCACATCGCGATCGAGGCGAAGGTGAAGGGCGAGGAGGACAAGATCTCGATCGGCCTCGCGAAGCTGCACGAAGAGGACCCGACCTTCCACTGGGAGTACAACGCCGAGGTGCGCCAGACGTGGATCCGCGGCCTCGGTGAGCGTCACCTCGAGGTGATCCTCGGCCGGCTGGCGCGGAAGTTCGGCGTCCACGCGAGCACCGTGAAGCCGAAGATCCCCTACCGCGAGACGATTAAGGGAAGGGCCGAAGGGCAGGGGAAGCACAAGAAGCAGACGGGTGGCCGCGGGCAGTTCGGCGACTGCTGGATCCGCATGATGCCGCTCCCGCGCGGTAGCGGCTACCTCTTCGACGACCAGATCGTGGGCGGCGCGATCCCCAACAAGTTCATCCCCGCCGTGGACAAGGGGATCCAGGAGGCGTCGGCGCGCGGCGTCCTCGCCGGCTGCCCCATGGTGGACTTCAAGGTCGAGCTGTTCGACGGCTCGTACCACACCGTGGACTCGAACGAGATGTCGTTCAAGCTGGCCGGCATCCTCGCCTTCAGGAACGTCGCGCCGGACTGCAAGCCCATCCTGCTCGAGCCACTGAGCGACCTCGAGGTGCTGACGCCGGAGGAGTACCTCGGCGCCGTCATGGGTGACCTCAGCTCACGGCGCGGCCAGATCCTTGGCTCGGAGCCCGACGGCCGGATGGTGAAGCTCAAGGCCGTGGTGCCGGAGGCGGAGCTGTACAAGTACGCCACACAGCTCCACTCGCTCACGCACGGCCGCGGCACGTACCGCGGGAAGTTCAAGGCGTATGCGGAGGTGCCTCCGGAGATCGCGACGAAGATTGCGGAAGAGCACGAGAAGGAGCATAAAGAAGAAGAAGCCTAGACTTTGTGGTACCCCACCCGCGCCGCCTCCGCCCTGTCCTCGGCCACGTAGATCTCGAAGTCGGAGAAGAGGCCCGGCGCCTCCTGCTGGAGCACCCGGAGGCAAGCGACGGCCATCCTGCGTATCTCCTGCTCCGCGCCCTCCCCGCAGCGCAGCTCCAGCATGGTCCGCCAGGCGCGCACGTTGCCGCTCGACACGACCTTGGTTTCCGTGGCGTTCGGCAGCACGGAGCGCGCCGCCTCGCGCGCCATCTTTCTCCGGTGGACCTTGTCCTCCACCCACTCGAAGCGCTTCATGAGCGCCTCGACGGAGCGGACGTAGGCCTCCTGGTCCGACGCGACCTGCTTCTCCCAGTCCGCCTCCAGCGCCGGGTCGCCCTGGATCGCGGGCGGCATGACGAACGCGGCGTGCGACTCGTCCACGTAGCGCTGGCTCAGCTGGCTGTACCCGAAGCCCGCCCGGTGCCGCACCAGCTCGTGCGAGCAGCTGCGCGAGATCCCCTCGATCAGCAAGACGTACACGGAGTGCTCGAGCACCGAGCCGTGGCCCTGCTTCTTGATGTTCTCGAGGTACTCGCGGGTGCTGCGCTTGGCCGGGTTCTTCTGGCTCATGTAGCAGAGCCGGCCGGCGAACTCCGCGAGGCGCTCGCCGTCCGTGGAGTCGCCGAGCCAGCTCACCGGCAGATGGGTGGGCTCGAGGAACTGGGGGCGGGCGATGAGCGTGACCGTGGGGGCGCGGAGGATGTCCATGAAAGGCGGTCTTAGGGCTTGGGTCTTGGGTCTTAGGGGTGCGCGGGCGCGGCTTCCGGTGCCAGGTCCAGGCGAAAGGTGCCCCACGCCGCGTCGCGCTCGATCCGCCGCAGCACCTCGGCCACCTCGCGCGGAAGGGCGGGGGCCCGCGCACCGAACTTGAGCAGCTCCGGCGCAAGCTCTACGCGGGCGGGGGCCTCGGGAATCTTCACGCCCGGATTGAGGATGCCGGCGGGGTCGAAGGCCGCTTTCACGCGCCGGCAGACGTCCAGGAACGACCTGCCCAACAGCGGTTGCAGCAGCGGAGCCCGCAGGCGGCCGTCGCCGTGTTCGCCGGAGAGCGTACCGTGGTGCGCGAGCTGGAGCATCGACACCTCCACGAAGCAGGCGCTGACGCGCTCCACCACATCGGGCGCACCGACGTCGGCCAGCAGGTTGGCGTGCACGTGCCCGTCTCCCGCGTGGCCGAAGATGACGACCTGAAAGCCGTGGGCGGCGGCGACCCGCCGCAGCGCCGAGATGTAGTCGCCCAGGCGCTCCCGCGGCACGCAGCCGTCCTCGACCACCTGGAGCGAGCGCTGGTTGTCGGGGAGGGCGGCAAGGATCGGGCTGGCGAGGTGGCGCAGCTCCCAGATGCGCGCCGTCTCCTCCGGGCTGCTGGCGACGACGACCCCCTCGCCGACGCCGAGGAGCCCGAGTACCTGGAAGCCTCCCTCGTCGTCTAGCTCGACGAGCAGCGCGGCCTCCGAGCCTGCCGGGATGCGGGCGCCGGTCGCCCGCGCGAACTCGAGGTAGGTGCGATCCAGCAGCTCCACGGCGGAGGGGCCCGCCTTCAGCACCGAGTCCATGATGATTCCGAGCGCGTCTAGCGT
>JACORV010000032.1 GCA_016179225.1 Gemmatimonadota bacterium | reverse complement strand
TTCTCGGTGTAATCGTAGAAGTACGTGAACACGTTCGTCCTCGCGTACGCATTGAGCAGCGACGCGCTCGGGTACCAGCGCGCGCCGAGCCACCCGAAGCTCCAGCGTGCTGAAAGATCCAGACGCGAGTAGGCGGGGTAGCGGAGCGCGTTCCGCGCGTTGCGGTACGGCTCGGTGAACGCGCCGATGAAGATGTTGCGGCCCGGGTCGTAGAAGCGGTGGATCCACTGCCCCGCGATCCCCGTGTAGGGGAGCGGCGAGCCGTAGCCGAAGCGCACCGTCCACCGCGCGCCCAGCGGCCCGGCGAAGCTCGCCACCGCGTTCAGGGTGTGACGCCGGTCCTGGGCGGGCGCGTACCGCTCGCCCGTCTCGGCCACCGTGCGCGTCACCTTGCCCAGCGTGTACGCGACCCATCCGGTCACGCTTCCGGTCGTCTTGCGCAGATACAGGTCGAGCCCGTAGGCCGTGCCGCGCGCCGTGAAGAACTCGTCGCCGAGGACGGCCGGGTCCTCCTCCGTGTTCCCATCCACGAGGTCGCGCATGCGTTTCCAGTATCCCTCGACCGAGAGCGACAGCCCCTCGCCGAGCCACCGTTCCACCCCGAGCACCGCCTGATCCGCCGAGCTCACGGGGACGACCGAGTCGGTGCCCACCCAGAACTCGAAGAGCGAGATAGGGATCTCCTCGTTGCGCAGCGAATGGACGTATTGATGGTAGCGCCCCGCGGAGAGCGAGACCGCGGCGTTGGGGCCCAGGAACGCCTTCGCCGAGAAGCGCGGCGCGACCCCCGTGAAGCCGCCGGCGCGGGTGAGCCGGAGGCCGGGGCGCACCAGCAGCCAGGAGCGCGCCCGCCACTGGTCCTCGGCGTAGGCTTCGAGCGCGGTCGGATGGTAGGCGAGGCGTCCCAGGTCCACCTCTAGCGCGCTGGACGTCGCGAGATAGGTGATGTCGTGTCGCTCGAGGACGTAGCCGGCGCCGAGCACGTGGTGCGCGCGGCGCACCTCGAGGTCGCCCGAGAGCGCGAGCCGCCGCACCCGGTTTTCGAAGAGGAAGATGCCGGGGCCGACGTCGATGTCGGCGAAGAAGCTGCTCCCGCCCGCGCGCTGCGTGACCACGGCGCTCGCGCCGAGGGGCCGGCGCCACGTCGCGCCCAGGGCGCGGTTCCCCCAGTCGAACCGGAAGGACTGCTCGGGCTGGCCGGTTTGTGCCTCGGTCAGCACGAAGTTGAAGTAGTCGCCGCTCGCGAAGCCCGACGCCGAGAGCACGCCGCCCGCGACGCGCGGAAACGAGACCCGACCAATGAGGTCCTGGAAATGGTACGGGAAGGTGGAGGAGCTGAAGGCATCCACGATCCGGTCGGCATAGGTGCGCCGCCCGGCGACGAGCCAGCTGCCGAGCTTCCCGGGCAGCGGCCCCTCGAGGTGGAGCTTCGACGAGAGCAGTGACACCGACGTCGACCCGCGCACGCGGCTCGCCGATCCGGTCCGCTCCGCCACGTCGAGGACGCTCGAGAGGCGTCCTCCATAGCGTGCCGGAAAGCCGCCGGCCAGGAAGTCCAGTCCCTCGATCGCGTCGTCCGCGAAGGTGGAGAGGAGCCCGCCGAGGTGGAACGGGTTGAACACGACCTGCCCGTCGAGCAGGACGAGGTTCTGATCGGCATCTCCACCTCGGACGTTCAGGCCAACCGAGTAGTCGTTGCGCGAGACCACGCCGGGCAGGAGCTGGACGGTGCGCAGGAGGTCCGACTCGGCGAACCCGGGCACGGCCCGGATGTCGCGGATGTCGAGCGAGCGGGTCGAGACCTGGGCCTCGTCCTCGAAGCGGGCGCGCTCGGGCGCTCGCGTCACGACCGTGACGGGCGAGACGGTGATCGGCTCCGGCGCGAGCCGGATGTCGAGGTCGGTCGTCTCATCCGCGCGCACCACAGCGGTGACCACGCCCTCGCGGAAGCCGACCCGCCGCACCTCGAGGCGCCAGGTGCCCACCGGCACGTCCCGGAACACGAAGACCCCGACCGAGTCCCCGACCGCACGCCGTGCGAGCGCCGGCAATGTGACCGCCGGAAGGCTGATCGCCTCTCCCCCCCGGCCGCGCACCGTGCCGCGGATCGCGCCCGTCTGGCCGCGCGCGGGTGCGGCCACGGCGAACACCGCCCCGACCAGCAGCACCGCGGCTCGCGTTGGCGCCCGTCCCTTTCGGACTCTAGCTTTCACGCATGACAGCTCCCGCCACCGTGAAGTGCCCCGCATGCGGAGCACAGACTTCGGGCAAGTTCTGCGCGGAATGCGGCGCGCCGCTGAAGAGCCGCGCCTGTCCGTCCTGCGGCGCCAAGCTTTCGGCGCGCGCCAAGTTCTGCTCGGAATGCGGCACGCCGACGGGCGCAGCCACCGTTCCGCCGTTCCGCCGTTCCGCTCCTGGTGGGGCCGACCGGTTGCCCTGGATCGTGGCGGGCATCGCCGTCGTCGCGCTGATCGTGACGATCATCGTGGTTGTCACCAAGAGCCCCTCGCTCGCCAACGCCAACATGACGGTCGGTCCCACGCAGGGAATCCCCGACCGCGCAACGACCGATCTCTCGCAGCTCACTCCGGAGGAGCAGGCCGACCGGCTCTTCAACCGGATCATGCAGGCGCACGAGGGCGGCGACACGGCGCAGGTGCAGTTTTTCGCGCCGATGGCGCGGCAGGCCTACGCCAACCTGCCGACGCTCGATATGGATTCCCGCCTGCACGTCGGTTTGATCCAGCTCGCGGCTGGCGACGCGCCCGGCGCCCTCGCTCAGGCCGACACCATTCAGCGGGCCTCCCGCACCCATCTCTTCGGCTGGTACCTCAGGGCGCGCGCCGGGCAGGCTCAAGGGAATACCGCCGCCACCCGCGAGGCGTTCCGCGCATTCCTCGACAACTACGCGCCCGAGCGCGCCAAGAGCCTCCCCGAGTACCAGCAGCACGCTCAGATACTGAGCGAGACCGAGGGCGAGGCCCGGCGGGCCATGGCGGTCTCGACCCGGCCGTAAGATGCCGCGGATCCGCGTGGCGCACAGCCCCGACTCCGACGACGCCTTCATGTTCTGGGCGCTCGCGACGGGGAAGATCGACACCGATGATCGCGACTACGCGCACGAGCTGGACGACATCGAGTCGCTGAACCAGCGCGCCATGGAAGGCGAGCTGGAGGTGACGGCCGTCTCGTTCCACGCCTACGCCTACCTGCACGACCGCTACGCCCTCCTTCCCCACGGCGCCTCCATCGGCGAGGGCTACGGGCCGCGGCTCGTGGCGCGCGAGCGGGCGCCTACGCAGGCGCAGGATGCGCTGGCGGGTCGCCTCGTCGCGATCCCCGGCGAGCGGACCACCGCGACGCTCGCGCTGCGCCTCTACCAGCCGCTGGTGGAAACGGAGATCGTGCCGTTCGATCGGATCGAAGACGCGGTGCTGGAGGGCCGGGCGGAGGTCGGCCTGCTCATCCACGAGGGCCAGCTCACGTTCACCGACCGCGGCCTGTTTCTCTGGGAGGACCTCGGCGCATGGTGGCATAAGGAGACCGGCCTTCCACTCCCGCTGGGCGGCAACGTGGTGCGCAAGGACCTCGGCGAGGACCTGGTGAAGGCGATCTCACGGGACCTCCGCGCCTCGATCGTGTACGGCCTCGGCCACCGCGAAGAAGCGCTCGCGCACGCCCAGCATTACGCACGGGGGATGGACGCGGCGCGCACCGACACGTTCGTGGGCATGTACGTCAACGACTTCACCGTGGACTACGGTCCCCTGGGGCGCGCCGCCGTGCAGCGGCTGCTCGACGAGGGACACCGGGCGGCAATCCTTCCCGGGCGCGTGGTCGCGGAGTTCGTCGAGGACTGAATGCAGCGGCCGCGGGCGCGCGTGCTGATCGTCGAGGACAACACCCTCCAGGCCAAGCTGGTGCAGCAGTTGGTCGAGGCGGCGGGCGCCGAGGTCGTGGGCGTCGTCAAGACCGGACCCGAGGCGCTGGGCCAGGCACCGCACGCCGACGTCGTCCTCCTCGACTACCAGCTCGAGGGGACCATGACAGGCCTCGACGTCCTGCGGGAGGTGCGCCGGCGCCGGCTTCCCGTGGCCGTCATCGTGAACACCGCACACGGCAGCGAGCGCGTGGCGGCCGAGGCGCTGCGCCTCGGCGCCGACGACTACGTGATCAAGGACGATACGTTCGTGGAGATGCTGCCGCGGGTGCTGGGCCGGGTGCTGCGGCTCCGCGAGGTCGAGCAGGCGCTCGCCGAGGCGGAAGCGCAGCTGGTGCGCGCCGAGCGCCGCGCCGCGATCGGCGAAATCACCGTCGCCATCTCGCACGAGATGAACAACCCGCTGATGGCGCTCCGGGCGCAGCTCGAGCTGATGAAGCTGGACGGTTCCGCGCTCCCGCCCGCAACGCTGAAGAGCGTCGAAGCGGCCATCGCGCAGGTGGACCGCATCACGGCCGTGCTCCAGCGCATCGCGGAGCACGACCAGGAGCAGACGACGACCTACGTCGGCAAGACCAGGATGACCGACCTCTCGGGCGGTCAGTCCGCCGGGACTCCCTGAGGCTCCGGCGCCTCGGCCGCCTCTGCGCGGCCAGGCGGTCGGGCGGCCAGGCGGTCAGGAGGGTCGCCGTCGCGCTTCGCCTCAAACCCTTTCTGCTCAAAGAGTTGAAGCGCCGCCGGCAGGGGTTTCGAGCGCGGTCAAAAGGGGGAAAACGGTTAGGGTGTTTCGCTCCCGCCTCCCGGGCCGCATTTTGGCTCCATGCTCGTCGCCATGACTGGCGCCACCGGGTTCGTGGGATCGCACGTGGTCCAGAAGCTCCTGCGCCACGACCACGAGGTCCGTATCCTGTCTCGCCATCCGGAAACGGCGGGATGGCTGAGGGATCGTGGGATCGAAGTGGTAGCCGGCGACCTCGAGGACCAGGCGTCGCTTCGGGCGCTGGTCGCTGGCGCGGAGGCCGTCGTGCACCTGGTGGGGATAATCGTCGAGCTGGGCGGGCAGACGTACCAGCGCGTGCACGTCGGGGGGACGCGCAACGTGGTCGGTGCCGCTCGCGAGACGGGAGTGCGGCGCTTCGTGCACATGAGCGCGCTCGGCGCGCGGCCGAACCCCGAGGCCACGCCATACCATCGCACCAAGGCCGCTGCTGAGGACGTCATGCGCACCAGCGGGCTCTCGCACGCGATCCTGCGCCCCTCGCTGATCGCCGGGCCCGGCAGCCCGCCACTCAAGATGATGGTGGACATGCTGCGTCTCTCGCCCGTGATCCCGGTGATCGGCGACGGGAAGTACCAGCTCCAGCCCGTGGACGCCGAGGATGTGGCGGAGGTCTTTGCGGTGGCGGTCGAACGGCACGATCTCCAGGGTACGTTCGACATCGCGGGCCCCGAGCCGCTAACCTACCACCAGATGCTGGACCAGCTCGAGCAGGCCCTTGGCGTGAAGCGTCGCCGAGTGGCGGTGCCGGTGGGGATGGTGCGGTTCGCCGCTAACGCCGGGATGGCGCTCCCCAACCTGAACCCCATCACGCCCGACCAGCTCACCATGCTGCTCGAAGGGAGCACCACGGCGAACAACGCGACCCTGAGCGTATTCGGTGTCGCTCCGCGCCGGTTCGCCGACGTGGCCAGGGAGATCTGCGAGCCGTATGCGGCGAGGGTGGGGGTCGGGGACCG
>JACORV010000031.1 GCA_016179225.1 Gemmatimonadota bacterium | reverse complement strand
GTGCGTGCCGTGCAGAACAACGGGCCAGTAACGACCAATCTGCGGCAGTTTCTTGCTATTTTGCACGTGAAAATGTGCTAGATGTGCAAAGTTTATGATGCGGACACGCGACGGGTGATGTGGCGTCCGAGCCAGAGTTGCAGAGTTGCAGAGTTGCAGCGGACGGCAGGAGAAAGGGGACAGGCGACAGACCGGCGCCCTCGCGGACAGGCGACGGGTGATGGGGCGCCCGAGCCAGAGTTGCAGGGTTGCAGAGTTGCAGCGGCTGGCAGGAGCAAGGAGACAGGCGATAGAGGGGTGGGCAGCAATCAGGCGGCAAGGCCCCTGTCTCCCGCCACCTGTTAACTGGAAACCGCTGCAACTCTGCAACTCTGCAACTCTACCGCCACCTGCCCACCTGCCACCTGCTATGGCCCAAGCGATTCCACCAGGCTCCACAACTCGTTTGCGGAGAAATCGTTGAACCTCTCTTGCACTTCCTTCAGCGACCACTCGAGGAAGATCCAGGCGCTCTGACGGTGCCGGTCGCCGTTCACGAAGTGGATCCGGCCCCGGACCGTTCCCTCGTCGTGGGCGATCTCCGACTCGAGGTAGACCTCCCAGCGGCTCTCGCCGCGGGCGAGCTGCCCCATGTGCTGCGCCCGCTGGCTCCAGGGGAAGGCGAGGGATTCCGTGGATGGGCCCGGAGGAAGTTGGAGAGGCGGCTAGTCGCCGCCCTCACCGCCGACGTCCACGTCCCCCGACGTGCGGGCGCCGGCACGCTCGGCGGCCTCGAAGAAGCCGCGCAGGCTCGCGCCGATCACCTCGTCGAGGTACTGGTCGATCGCGAGCATCACCTCGAACGCGTCGCCGCGGCTCCAGTCCAGCTCCCGCCGGAGGAGCCGCCAGACCGCATGGCGCAGGTGCCGGAACTCCCGGTACAGGTCCGACGCGTCGTACCGTGCCAGACCGCGCAGCTTGCCGAACCGGAGCCCTCGGCGCCGGCGCGAGATGGACATCTCCGAGGCCGGACCTTCGTCGCCCTCCATGAGGGTGTGTGCGATGTCCGTCAGCAGCGCCGGGACCTGGTTGGTGAGGAGGAGGTCCGGCAGCCGATCGTCGCCCAGGATCTCCTGGTCGGCGCGAACCGCGTCGCGCCAGATCTGGGCGATTTCGTTGACGTGCTTGACGATGACTTCGCCGGCCTGCCGGCGGGCGAGAGAGACCAGGGCCATGGCTCTAACCTAGCCGTTGGGCGCGGGGGCAGCCAGTAAGGGAGGTTGCCGGTGGCAGGTGACAGGGGTAACGGAACGATCGGGAGCACGGCCCAAACACCCAGCACCTATCACCTATCACCTGCTTCCCGCGTCAGCGTGTATGTGCCGACGGTCGCGCCATCCCGGTCCTGCACAGTACCGTTGGCCGCTCCGGCGGGGTCGAAGCCGCCCACCAGCAGAATCGCGGGCTGCTCCGCGCCGGTCTCGGTATCGATCACCCAGAGATGGAGCGCTCCGGCGGCGCTGATCCGACCGGCCGCTTCCAGGGCTTGCCCCCCGGAGAAGTACCCCTGCGTCACGGTGCCGATGGCGTTGACGAGCGCCGGCGCCGGCCGGTCGCGATTGACATAGACGTCGAGCTCGGCGGTGAAGGCTCTGCCCCCATTGCTCGGCGTGTAGTCGAGCTGGTATCGGCCCTCGTAGGGATGATCCACCTCGCCGCGCACCACGTAGGTCCGGTTCACCGGCGCCATCGAGCCGAAGACGCCCAGGCCGCCCTCGACGCCGTTGATGAATCCGGACCCGGTGAACGGATCGTTCGCCGTGCGGAAGAAGTTGAAGAAGCTGGTGTCCATCGCCGCCACCGTGAACGTCTGCCGCGTGCCCGCGACCCAGACCCACGGCGGCAGCGTGTCCTCCTCGAACGGCAGCGGCAGTCTGCCCGAGACCCGGAAGCTGGTGGAGTCGGTGAAGAGGATCAGCGTGAGACGGCGCCTGAGGTCGCGCGGGCGAACCTGGATGAACACGCCCTTGGTGCCCGCGGCTCCGCTCCAGGTCACGGCCAGGGTGTCGCGGTCGCGGTCGAACACGGCCCCGTCGGCCGGGATGCCGGTGACGACCGGCAAGTCCGGCATGCGGGTGCGCCCCGTGACGACGCGGCCGTCCGGCGTCGCCACTCGGAGGCGATACACGCGTCCGGCGGCCAGGAAGCCCTGCGCCACCGCACGCGGGAGCCGGTAGACGCCGAGCGTGTCGGGAATCTCGGCGAAGGCCGCCGAGTCGCCGTCGTCGCGGGTCACGACGACGGACGCGCCCGAGATCGGGAGCGGCGGCCGGGGCGGCCCGCGCAACGAGTCCTGGTCCGGAATCACCATTGTCCCGGTGAGGGACCGCTCGACGACGATGTACTGCGCCGCGGCCGCGGTGTCGAGGGTCAGGACGCCCTGCACGACGACGACCTCGGAGCCGAGCGGGATGGTGACCTCCTGCAGCTTGCAGGCCGACAGGAGAATGAGGACCGTCAAAGCGTTGCAGAGTTGCAGAGTTGCAGCGGTGTGCAGGAT
>JACORV010000025.1 GCA_016179225.1 Gemmatimonadota bacterium | reverse complement strand
GGCAGCAGGCCCCGCAGCTCGGCCAGGTCCTCGGCGCGCCGCACGAACGAGAGCGCCACGTAGTCCACGTCGTGCTCGGCCGCGAAGGCCGCGTCCGCGCGATCCTTCTCCGTCAGCGTGGGCGCCGAGACCTCCACGCCGGGGAGGTTCATCCCCTTGTGGCTCCTGAGCTCGCCGCCGTACACCACCCGCGCCTCGACCAGAGAGCCGCGGACGGCAGTGACCTCCGCGGCGAGGACCCCGTCGTCGAGCAGGATGCGCGCCCCGGCGCGCACGTCCTTCGCGAGGTCCTGGTAGGTCGTCGGGATCTGGCCGGGACCCGCGTTTCCCTCCGGCGCGAAGACGACCGTCGCGCCGGGCGCGAGCGTGACGGGGCCGGCGAGATCGCCGACACGGATGCGCGGCCCCTGGAGATCGAGCAGCACCGCGACCGGGCGGCCCGCCTCCTCGGCCTCCCGCCGCACCATCCTGATCAGCTTGGCGCGCTGCTCGGCGGTGCCGTGGCTTGCATTGATGCGCGCGACGTCCACCCCTGCGGCGATCAGCGAGGCGATCACCGATGGCGTGGACGAGGCCGGTCCCAGTGTGGCGACGATCTTGGTGCGACGGATGGGCACGCTAGAAGATAACCTCCACCCCCAGCCGCACGACCCGCGGCGGGCCGTAGGCGAAGAGCGGCTGGTAGAAGTCGCGCGCGGCCGCGAGGAAGAGCGGGAAGAGCTCTTCGCGGCCCCCGATTACGCCGTTGCCGTCGAGGTCCGCGGCAGGCCGGTACCGCGGCGACTCGTAGGGGATGTCTTCCGGATGCGCGGCGTAGGCCGCCTCCGCCGCGTCCGCTATGCCCTGCTGGCCGAGCCCCGGCTCGCCTGAGTCGCGACGGACCGCGATCACGTTGCGCCGGCCCAGTACGTTGCGCGCGTCGAAGTACACGCTTCCCGCGAGCCCGGGCAGCCGGAGCGGCCGGCGCACCAGGAGGTCCACGGTGGACGTGGACGGCAGGCGGTAGCTGTTGGGCAGGCCGATGAGCGTGTCGCCCTCCGCGTTGGTGCGGGTGTAGGGGAGCCCGGAGCTCCAACGCACGATCGCGGCGGCCTCGAGCCCGCCCACCAGGCGCAGGCCACCGACGCGCGGGCCGGTGCTGTCGTCCACCCGCGCCTGGAGGATGGCGGTGACGCCTTGGCGCCGGTCGTAGTCGAGCGGGAACTCGACGCGCGCCGGGAAGATCGTGTCGCCGCCGCCGGGAGCGAGGCGGATACGGCGGAAGAGCTGGAAGGCGTTGGTCGCTGTGGCCTGCGCCTTCTGGAGCGTGTACGACACGCGCGCGCCCCAGCCGCCCACCAGCTCCCGTTCCCACAGGACTTCCACGCCCTGCACGGTGCCGAAGTCGGTGTTGCCGAAGATCGTCGAATCGGGATCGAGACCGAAGGGCACCGACGCCACGAGCCCCTCGAGGCGCTTGGAGTACCCGTTGATCCGCAACGACGTGACGGGCGAGGGCCGCGCGCGCACGCTGAACTCGTATTGCGACGAGGCCTCGAAGCCCAGGTTAGGGTTCCCGACGCGGAACCGCCCCGTCCTGGTCGAGTCGTCGAAGGCGGCATCAACCAGATACTGGTAGTCCGGCGCCTGGGCGAAGCGGCCCCAGCTCACCACCACGGTGGCGCCGCGCAGCACGGTCGAGATGCCGAGCCGCGGGCCGAAGTTGTGCCGGCCGAGGGCGCGGCCGCTCGTCGCGTCGCCGAGGGACGCGCGTGAATCGAACCGGTCGTAGCGGACGCCGAAGGTGAAGGCCATGTCCTCCCAGCGCAGCTGCGCCTCGCCGTACGCGGCGCCGGTCACGGGGAAGAAGCGCGCCGCGGCCGCGGGCGGCACGTCGCCGCCCACCGGGCGGTAGCCGAGGGCGCGCTGGAAGGTGCGCACGTTCTGCCGCACCATCTCGCCACCGAAGTAGAGGTCCACGTCGCGGCCGGCGCCGTAGTTCACGTCCAACTGCGAGCGGGTCTCGCTGAAGCGGTTCCACGCCAGCTCGCCGCGGCTGCCGCCGCCCAGGAATAAGGCGGGGACGCCCCAGGGCGTGCGCTCGCTCAGGTACGGCGCGTCGAGGCCGGAGATCGCGGCCGCCGCGGCCGCGGTGTCCTGGGCGCGCGCGATGTCCTCACCGACGACGCGCAGCCTTCGACCGGTGAACGCGCCGAAACGGTAGTCGGTCTCTCGGGTCGGCGTACCGCGGAGGAACTCCCGTGCGAAGTACGCCAACCGAAAGTCGGCTATGAGGCTCCGCGACGTGGTTGATCTGGACGCGTACTGCCAGTGACCGCTCACCAGGTTCCCGGTCACCCGGCGCCCCGGTGCGTACCGCGCGTCGTACTTGTAGGCGGGGTCGTAGAGCAGCCGCTGCTCGACCGAGTGGAGCCCAAAGAGCCGCACGGTGTGGTGCGCGCCGACCGGGATCATCAGCTTGGTCACGGCGTCCACCTGCTCGCCGCTGTTGTGCGGGAGGAGGCCGGGACGCCCCGTTCGTGGATCGAACGGGTCGGTGGGCGCGGGCGCGTTCACGGGATCGGCGTCGAGCCGTCCGGTC
Source organism: Gemmatimonadota bacterium (assembly GCA_016179225.1). Taxonomy (GTDB): domain Bacteria; phylum Gemmatimonadota; class Gemmatimonadetes; order Gemmatimonadales; family JACORV01; genus JACORV01. The sequence continues at coordinate 8,834 of JACORV010000025.1, read as the reverse complement.
GCGTCGATCGCGCCGAGGAAGCGCACCCGACCGAAGAGCGGACCGTCCGCTTGCGCCACGAACCGGTCGAGACCGAGGTCCCACGCCTCGGGGAATGCGCGGTCGCTCTCATACGCGAGGCGCCCCGCCCAGCGGTCGCCGCCGTCTTTGGTAACGACGTTGATGAGGCCCGACAGCGCCTGCCCGTAGCGCGCCGAGAAGCCGTTGGTGACGAGCGCCGCCTCGGTGAGAACGTCGGCAGGGATGCGCAGGCCGAGTCCGCCGGTGGACGCGTCGAGCTGGTTCTTGAGGCCGAGCCCGTCGATGATGAACGCGGTCTGGCCGAGCCTACCGCCGCGGTAGCTCTCGCCCACGGCGCCCGCGGAGAGCGCCACGGCCTCTTCGAGCGTGGTGACGGGCAGGTGTCGGAGGTCGGCGGCGCTGACGCGCTGCGTCGTGGCGATCGCGAGCGGGTCGAGCACGACGTCCACGGGCGCCGTGATGTGCAGCGGCTCCAGCTCCATCGGCGCCCAAGGGAGCATGAAGTCCACGACCGTCACCTGCGCGGCGCGCACCAGCACGCTGTCCCGGTAGACCACCTGGTACCCGATGCCGCGCACCAGGACGCGATGCCAGCCACTGCGCACTTCGCGGATCCGGTAACCGCCCACGCTGTCGGTGGCGACGCTGCGTTGCGCACCGAGGACTACCACCTGTGCGCCCTGGATCGGCGCGCCCTCGCGATCACGCACGTACCCCATGATCACACCGCCGGTCTGCGCCGCGAGCGGCGCCGCGGCGAGCAGCGCGACCAGCACCGGGGCGAGGGCGCGTCTCACGGCACCACCAGGAGCCACAGGTCTGCCTCCCGGTTTGCGTACGATTCGGCTACGATGCGGGTGCCCGACGGCGACAGCGCCGGGTGTCGGTACAACCGGCCGCCGTCGTCGAGGACCGTGTCCGTTCCATTGGTGAGATCGACGACGTGGATCTTTCCGCCCCCGTCGCGCTGTGCGAATTCGCCGACGGCGGCCTCGTACGTAAACGTGACGTCTCCTCCCACCACGGCCACGAGCCGGTCGCCTTCGACCTGGATGTCCCGCGCGATCCCCGACGCGCCGAAGTCCCACGTCACGGTGGTCGCGCCGGTGGAAAGCACCCGCCGAAAAACCCGCGCGTCCCCGCCCATCGTGTAGTAAATGTCGTCCGCACTCTCGCCCGCGGAGACCGACGTCGCATAGTCGGTCCCGGCGAGCGGCTGGAAGACGGCGTCGCCCGAGCGCAACGTGACGAGCATGACCTTGAGTCCCGAGACGATCGTGTCGGCGGGTTGGTCCTGCCGGTGCTTCTCGTACCCCAGCAGGTCGCCGAGGTAGACGAGGGTGCTGTCCGTGAGCCACCGGATGTGTGACAGCGCATAGTGGAAGGCCGCCCCGGGCACGCCGTAGGGCAGCGACCGCAACGCCCGCCCGTTTAGCGGACTGTCGAGCGGCGCCACGACCAGCTCGCGGAACCGGTACGACAGGAAGCCGACGTTCGCGCTCGACCGCTGATAGGCGATCAGCCCGTTCGCCCCCGGAGCGGGCTCCTCGTAGGCGTCGGTGGAATCGTCGGCAACCGAGCGCCGGTTGCACACCACGCGCCGCAGCGACCCGCCCTCCGCCGGCAGGAACGCGAGGCAGCGGTCGTGGTCTGCGCGGTCCACCCGCTCCAGCGAGTACACGATCGCCGAGCCGTCGGGCAGCCAGCTGGGCGCGAGGTCCTGGCCCTGGTTGAAGGTCAGGCGGCGCGGGTAGACGGCATCGAACGGACCCCGTGGCTCCTCTTCCGGAACGCGGAACGGATCACGGTGCGCGCACGCGGCCAGCGCGGCCGCCGCCGCGACCAGCGCGGCTCGGGCGCGCGCCCTCACGGCACCTCGAACAGCCACAGGTCCCACGATCCGGCGCCGCTCGACTCCGCCACCAGTCGCGTGCCCGAAGGGGAGAGCGCGGGATGGCTAAAGAGCCGCCCGCCCGCCGCGAGCGTGGAGTCCGTCCCGCCGAGCAGGTCCACCACGTGGATGTCCCCTCCGTCGTCGATCTGCAGAGGCAGGTCCACGCTCGCGTTGAGACCATAGGCCACGGACCCGCCGACGATCGCCACGAGCTTGCCGCCCCGTACCTGGACGTCGCGCACGATTCCGGCCGCGCCGAAATCGTAGATTACCGTCGAGGCGAGCGTCGAAAGGGTGAGCCGGTATACGCGCGAATCCCCACCCAACGTATAGTACACCTCGTCCCCGCTCTCGCCGACCGCCACCGACGACGCGTAATCCGTCCCCGGCAACGCCACCCGCCCCGGCGCCTCCCCCAGCGTTTGGTAGACGATGCCAAGCCCGCTCTGGACGAAGCGTTGCGGGCAGTTGGGAATCGGCACGAGACAAACGAGCCCCAGGAAATCCCCCCGGTACACAATCGCGTTCGGAGCTATCCAGCTGATCTGCGACACCCCGGTGTGCGTATGGCGGCCCGGGATCGTGTACGGGATCGAGGAAACGTTCTGCCCCAGCGGCGCGCCCAGCGAGCCAAGAACAAGTCGGCGCGAACGCGCGCGCACTCCGGTGGCGTCCAGCTCACCGCGGCGCCCGCTCGACCGCACGTACACCAGCTGCCCGTCCCCCGACACGGCCGCCGACTGGAACGTCTCGACCGAATCCTCGCCGACCTTCGTGTTCTCGCACATCGTGCGCGTGATCCGGCCGCCGCTGGAAGGAAGGACGACGAGGCACCAGTCGCGGTCGGTGCGGTCCAGGCGCTCCGAGGTGTAGAGAATCCCCGAGCCGTCGGGCAGCCACGTCGGCCACAGGTCCGTGCCCGCGCTCAACGTGATGCGCACCGGCGCGTCCGTGGAGTGCGGGTCGAGGGTCCCGAAGTTCGGTGTGCGGAACGGCTCTCCGTGCCCGCACCCGGCGAGCAGCGCGCACAGCGCCGAGAAGAGCACCGCCCGACCCCCTCTCACGCGGACCGGCTCACCCATCCGCTTCCCGCGTGCCCGAAGGTGAACCGCTCCGGGTGCAGGATTTCCGCCAGGATCTCGAGCGACTCGACCAGGCGCGGGCCGGGCCGGTGGAAGTAGGCGTTGCCGTCCACGACGTACACGCGTCCCTCGCGCACCGCGCGCAGCCTCGGCCACTCGGGCTTCGCGGTGAGCAGCGGCAGCTCCTCGAGCGTTCGCGCGATCCCGAAGCCGCAGGGCGAGACGATCAACACGTCCGGATCCCTGTCGACCACGTCCTCCCACTTGAGCCAGGGCGAGTGCTTCCCCGCCTCGCCGAAGAGATTCACGCCGCCGGCCATCTCGACCAGTTCCGGCATCCAGTTGCCCGCAGTCATGAGCGGATCGACCCACTCGATGTCGGCGACGGTCGGCTTCGGTTCCAGCACCGCAGCATGCGACGCGACGTCGAGCGCGCGCCTGGTGAGCGACGTCACCAGCACCTCCCCGCGCTCCGGCGCACCGAGGGCCGAGGCGACGCGCCGGATGTCGTCCCACACGTCGCCAAGCCGATTCGGCTCCAGCGCGACGATCTTCGCCGGACGCTCGGTCAGCTGGCAGACCGCGCGCTCCACGTCCTCCGGCGTCACGGCGCAGACCTCACACTGGGTCTGGGTGATGACGACGTCCGGCTTCAGCTCGCGGAGCAGCTCCGGGTCCACCTCGTAGATCGAGAGTGCCTTGGCGAGGCGCTCCTTCACCGCCAAGTCGATGGCCCGGCTCGCGCCCGCGGTCGGGAAGCTCGGCCGGCTCACCGCGGGGAGCCGCGTCACACTCGGGGGGTAGTCGCACTCGTGCGAGCGGCCCACGAGGTCCTCCCCGAAGCCGAGAGCGTGGACGATCTCGGTCGCGGAGGCGATGAGAGAGACGATACGGGGCATGGGTCGCGGGCCGTCAGCCGACAGCCGACCTTCGACCGATGAAGGCAAGAAACCGCACGGCGCGCTGCAGCGCGAACACGTACGGCCGCTCGCGCCTCCCTTCCTTGGCGCGCAGGAGGGCCAGCAGGCCGCGCCGATCCCGCTCGCTCCATCGAGCCAGGTCCGGGATGAGGGCCACGACCGGCGCCATGCGCTCCGGCACCCGCGCGGCGCCGAGCGCCTTGGCCACGCGCCGCGCGATGTCGGCGAGCGCACTGGCCCGGTCGCCGCGATACCGCCGTTCGATCATCCGCGTCACCGCGAGCCCGACCCGCTTCACCTCGACGTCCCGGAAGTCATTGACCGGCGTGTCGTCCGTCGTGATCAGCATGTCGCTCCGGGCCAGCCGCCGCAACGTCGCAGCGTCCGACCGCGCCCCCTTGCGCCGCGCCAGCCGCTCCGCCTCGGCCTCCGCCCCTTCCCGAACCTTCGCGTCGAGGGACCGAAAACCGAGCTTGTAGTAGAACCAGAAGGAGCCCGCCTCGATGCCCTCCGGGTTCTGGTGCCCCAGCTGGTAGCGCCGCATGAGGAATTTCCGGGCGCCGAAGTGGTGGTGGAAGACCGACGCGAAGCGCGCGAAGACGTACGGCGACTCGCCGGCGCGGTAGGTCGGGAAGATGTTGATCGCGATGTCCGCGCGGTCGCCAAGGAGGACGGCGTAGCCGTAGCCCAGCGGCACGCCGTTCTTGACCAGCAGCGCGCCGAAGTCGCTCTCGAGGGTGAGCCGCTCCGGGCGCGCCAGGCCGATGACGTAGATCTCCAGCCCGCGGCCCGCCTCCACGCGATACACCTCGTCGCCGTTGGCGTGCACGATGACGTGGAACTCGCGCTCCCGCTGCGAGAGTGCCGCGCGCGCCGCGTGAATGACGTGGTCGGCGCGCGCCGGGGCCAGCGTTTCCAGAGGTCCGATGGGCTTCCGGACTTCCGCGGCGAAGTCCGCCGGCCACTCGCGAAGCAGCTTCCGGTGGTAGAAGACGCGGCGAACCGGCAGGCGGGCGTGGGTGACGGCATCGCGGCAGCGCGACAGGTCCCACCTGAGCGGCAGGCTCAGCCCTTCGAAGAGGTGCCGCTCCAGCTGAAGCGGGAACCCGCGCTCGTGCAGCGTGTCCAGCAGCCAGGCGAGGTCGGTCCGCCGGTCGCCGCCCTTAGCCCACCGCACCCAGTCCCACGAGGGCACGTCGTCGTCGTCCAGTCCCTCGGTTTCCGACCACGCGACGCACAGCGAGAGCATCGCCGCGATCTCGTCCCAGGTGTGCCGCTGGTACGCCGGCCAGTCGATCTCGACCGCGCGACCATAGCTCCGAGAGAGCCAGCGCGCCATCGTGTGGTTGAACGGATAGTGGTACGCGGTGCCGGCAATACCGGTGTTCACGAGCTCGTCGCGGTGGCGCCGCGCGCGGCGCTCGAAGCCGTCCAGCTCGTGAAGCGTGCGACGCAGCTCCGCCGCGCTCCGCGGGAACGCGCGCCGGAAACAGAGGCGCTCGTGTCGGACGAGGAGGTCCTCCGCCGTCACGCTACGCGCACTCGCGCTCGACGGCTTCGCGGAAGAGACGCTGGAGCTTCTCCGTCACCGGCCGCTCCGGAGGCAGCGGCCGGTCACCCACGGCGCACACCGGCGAGAGCTCGTGCGTCGTACTCGCGATGAACAGCTCCTCGGCCTGCGGGACCTCGTGGTCGTAGATCGGCGCCTCGCGCACCGGGATGTCCCCGGCGCGGCAGAGTTCCAGGGTCACCGACCGCGTGATGCTGGGAAGGATGTAGTTGGAGAGCGGCGCGGTCCGCACCTCGCCCTCGAACACGGCGAAAAGGCTGCTCAGCGTCCCCTCCAGCACCGCGCCGTCCCGCACCAGGAGCGCCTCGTGCGCCCCCGCGTCAACGGCACGCTGGTGGGCGAGCACGTTGCCGATAAGCGAGGTGACCTTGATGTCGCACCGCGACCAGCGGAAGTCGGGCACCAGGATCACGCTCACGCCCGGGTCGCGCCACGCCGGGTTCGGGGTGAAAGCCCAGGCCATGCCGAAGATCGTCGCCTTCACGTCCGGCGGCGGGAACGCGTGCGACCGGGGCGCGGCGCCGCGCGTCACCTGGAGGTAGACGAGTGCGTCCTTCCCCTCGAGGCCGTTCTCGGCGACCAGCCGCGCCGGGACCTCCTTGAGCGGCGACAGGTAGGCGCCGATGCGCATCTCGCCCAGGCTGTACGCGAGCCGGGCGAAGTGCTCGTCCAGGCGGAACGGCGTCCCGCGGTACGCCCGGATCACCTCGTACACGCTGTCCCCGAAGAGAAAGCCGCGGTCCAGCGGGCTGATGTGCGCCTGGTCTTCGGGCAGGAACTGCCCGTTCAGGTAGACGACGGTCATGGCCGTCACCGTCCTCGCCAGATCTTCCAGCGGTCCTGGACGTCCTCCCCGCGCGCCACGACATACTCGTCGAACATGGCGGCAGTGAGGCACGAGTGATTGGGCACGATGCGGATCCTCTCGCCCACCGCGAAGCGGCCCTCGACGTCGGCCGCGCTCCCGCCCGCGACGACCCCGTGCTCCTGCGACACCGACCGCAAGCTCACGCGCTCCAGGGCGGCCTGGCCGGCGAGCCCCTTCAGGACCGGGCCCAGCCCGCGGCTGCGCGTCGGGTCCGCCGGGCCGAGGTCCTTGGACATCGCCAGGGCCCCGGCGTCCACGACCGCGTGGTCGGAGCCCGGCTGGTGGGAGATGACGGTCGAGAGCACGGTCACGGCGACGTCCTCCGCGCGGCAGACCCCGTTGGCCACCTGCATCCAGTCGTAGAAGACGTAGTTGCCGGGGCGGACCTCGGTGACGCCGTCGAGGTTCTCCACCACCGAGATCGTGGGCGTCGAGCCGATGCTGATCGCTGGGACCTCGAGCCCTGCATCGCGGCAGCGCGCCGCGAACTCCAGCATCACGGTGCGCTCCTCGCCGGCGATGCGCTTCAGCTCGTCATGCGTCTTCGCCGAATAGCCGTGGCCCGCGTGCGTCAGGATCCCGTCGAACGCGACGCCCGGTGTGCTGCCGAGCCGCCGCACCAGCTCGAGGCTCGCGGGCGCGCACGGGTCCACGCCGACCCGGTGATAGCCGCAGTCCACCTTGAGCCAGGTGTGGATCGTGACGCCGGCCGCACGGGCCGCCGCCGCGAGCGCATCGAGCGCCGCCTGCGAGTCCACGACCACGCGGAACGTGACGCGCTTCGCCAGCGCGACGACCTCGTCGAGTCGTCCGGTGACGACGGGGAAGGCCCAGGTGATGTCGTCGAAGCCGTGGTCGGCGAAGTCCCTCGCCTCGACCAACGTGGAGGCCGTGATGCCGCGCGCCCCTGCCGCCAGCTGCCTGCGGCCGATCTCGATGCACTTGTGGGTCTTGACGTGCGGCCGGAGGCTCGCGCCCAGGCGGCTGATCTTCTCCGCCATGGCCCTGATGTTGCGCTCCAGGACGTCGAGGTCGAGGACGAGCGCGGGAGTCGGGATGTCGTGGAGGGTCTGGCGGCGCGTCATCCGATGAAAGTGACGCCGCGCCGCCCGAACCTCAATGCCCGGCGACACCCGCCATGCTACTGCCAGCCCCCAGCCAGCGCCGAATGCGGCTCACTCGGCCGCTCCACGCGGATCACCCGGCGGTGCTCCACACCGCCCAGCCGCACGGTGACGAAGTAGATCCCCGGCTCGACCATCCGCGCCTGCCCAGGTCCGCCGAACCCGCCCCCACCACCACCGAAGCCACCCGGCGGGCCGAATCCCGGAGGGAGCACCGGCGTGCCCGGCTCGCCGGGCTCGGGGTCGCGGCCCGGCGGGAGGCGCGGCCGGCCGGCGGCGGTGTCGCGCACGGCCGCCCGCACGCTGTCCCGTAGAAAGGCCTGGCGCTGCGCCGCGCGGATGCTGTCACGACGCGCCGCCGGCCCCAGGGGCTGGCGGTTGCGGCGCAGGTCCCAAGTCACCCAGCGCAGCGCCGCGACCCCGCCCTGGGCGCGTAGCGTGCGCACCGTGTCGCCCTGCGCGTTGGTGATGACGAAGACCAGGCTGTCCACGCGCGGACGGCGCGGCGCGCGACCCGCCGGGGGCTCGGGGGCCATGTCCTCGGCCGAGTCGCCATCGGCTCCAGCCGCGACCACGATGGTGTCCGCCGGCGTCGAGGGACCCGCGATCCGGAAGGCGATGCGCGCCCCGAACGGCGCGTTCTGCGCGCTGAAGATCTTGTGGCCCACCGCGTCTCCGCCCCCGCCTCCGCCCACGCCGCGCTCGTTGTAGAGCAGCGCGGGCTCGACGGCGAAGAGGTGCGACGGCGCGGCGAGGATGCTGTCCGTCGCTTCCTCAAGGGGGCCGATGTCCATCACGAAGATGCTCCGCCCGTGGGTGGCGGCCACCAGCGCCTTGTCGCGCGGGTGGATGACCAGGTCGTGCACCGGTACGGGCGGCATCCCGCTCATCAGCCGGATCCACGATCCTCCCGCGTCGGTCGATAGGTATGCAGCCAGCTCGGTGCCCACGAAGAGCAGCTCGCGCCGCCGCGGGTGCTCGCGCACCACGTGCACGTACTCGCTCGCGGGGAGGTCTGCCGCGATGCTCCGGAAGGTCCGGCCGAAGTCGTTGGTCACGAACACGTAGGGGTGGAAGTTGTCGTCCCGATGCCCGTCGAACGACACGTACGCCGTGGCGCTGTCGAAGTGCGAGGGCTCCACGCGAGAGACCCAGGTCTTCGGCGGCACGCCGGGGAAACGGCCCGTCAGGTTGGTCCAGGTGGCGCCGTCGCTGGCGCTGAGCCAGACGTTGCCGTCGTCCGTGCCCGCCCACAAGATGCCCGGCCGCATCGGCGACTCGGCCACGGTAGTGATCGTACCGTGCGTCTCGGCGCCCGTCACGTCACGCGTCACGCCGCCGGTAGTCCGGATGCT
>JACORV010000030.1 GCA_016179225.1 Gemmatimonadota bacterium | reverse complement strand
TCGCGGAAGTAGGGCACCTGCCGCTCGACGTAGTACTCCTTGAGGATCACGTGGATGCAGGCCAGCAGGAACGCCCCGTCGGTGCCGGGGCGCACCGGCACCCAGAGGTCCGCGAACTTCGTGACGTCCGATTAGTTGGGCGCCAGGTTGACGATCTTGCCGCCGTTGTATTTGTGCTCGGAGGCGAAGTGGGCGTCCGGCGTGCGGGTCATCGGCAGGTTCGAGCCGATGACCACCCAATACGTGCTTTGGTACCAGTCCGCCGATTCGTGCACGTCGGTCTGGTCGCCCCACATCATCGGCATGATGTGCGGCAGGTCGTGGTACCACTCGTAGAAGCTGAGCATGGTGCCGCCCAGCAGGTTGCAGAAGCGGTGGCCCGACAGGAAGCTCACCATGCTCATCGCAGGAATAGGCGAGAACGACGCCAAGTGGTCGGGCCCGTACGTCTTGATCGTGTAGATGATGGCGGCCGCCCAGATCTCGGTGGCGCGCTCCCACGTGGTGCGGCGCCATCCCGCCTTCCCGCGTGCCTTTCGGTAAGTCTGCTTGCGCTCGGGGTCCTCGACGATCGCGGCCCACGCCCCGAGCGGGTCCTTCCCGGCCGCGCGCTCCTGCTCGTAGAAGTCGAGCAGCACGCCGCGGACGTATGGGTACTTCGGTCGCACGGGGCTGTAGGGGTACCATGACGCGGAGATGCCGCGCTGGCAGCCGCGCGGCTCGTAGTTGGGCGTGTCCGAGTTGATCTGCGGCCAGTCGGTCTTCTGGAGCTCCCAGCAGATCAGGCCGTCCTTGACAAAGACCTCCCAGGAGCAGGAGCCGGAGCAGTTGACGCCGTGGCTGGTGCGTACCGATTTGTCGAACGACCACCGCTCGCGGTAGAAGTCTTCCCAGTCCCGCGGCTCGTCCGCCACGCGGAACCAGCGCGATCCCTCCCCATTGCCAGCGGTCATGCGTGCTTCTCCTCTGGGGGTGCGTCAATGCCGCAGCCTATCCGGAACGCCTCGACGAACGGCCGGAAATCGCGTGCCGTGCCGTAGACGGCCACCACGCCCCGGCGCTCGCGGTCGTAGACGAGGTTTACTACGACGTTGCGGCCCAGCGGGTGCTGGCGCTCGGGGCCGGCCACTACGCCGTCCTCGTCCAGCGCCTGGAGCGAGGCGTAGATGAGGCCCGCCGGGTGCGCCTGCCACCAGATGTCGTAGTCCCACTCGCCCAACGTGAGTTGCGCCTCGCCGCTCTCGAGCGAGGGATCGGCCGGGTCGATCTCCCACTGCAAGACCGGCGGCCAGCCGTCGTACCGGTCCTGTGGCATCAGCGGCTCCGGTGAGGGAAGGGGCTCGGGGCCGGCCGCAGTGTAGCCTGCCTCCGGCGCGACATCCGCGCGCCGGAGCGAGGTGCCCAGCGCGTCCGGCTGTGGCAGGACGCCTTCCTCGAGGAGCTCGGCCTGGAGCGGCGTCATGAGGCGGTCCGGCGGCGGAGCGCTGTCGCTGAGGACCTCAAGGGGAACGCGACGTTCCATGGCGGGCAAGGATACAGCCCGCCTCTTACACGGCGCTTACAACCTTCGGGGACCTGGGCCTACGGGGCATTCTCGGGCAGGGGTCGCGCGATCAGCCGTTCCAGCCGGCGGGTCTCGGGCAGCGGGTCCACACCCAGCTCGGTGCGGAGGACGCGTTCGCACGTCTGATACTGCGCGAGCGCCTCCCTGCGGCGTCCGAGGCTGGCGAGTGCCTTGATGAGCGCCTGATGGAGGTCCTCGCGGAGCGGATCGACGAGCAGTCCGCGGCGGAGGGTGTCGACCGCACGGTCCGGCTCGTGCTCCGCGACCCACAGCTCGGCAAGACGTGCGACCATCTCGAGGTAGCGATGCCTGAGCTCGGTGCGCTCGAGCTCGCACCAGCCGGCGTACGGCTCGTCCTCAAACAGGTCGCCACGATACATCGCCACGGCGCTCTCGAAGTGCCGGAGGGCCTCCGCGTGCTGACCGCTCCGAGCCGCCTGCGCGGCGGTTGCGGCGTGGCGGCGGAAGGCGTACAGGTCGGTCCAGTGCGGCGACTCCATGTTGAAGTAGTAGAGCTCGCCGATGTTGCACACGTAGATCCAGCGGCGCTCGTCCCGGAACGGCTCGATCGCCGTGCGCAACGCGTGCAGCACGCCGTGCAGCCGGTTGGCGCCCGCCTTGCCATCCACGCCGGGCCACAGCCGCTCGGCCAGGGCGTCCCGGCTCACAGGGTTGCCGGCCCGGAGGATCAGGAGCTTGAGGAGGGCAAGCGCCTTTCGCCGCGTGAACGCCTCGACCGGAACAGCCTGCCCGAGGAGCCGAATCTCGAAGGGGCCGAAGCACCTGACCTCCAGCACGGGGGTGGACGACCACGTGCTCCCAAGCACCGGCTCCTCGGTGGCGGGCAGCAGGCGCGCGGCGCCCGCGCGTGCCATGCTGAGGAGTCCCACCAGGTCGCGCGTGGGCGGGGTGCCGGCGAGGCTTTCGCAGTCCAGCACGACCACGCCTCGCAGGCTGCTTCTCACCCGCAGCGGGAGACAGCACGGGGCGAGGGTCGTCGCGGGGAGGAACCGGCACCGGTCCGGCCACGTGTCGCGGCAGATATCGAGACGCACGCCATGGCCGCTCGCCAGCGGGGAGCAGCGCTGCCGACCGTCGACGGCCTGGAGGCAGACGCTCGGCACCGGCGCCGTGGAAAGCACCGTCGCCCCGCCGTCCGGCGGGTCGCCGTAGAGCGCCAGCGTCGCCGCGCGCGCGCCCGAGGCGCGAACCAGGACGTCGAGGAAGGCCCTGCGACGGGCTTCCGGGCTTTCGCCCGCCGCATCGATCGTCTGATCCACGAGTTCCCGTGCCGCGGCCAAGCCGGCGCGGACTGCCGTGCTGATCGGCGCAGCCGCCTGGCAGAGAAAGTCGGCGGCGCGGTCGATGGGCGCGCTGGGGTCCCGCCACGCGACGCCGATGCAGCCCACCGGCCCGTTGGGCCCAGGCAGCGGAACACACACGTAGCTGTGGATGCCGCGCTCCGTGACTCGACGGCGGAGGAAGCGGCGGTCCCGGGGTAGGGACCGCGTGAACAGCGGCTGACCGCTGGCCCCGACGATGCCGGGATACCCGATGCCTGCCTCGAAGCGGCTGCGCTCCATCATTGCGTCGCGGTCGGGCCCGCCGCACGCCGTCAGGACCAGGTCGCCGCCCTCCGGCTCGCACAGGAAGATCTCGCAGCCGTCTGCCGCACACGCCCGGCGAATGAGTTCCACGGCCAGATCGAGGCTCGCACCAAGGTCGTCGGGCGACAACCTCGTTGCTAGGGACCCGAGAGCGAGAAGCCCAGGAAGTCGAGAAGCTGTCATGGGCGGCGAGTTGGTTGGCTGTCCACTCCTAATGCAGAAGTGCCTATGAAGCAGAGATGAAGCCTGAGTGAAGCTGTCTTTACGCTGGGCCGCTACCTGCGCCTCGCGCGCGGAAGGTGATCAAACGACGCGCCAGGTGCGCGCTCCGGTATGATCGTGAAGGGTGTGCCCGCGCGTCGATCACTCTGGTAGCTGCGAACTGGGGCAGACCGCCGGACTTGCGCCGCGAGGCCCCGCCCGGTAGCCTGGACCCATGCTAACCAAAAAAATTCAGACCGCCCTCAACGACCAGATCAATCACGAGCTGGCCTCGGCCTACCTCTACCTCTCGATGGCGGCCTACCTCGAGGCGGCCAAGCTGCGCGGCTTCGCGGCCTGGATGCGGCGCCAGGCCCGCGAAGAGTCCGGGCACGCGATGAAGATCTTCGACTACGTGAACGACCGCGACGCCCGCGTGACGCTGCATGCCATCGAGCAGCCGCCCACCGCGTTCAAGTCCGCGCTGGACGTCTTCGAGCGGACTCTCGAGCACGAGCGCAAGATTAGCGGCCTCATCAACCGCCTGTGTGACCTGGCGGCGAAGGAGAACGACCAGGCCTAGCAGGAGATGTTGCAGTGGTTCGTCAGCGAGCAGGTGGAGGAGGAGAAGTCGGTCAGCACGGTCCTCGAGCAGCTCAGAATGATCGGCGTCGCGAGCACGGCGATCTTCTTCCTCGACCGACACCTCGGCAAAGACGCCGAGGAGACGGCCGGCTAGACGCGACGAGCAGTCCCGGCTCCGGCTGCAAGCTGATAGATTTCGGCGCATGGGACGCATCAAATTCGTGGAGCACGACGGCAAGCGCATCCTCATGCTCGACTTCTCGGAGATCGAGCGGCCGCGGGACGCGATGGCGGCCATTGCCCATGCCCGCGAGTTCGTGGCCACCCACCACGTCGGGCCGCGCTCGCTCCTCACCCTCACCAACGTCCGCCACTCCGCGGCCACGCAGGACGTCGGCCTCGCCCTCGTACATCTCGCCCGCCACAACAAGCCGTACGTCCGCGCCGCCGCGGTCGTCGGTGTGGGCGCGGCGCAGCGCGAGCTGTTCCAGCTCGTGATGACGGTCAGCGAGCGCGGGTTCGAGGAATTCGACGACGTCGAGCGTGCGAAGGAGTGGCTCGCCCAGCAAGCCTAGCCCGCACTCCCTCGCCCAGACCGCACCGCCCTCAGGGCACGTCGATCCTACCGATCCGTCCGGTCCCGCTCAGCGCCAGCCAGATCCGCCGGCGCCGGTAGTCGGCGTCGATGTGTCG
>JACORV010000029.1 GCA_016179225.1 Gemmatimonadota bacterium | reverse complement strand
GCGAAGCGTGGGACCGCGAAGCGCAGCCACTCGCCGTAGGGGACGCCCGCGGCGGCGAGGATCGCCATCAGCGCGCCGTTGGTGGGGGTGAGCAGCTCGCAGAGGCCGGCGCCGTACTGGTAGGCGAGAACGGTCACCTGCCGGGATAGCCCGATCACGTCCGATAAGGGAACGAGCACCGGCATGGTCAGGACCGCCTGACCGCTCACGCTGGGCACCGGGACGTGCACCAGCGCCTGCACCGCCATCATGCCCAGCGCCGACAAGAAGACGGGGAGCCCGGCCAGCGGCGTCACCAATCCGTAGACGACGGTGTCCACGATCTGCCCATCGTCGAGCACCACGTAAATCGCGCGCGCGAAGCCGATGAGCATCGCCGCGTAAGCCATAGACGCGAACCCCTCCACGAACGCCTCGGCGGTGCCCCGCACCCTGAGGCCGCTCACCAGTCCCGCCAGGACGCCCATCACGAAGAACGCGGCGGAAAGCTCGTTGAAGCCCCAGTCGAGGCGCATCACGCCGATCACCAGGGCGGCGAACGCCAGCCCGACCAGCACCAGCACGATGAGGTCGCGCGCCCCGCACGAACCGTGGACGCCCGCTGCTTCACCGCCGGGCGCCCCGCGGTGGCGCGCCGCGTGGCGCATCGTGGCGCCCACCCACAGGGCCAGGGCCACCGCGAGAAAGACGATTCGGAACGGCGCGCCCGAGAGCAGCGGGAGCTGCGCGAGCTTCTGGGCGATGCCCACCTGGAACGGGTTGATCGGGCTGAACGCCGCGCCCACCGCCGCGGCGCCGAGGCTCATGCTGACCGCGACGATCGGCTGGAAACCCAGCCGGCCGGTGAGGATCACCAGCACCGGCACCAACGCGATGATCTCTTCCGCCATGTTCTCGAGCGCGCCGCCCGTGGCGAAGAGCACGGCCACGACGGGGATGACCAGAGTTTCGCGGCGCTCCAGCCGGCCCGCGAGCCAGTTGGTGGCGCGGCGGAGCGCGCCCGTCTTGTCCACCACCGTGAAGGCGCCCCCCACCAGGAAGACGAGGAAGATCACCTCCGCGGCGTCGGCCATCCCCCTGGGGATGGCGACCACCGCCCGGAAGGGCCCCACGGGCGCCGGGGCGACCCGGTGGAACGTGCCCGGAACGACGACCTCGCGGCCCGCGACGGGGTCGTTCCGCCGCTCGTAGCGGCCCGCCGGCAGGACGTACGTCGCCACCGCCGCGGCCAGGACGCAGCCCGCGAGGAGCGCCAGCGGATGCGGGAACTTCACCTACTCGTCGTCGGTCTCGGGATGCCTGACGAGGATCAGGATCGCGGCCTGCGGAACCACGAGGTACTTCTTGCCCTCGAACGTGATCTCCACGGCCGCCTTGCGGAAGAACAGCGCGTAGTCGCCGATGCGCGCCTGCATCGGGACGAAACGCCCGGCGCTGTCGCGGGCGCCGATCTTCCACGGCTCGTCGTCCAGACTGGCGGGCTCGGCCACCGGCGTCCCCGGGCCCGTGGCGAGCACGCGGCCACCCTGCACCGCGAGCGCGTCCAACGCGGTCTGCGGGAGGTAGAGGCCGACCCGCGTCCGCTCCTCGCCCTCCTCGGGCGCGATGAGCACGCGGTCTCCCACCACGATGAGCTTCTTCGGGATGCCGTCCATCGGTCCCTCCCCGGCGCCGGCCGCGCGATCAGACCGGAACCGCGGGCTCCTTCTCGGGCACTTTCACCGCGTACCAGCCGGCCGCCGCGCCGGCCGCGCCGAGGATGAGGAGGTCGAGCGTCCATCCCAGCTCCGTCGCCGGCACGGCCATCTGCACGAAGTACATGAGGCCGTTGAACGCGCCCACGATCAGCGCGCCCACCAGCCCCCGCTTGGGGCTGATGTAGTGCTCGCCCCGACCGCGGGCGATCGCGGTGGCGGCGGCGGTGAGCCCCTGCCCCGCGCCGATCGCGGCCACCGTGAGCACGTCGGTGGTGAGCATCCACGCGAAGGAAAGCGGCCCGCCCGAAACGATGATGCTGTGGACCGCCGCCGGCATGAGCCCGCCCACCGTGCCGAGGACGGCGGTCGCCGCGCCGGTGAACCCGGCGGGCTTGATGTCGTCCTTGATGTCGCTCATGTCGCCTCCGCGCTATCCATAGGTCACCGCGAACATCTCGTGCAGCTCGACCGAAAGCAGGCCCGCGCGCACCATCGGCTGCTCCTCGACGAGGTCCTCGGCCTCCTTGAGCGACTGCACGTCGTACACCACCAGGCCGGCGGACCCGTCGGCGAGCGGGCCCGAGAGCATGAGCTCGCCGGAGCGCTGCAGGCCCCCGAGGTATGCCTTCTCACGTTGCTGGAGGACGTCGTCGCAGCGGGAGGTGAAGATCTCCGGCGCCACGCAGACCTTCACCCAACCCATGATCATCTTGCGTTCCGTCGTCACCGCGGCCGCCCGGCCGCCTCGACGTCCAGGCCGGCCTCCAGCGCGCGCGCGATACGGGCGGCGACTTCCGCCATGTGGGCGCGCGTGTAGGTGTCGAGCGCCGGAGCGCGGGCGGCCCGCGTGGCGCGCGGGCCAAGGTCGGTCAGGGTCGCCCGCGCCACGGATCGCGCGTCCGCCGGCAGACCCTGCGGCGGTGTGGCGACCAGCGTTACCAGCCGGTCGAGCCAGGCGCGCTGAAGGTCCCGCCGCATGGGGCCGACGTTGCGCGGCACCGTCCCCGCCACTTCGGCGAAGATCGTCCGGGTCAGCGTCCCGAAGAGGTCGGGCATGGTGAGGACCACCTGCTGCCCGAACGCGATCTCGTTGTCGTGCATGCGCGCCAAGCGCAGCGGCGCAGTGAGCCCGTCCAGCAGGCCCTGCTGCACGCCCAGTACCTCGGTCGCGAAAGGATAGTCGATCCGTCCGTTGATCGTGCTCGTATTGCCCCAGTGGCTCCAGCGGTTCGCGCCGAGCCGCTGGAGCAGCTCGGGCGGCACGGCCAAGGCGCGCTCCGAGAAGGCGCGCTCGGCCAGGAAGCTCAGCGCCCGGCGCGACTCGTCGGCCGTCACCACGCGGAACGGACCCGGGTCGCCCGGATCGCCCCTGTGGCTGCGCGAGTGGTAGCGCCCGCCGACGTACTTCACCCCCACGGCCAGCGCCCGGCTGTACTGCACCAGCAGCCCGCGCAAGGCGTCCCGCAGCTGGAGATAAGCGTCGCCCGGGGCGAGCACCCGCCGCTCGAGCCCCGACCAGACCTCGTTGAGCAGCGCCGCGCGGTCCTCCGCCCAGGCCAGCGGGTCGGACGACAGGTCGTACACGTTCACCGTGGGGTCCATGACGCCCGGGCCGTTGGCGTCGTCGTCCGTGCCGTAGGCGTGGCCGGGACGGTTGGCCTGGGCGGCGATGGCGCGCAGCGAGTCGTCGGACGCCGCGACGTAACCGTACCAGATGCGCCACCGGTCGTTGGTGCCCACGGTGGGCGAGTAGTAGTACCCCTGCCGCTGCGCGTCGCGAGCGACGTTTACGGCCGGGTACTCCATGACCGAGTTCACGAGCCCGTTCTGCTCGGCGAACGCCCGGTCGTGCAGGCGCTCGTAGGGCGTGTCGCGCGAACCGCCGAAGTTGTGCCTGAGACCGAGGGTGTGGCCGACCTCGTGCGCGGTCACCCACCTGAGCGCCTCGCCCACGTAAGACATCGGCACCGGCGCGCCCGGCTGGAGGTCCCCGCGCGCGGCGAGGACCGCACGCAGCAGCCCCCCCTGCGCGGCCAGCTCACCCATCAGGCTGGCGTCCTGGGCCAGCTCGTCGTCGAACGTCGTGGTCCCCTCGCCCCGAGCCGCGTCCAGCATGCCCATGACCTCCGCCGCCGCCTGCGCCGGGCTCACGTAGGTACGCCACGAGGTCCGGTAGCCCAGGAGCATGTTCGCTTCCATCAGGATGTCCGCGTCCAGGATCTCGCCGGTGCGTGGGTCAACCCGCGACGGTCCGATTGCGCCATAGCCCGGCTCCGAGGACGTGTTCCATCGGATGGTCGCGTAGCGGATGTCGGCCGGATCGAACGTGGAGTCGTCCGGGGCGTCCCTCGCGACGATGGCGTTGCGCAAGCCGGCTGCCTCGAACGCCCGCTGCCACCACTCCACGCCCTCCTTGATGTACGGCCGGTAGGCCTCCGGAATGTTCCGGTCGAGGTAAAAGGTGATCGGCTGGACGACGTCCGACACCGCGGCGTTCGAGTCGCGCTTCTCGAGGCGCCAGCGGTTCACGTAGCGCACCCAGAACGACTCATCGTCGCGGGAGAAATCCTTGACCACGGTGAGGAAGTAGCCGACGCGGTCATCCGCCACGCGCGGCGTCATGGGCCGCTCGGGCAGCGCCGCGAGGTTGTACTGGGCGTCGATCGTCACGTAACGGCTGTCCGGCACCGTCGCGAGGGCGCGCGGCTCGGCGGGCGTATAGGTGAGCGTCACCTCGACGGACACGTTGCGCGGATACGCGGCCACCCGGGCGAGCGCCGACCGGTCGCGGTCGAGGTTAGCCCGCACGCCAAGCGCGTTCCGCAGCCGCTCGCCCAGCGCCGTGAAGTCGCTGACCAGCACCGGGGCGAGATCCACGACCAGCGCGCTGTCCTCGCGCGTGGCCTCGATGCGGGCGCTGGCCAGCACCGAGCTGCCGAACGACAGCTCCACCGCCCGGGCCACCGCCGAGCCCTCCGGGGCCACGAACCGGGTGTTGCGCCGGAGCAGGAACAGCCGATCGCCCCGGCGCTCGAAGGCGAGCACCATCCCCTCGAGCATGGTGCCGCCGAACACGGTGCTGGAGCCGATGCCGCGGGAGATTGCCTGCGTCATGAGAAAGTCGCGGCCCAGGAAGTCCCGAGGGATCGCGGCGAAGAGCCGGTCGCCCTTCTGGTACGTGTCCAGGAAGCCGTGCCGCACCACGGCGTCGCGCACCAGGTTAGGGAAGCTGCTCGGCCGCGCCGACGTGTCCTGCGCCGCGCCCGGCCGGGGAGCCGCTCCGCCCCGTTCCTGCGCCACGGCGGCCGTCGCCGCCGCACCCATCACGACCGCAAGGGCCGCAAGCCTGCGAATGACGTTGATCGTACGCACGGTCACCCCCTGAAGCTCTGCAACTGTGCCGACTCGGGAACTCCAGTCATTAAACGGCGGACTTGCGTCGCGCGCAAGCTCGCTTCGATTATTCGCTGCCCAATGACCCACGCCCTCGGCTTCTTCAGGTCGACCATCGGCAAAAAAGTCGTCATGGCGGTGACGGGCCTGATCCTCTTCGGCTTCGTCCTCGGCCACATGATCGGGAACCTCCAGGTCTATCTCGGCCCCGAGGCCCTGAACGCGTACGCGCTCTGGCTGCGCGAGCTGCTCCACGGCGGCGGGCTCTGGATCGCCCGGAGCGTCCTGCTGGCTTCGGTCGTCCTGCACATCTGGTCCGCCACGTCGCTGACGCTCGAGAGCCGCGCCGCGCGCCCAATCGCCTACCGGAAGTGGGAGCCGCAGGCGTCCACCTATGCCTCGCGCACGATGCGCTGGAGCGGCGTCATCCTCCTCGCGTTCGTCATCTATCATCTGATGCACTTCACCTTCGGGAACGCGCATCCGGACTTCGTTGAGGGGGACGTGTACCACAACTTCGTCGCGGGCTTCCGGGTGCTGCCTGTCGCGCTCTTCTACATCGTCGCGAACGTGCTCCTCGGCCTGCACCTGCGCCACGGCGTCTGGTCCATGCTGCGGACCCTCGGGCTGGCCCATCCGCGGTACATGCGCTTCGCCCAGGGTGGCGCCGCGCTCTTCGCCGCGGTCGTCGTGCTCGGCAACGTCTCCTTCCCCATCGCCGTTCTCGCGGGGATCGTACCATGAACCTCGACTCCAGGGCGCCGTCGGGTCTCCTCGAGAAGAAGTGGGACAAGCACCGGTTCGAGCTCAAGCTCGTGAACCCCGCCAACAAGCGGAAGTACACGGTCATCATGGTCGGCTCGGGTCTGGCCGGCGCGGGCGGCGCCGCGTCGCTGGCCGAGCTGGGGTACCAGGTAAAGTGCTTCTGCTACCAAGACAGCCCCCGGCGCGCCCACTCGATCGCCGCGCAGGGCGGCATCAACGCGGCCAAGAACTACCGCAACGACGGCGACAGCGTCTTCCGCCTCTTCTACGACACCATCAAGGGCGGCGACTTCCGCGCCCGCGAGGCCAACGTCTATCGCCTCGCGCAGATCTCGGTGAACATCATCTACCAGTGCGTCGCCCTCGGCGTGCCGTTCGCGCGCGAGTACGGCGGCCTGCTCGACAACCGGTCCATCGGCGGGGCGCAAGTCTCGCGCACCTTCTACGCGCGCGGCCAGACCGGCCAGCAGCTGCTGCTCGGTGCGTACCAGGCGCTGGAGCGGCAGATCGGCCTCGGCACCGTGCAGATGTTCTCCCGGCACGAGATGCTGGAAGTGATCGTCATCGACGGCCGGGCCCGCGGCATCGTGGTGCGCGACCTGGTGACTGGCGACGTGGAGACCCACGTCGGTGACGCGGTCTGCCTAGCTACGGGCGGCTACGCCTCGGTCTTCCACCTCTCGACCAACGCGAAGGGATGTAACGCCACCGCCGTCTGGCGGGCCCACAAGAAGGGCGCCGGGTTCGCCAATCCTTGCTTCACGCAGATCCACCCCACCTGCATCCCGGTGACGGGCGAGAACCAGTCGAAGCTCACCCTGATGAGCGAGTCGCTCCGGAACGACGGGCGCGTCTGGGTGCCGGGGACGCCGGGCGACCGGCGCCCGCCGAACGAGATCCCCGAGGACGAGCGCGACTACTACCTGGAGCGGATGTACCCGAGTTTCGGCAACCTCGCGCCGCGCGACATCGCCTCGCGCGCGGCCAAGCGGGTGTGCGACGAGGGGCGCGGCGTGGGGCCGGCAGGCTACGGCGTGTACCTCGACTTCGCCGACGCGATCGAGCGCCTGGGCGAGCAGGCGATCCGCGAGAAGTACGGCAACCTCTTCGAGATGTACGAGCGCATCACCGACGAGAACCCGTACCGGGTGCCCATGCGCATCTACCCCGCCAGCCACTACACCATGGGCGGGCTGTGGGTGGACTACAACCTGATGAGCACGATCCCCGGCGTCTTCGTGCTCGGTGAGGCGAACTTCTCGGATCACGGCGCTAACCGCCTCGGCGCCAGCGCGCTCATGCAGGGGCTTGCCGATGGCTACTTCGTCATCCCCTACGCGATCGGCAGCTACCTGGCGGGGGTGAAGCCGGCCGCACCGGCCGACGACCATCCCGAGATGCGGGCGGCCGTGACGGCCGTCCGCGACCGGCTCTCGACGCTGCTCGGCATCAAGGGCCAGCGCACGCCGACCGCGTTCCATCGGGAGCTCGGCCGGATCATGTGGGAATACTGCGGCATGGCGCGCAACCGGAGCGGCCTCGAGACCGCGCTCCAGAAGATTCCGGCGCTGCGCGAGGAGTTCTGGCAGAACCTGAACGTCACCGGGGAGAACGCGGAGCTCAACCAGGCGCTCGAGGTGGCGGGCCGCGTGGCCGACTTCCTGGAGCTCGGCGAGTTGATGTGCCGCGACGCGCTCGCGCGCGAGGAGTCCTGCGGCGGCCATTTCCGCGAGGAGTACCAGACCGAGGAGGGCGAGGCCAGACGCGACGACGCCGGCTTCTGCCACGTCGCGGTCTGGGAGTACACGGCGCCGGATCGGACGCCGCTGAGACACCAGGAGCCCCTCGTCTTCGAGAACGTCCAGCTGGCGACGCGGAGCTACAAGTAATGAACCTCACGCTGCAGGTCTGGCGGCAGAAGAACGCGCAGTCCCCCGGCCGCTTCGTCACCTATCAGGCGGCGGACATCAGCCCCGACATGTCGTTCCTGGAAATGCTGGACGTCTTGAACGAGCGGCTGATCCAGAAGGGCGAGGACCCGATCGCCTTCGACCACGACTGCCGCGAGGGGATCTGCGGCGCTTGCGGCGTGGTGATCGATGGAACGGCGCACGGGCCGCGGCGCCGCACCACCACCTGTCAGCTCCACATGCGGAGCTTCCGGGACGGCGATGAGGTCACGCTCGAGCCGTGGCGGGCCAGAGCGTTCCCGGTCATCAAGGACCTGATCGTGGACCGGAGCGCCTTCGATCGGATCATCGCCGCGGGTGGGTTCGTCTCGGCACCAATCGGCAGCGCGCCCGACGGCAACGCGATCCCCGTCCGCAAGGAAAACGCCGACCTCGCCTTCGACGCCGCGACCTGCATCGGGTGCGGGGCGTGCGTCGCGGCCTGCCCCAACGCCTCGGCGTCCCTCTTCGTGGCGGCCAAGATCACCCACCTCGGCATGCTGCCGCAGGGACAGCCGGAGCGCATGGAGCGCGCACTGAGCATGGTCGCACAGATGGACGCGGAGGGCTTCGGCAGCTGCACCAACCACGGCGAGTGCGAGGCGGTTTGCCCCAAAGGGATTCCAGTGGCCTTCATCGCGCGGATGAACGCGGACTTCATCAAGGCGAGCCTCACCAAGGGGCGGCGCGTGGCGCAAGCGGGGGAGGCGACCGCAGGCTAGTCATCGGCTGACCCGGTGGTGCGGTCGTCCCGCCGCAACAGATACCCGTCCGACTGTTGCACGAACACCACAACAGCTGGCAGCCTCGACCTCAGCCTCAAGCTTACTTCGCAACGGGCAGGCTGCTGGCACGTGCCTTGCCGCCCCTCCCCCGAACGCCCGTTCCATCACCCCTAGTCCAGGGAGGTCTGCTTTGAACCACCAGTTGACGCGCGCCGCGCTCGGCGCGGCCGCGGCCGCGCTACTCGCGGCCTGCACCGAGTCCCCCATCCAGACTGACCAAGCGCCTCTCGTGCCGATGTTCTCCAGCGCGGCGCAGGGCGCTCCCGAGCAGGTGATGCCGGGCGAGATCGTCGTGAGGTTCCGCGCGGGGACCGAGGTGGCGTCGTTCGCCCGGGGGCGCGGTCTCGAGGTTGCATCCGTCGGTTACGAGGGACGGTTCCACGTGCTGCGCGGCGCCATCGGCAGCGAGCGCGCCAACGCTGCCACGGTGGGTCGTGCG
>JACORV010000024.1 GCA_016179225.1 Gemmatimonadota bacterium | reverse complement strand
GTGTTGCGCCAGCTCCGACGCGAGCCGGCGGGCGCTCTGCGCCATGCGCTCGACGCGCAGCGCGAGGGTCTTGGATCCCTGGTAGAGCAGCCATGCGTCCATCGGGCTCGGCACCGAGCCCAAGACCTTGCGCATCTGCGCCACCGGGCCCGCGAGCAGCTCGCGGTCCCTGCCGATCACGCCGCCTCCGATCACGGTCCCGTGCCCGCCGAGAAACTTGGTCGCCGACTGCACGACAAGGTCCGCGCCGAGAGTGAGCGGCTGCTGGAAAACGGGCGTGGCGAAGGTGTTGTCCACGACGAGCCGCGCGCCCACGTGGTGCGCGACCCGGGCGGCGTGGCGGATGTCGGTAACGTCGAGCGTCGGGTTGGCGGGCGACTCGACGAACACGACGGTGGTGTGCTCTGCGCGCGCCGCGGCCTCGAGACCGCGCCGGTCTCCGCTCCTCACGTGCGTCACCCCTACCCCGAACCGCGGCAACACGTCCCGGAACAGCTCCGCGGTGCCGCCGTACAGTGGCTGAACGGCCACCAGGTGGTCGCCCTGCGCGACTGAGGCCAGCACCGCCGCCGACACCGCGCCCATGCCCGAGCCGAAGGCGAGCGCCGCCGCCTCGAGGCCCGTGCCCGCCGTCTCCAGGTCGGCGAGCCGCCGCTCCCACGCCGCGATCGTCGGGTTCCCGAGGCGGGTGTAGACGAAGCCGGGCTTCTCGCCGGCGAAGATCGCCGCCGCATCCGCCGAAGACTCGAAAACGAAGGTGCTGGTCTGATAGATCGGCGGCTCGTGCGAGCCGTAGGGGTCCCGCTGCAGCGCGTCGCATGCCAGCCACGGGCGCGAGGACATGGCACTACTCCAGAGGAAGGGCCGTTTCGGCCTTGAAGGTCGAGAGCACGACCGACGAGTTGAGGCGCTCGACGCCCGGCAGCCGCGTCAGGGTGTGCAGCACCAGCTGCTCGTACTCCGCCGTGTCCCGCACCACGACCTTGAGGAGGAAGTCGGCGGTACCGGTCGTGTGGTGACACTCGAGGATCGCCGGCACGGCGTGCACGGCATCGCGGAACTTCTTGACCGAGCCTTCGCGGTGGAGCGCCAGCGTCACGCTCACGTACACCGTGAGACCGAGGCCCAGCGGCGCCGGGTCCAACAGGGCGACGTAGCGGCGGATCACGCCCGCCTTCTCCAGGCGCGCGAGCCGGTCGTGCACCGGGGGCGCGGAGAGGCCGACGGCTTCGGCCATTCTGGCGACGGGCACGCGGCCGTCCTTCTGGAGCTGGGCCAGGAGGCGGCGGTCCACCGCATCGAGCGGGATTTCATGAAACTTAGGCGGCGTAGCCATACTGTATAGTAATCTAATGTGGTAGTGCGTCAATACCTCATATTATACTGGATTGCTCGGTGTTGGATGAGACGTGAGGAGGGAGGCGTGAGACGCTGCCGTGAGGCGTGAGGGGAGAGACGTGAGACGGGGCCGTGAGACGTGAGGAGTTATGAGGCGCGGGCCCCCGGGCTATCTTCTCCGGCGATGTCGCCACGCAGGCTCTTTCTTCCCGTCCTGCTCGTATGCTGCTGCCCGGTCCCCGTCTTCGCGCAGGGGCGGGACACGCTGCGTATCGTCGCCGTTGGCGACATCAACTTCGGCCGCTCGGTCGCGCGCGAGTACCTCTTCGCGGGCCGGGGGGCCGAGATCTTCGCCGGCGTGCGCGACTCGCTGCGCGCCGCGGACATCGCGATCGGCAACCTGGAGAGCATCATCCTGGACCGCGGGCGCTACGCCGACACCACCAACAGTCCGGTCTTCGCCGGGCCGGTGGAGGCCCTGCCGCTGCTCGGGGACGCGGGCTTCGACGTCCTGGGCACGGCCAACAACCACGCTTGGGACTTCCGCCGCGCCGGTCTCCTCGAGTCCATCGCCCATCTCGACCGCGCCGGCCTCGCGCACACCGGCACTGGCGCGACCCTCGGCGAGGCGCTGCGGCCGGTCGTGCTGCGCCGCAAGGGATGGACGGTGGCCGTCTTCTCACTCGCCTACATCTTCAATTACGAAGACCTCACCGTGATCGGGCATCCCGCCGAGTGCTGCGTCGCGTGGGCGGACACCGCGCGCCTGGCGAGCCGGATCCCCACGGTCCGCGACTCGACGGGCGCGGATCTCGTGCTCGTTTCGCTCCACGCGGGGCTCGAGTATCGCCCGGTGCCGCCGGACGACGTGATCCGCGTGGCGCGCGCGCTGATCCGCGCGGGAGCCGACGCGGTGATCGGCCACCACCCGCACGTCCCGCAGGGCATGGAGTACGTGGACGGCAGGCCGATCATCTATTCCCTCGGCAACTTCGTCTTCCGGCAGCGCCAGCGCTGGACCAACCGGGGACTCTGGGCCGAGCTCACCTTTTACCCGGACGGGCGGCGGACCGTCGAGGTCCGGCCGCTCGCCGTCGGATTTACGCCGCGGTTCGCCACGGGCGCCGATTCCCTCGCGACGTTGCGCCATTTCGCCGAGATCTCCGAGCGTCTCGCGCGCTTGCCAACCTCCCGGCCCCGGCGTAACGTTGCGCGTCCGCCGAACCGACCGAGGGTCCGACCATGATGGACGAGCGACCGCTCGCCTTTCTGAAGCGCCTGCTGGACGCCCCGGGGCCGTCCGGCTTCGAGCAGGTCCCCGCGCGGCTCTGGCGCGAGGAGGCCAAGGGTTTTGCAACGGTCGAGACCGACGTCGCGGGCAACTCGATCGCGACGCTGAACCCCTCCGGCTCGCCGCGCGTGATGCTCGCGGGCCACGTGGACGAGATCGGGCTCATGGTCGTCCACCTCGACGACGACGGGTATCTGCACTTCGCGCCCATCGGCGGGTGGGACAGCCAGGTCCTGGTGGGACAGCGGGTCCTCATCGAGGGGAAGAGCGGCCCCGTCATGGGCGTGATCGGTAAGAAGGCGATCCACCTCATAAAGCAGGAGGAGAAGGACAAGGTCTCGAAGATCGCGGACCTGTGGATCGACATCGGCGCCGCGAACAAGGCCGAGGCCGCTTCGCGCGTCAGGGTGGGCGACGCGGGTGTCATCGCCTCAGCCCTGGTGGAGCTGCCGAACGGCCGCCTGGTCTCCCGCAGCATCGACAACCGGATCGGCGCATTCGTGGTGCTCGAGGCGCTGCGGCGTCTCGCGGCCGAACAGCCCGGGGCGGCGGTGGTCGCGGTCGCGACGACGCAGGAGGAGATCGCCTACTCGGGCGGCGGCGCGCGCACCAGCGCCTTCCACATCGAGCCCGACGCGGCGATCGTGGTGGACGTCACCCACGCCACCGACTATCCGGGCGCGGAGAAGAAGGAAACGGGCGACTTCAAGGTGGGCGGCGGCCCGGTGCTCTCGCGTGGCTCCTCGGTGAGCCGAGTCGTGTTCGACCAGCTGGTGGCCGCGGCGGAGGCGGAGAAGATCCCGTACGCGATCGAGGCGGCGCCGCGCGGCACCAGCACCGACGCCGACGCGATCTACACGGCGCGACGCGGCATCGCGACCGGCCTGGTGTCCGTGCCCTGCCGGTACATGCACAGCCCCAACGAGATGGTGTCGATCGAGGATCTGGACCGCGCCGCGGCGCTGCTCGCCGCGTGGGTGCGGCGGCTCGACGGCCGGACGTCGTTCATTCCCCTCTGAACCGATCGGGAGATCGCATGGCGGAAGCGTTCAAGCCCTACGTAGCCAGCGGGCAGTCCATGCCGGAGCTCACGCTCCGGGCGGTGCTCCTCGGGGCCCTCGCCGGGATCATCTTCGGCGCGGTCACCGTCTACCTCGCGCTGCGCGCCGGTCTCACCGTGAGCGCCTCCATCCCGATCGCCGTCGTCGCCATCTCGCTCCTCAAGCGCTTCGGCTCCACGATCCTCGAGAACAACATCGTGCAGACGGCGGGATCGGCCGGGGAGAGCATCGCGTCGGGCGTCGCCTTCACGCTGCCGGCGCTCATCTTCCTGGGCTTCAACCTCGAGGTGGGCCGCGTGTTCATCGTCGCGCTGTGCGGCGGCATCCTCGGCGTGCTGTTCATGATCCCGCTACGGCGGACCCTGATCGTGAAGGAGCACGGCAACCTGCTCTATCCCGAGGGCGCGGCGTGCGCCGACGTGCTGGTCGCCGGCGAGCGGGGCGGCCGCTTCGCGGGGCGCGTCTTCATGGGCTTCGGGGTGGGCGCGGTGTACAAGTTCCTGCACGAGGGGCTGCGGCTGTGGCGTGGCCAGCCGACGTACGATCCCGCCTGGTATCCGGGCGCGCGGATCGCGGGGACCACGACACCGGAGTACCTCGGCGTCGGCTACATCATCGGGCCGCGGGTGGCAGGGACGATCTTCGCCGGCGGCGTCCTCTCCTGGCTCGTCATCATCCCCCTGATCAAGTTCTTCGGCTCGCACATCCCGGAGGCCATCTTCCCCGGCACGGTGCCGATCGCGAACATGGCGCCGGGCCAGATCTGGAACGCCTACATCCGTTCCATCGGCGCGGGGGCCGTGACGGCTGCGGGTCTCATCACGCTGGGCCGCACGCTGCCGACGATCGTCGACTCGCTGCGCGCCGGCATCAAGGACTTCACCGCGTCGCGGAGCGGGCAACAGGTGGTCCGCGCGCGCACCGAGGACGACCTGCCGCTCACCATCGTGGTCGGTGGCTCGGCGGCGCTGATGGTGGTGATCTGGGCGCTGCTCTCCTTCAACATCAACCCCGGGCACGCACTCGCGAACGCGTTCGCGTCGGTGCTCATCGTGGTGTTCGGCTTCCTCTTCGTGACGGTGTCGAGCCGCATCACCGGCCTCATCGGCAACTCGTCGAACCCGATCTCGGGGATGACGATCGCCACGCTCATGGCGACGTGCCTGATCTTCGTGCTGATCGGCTGGACGGGAGGCGTCTGGGCCGCGGTGGCGCTCTCGGTCGGCGCCGTGGTGTGCGTGGCGTCGGCCAACGCTGGCGCCACCTCGCAGGACCTCAAGACCGGCTTTCTCGTCGGCGCGACGCCGTGGCGGCAGCAGCTCGCGCTGATCGTCGGCGCTCTGGCGTCGGTCCTGGTCATCGGCTTCACGCTCACCTACCTCAACCAGACGTACACGCGGCAGGAAGCCCGCGTGATCGAGAACGTGGCGGTCACGCCGGAGATGAAGGACCTCGGCCCGGTGGACTTCAACGGCAAGGAGTATCAGCTCCTGAACGTCCTGGGCTCGCGCACCATCCCCGACGGCCGCTACTACTTCGACCCCGCGGCGCGGCGCATCGAGTTCCAGGAGCAGCCGGGCATCGGGTCGCCCGACATGCCGGCCCCCCAGGCGACGCTGATGACCACGGTGATCAACGGGATCCTCAACCGGAACCTCCAGTGGGGACTGGTGCTGTTCGGGGTGTTCATCGTCGTCATGCTCGAGCTGTGCGGCGTCCGGTCACTGGCCTTCGCGGTCGGGTCCTACCTCCCCATCTCCACCACCGCACCCATCTTCGCGGGCGGCGTGGTCCGCTGGTTGGTGGAGCAGAAGACCGGCACGGCCAAGGCGGGCGAGGGTGAGGTATCGAGCGGGTCGCTGACCGCGGCAGGCCTCATCGCGGGCGGCGCCATCGCCGGCCTGCTGCTCGTGGGCCCGATGGACGCGGGCCGGACGGCCCAGGCCGCCGCCGCGCAACGCGCCGGCCAAACGCTCGCCCCGGACGCGGTGGTCTACGACATGGGCGCGCGCTGGTGGCCGGAGCTGGCGGGCAGCAGCGTGCTGGCGCTCGGCGTGTTCGTCGTCCTGGCGTACTTCCTGTACCACCGGGCCCGCAAGAAACTCGAAACCACGGAGGGATGATGAGCGGGAGAAACCCCGGCGCGGGGCTGCTCGCCCTGCGTCTCGTCCTCGGCTGGCTCTTCCTCTGGCAGGGCCTGGGGAAGCTCATCGGCCCGCCGTTCCCCGGCGACGGCCTCGGCGTCCTCGCCGAGTCCATGTCGAACCTCTTCCCCATGCTCGGCACGATGGGCGGCCAAGCTCTCGCCGTCGGCATGATGCTGCTGCAGACGCTGGGCGGGCTGATGCTGATCGCCGGATGGCAGACGGCGATCGTGACGTCGCTCCTCATCATCCAGCTGCTGGTCGGGATCGCGCGCATCCGCTTCGACGTCGGCCTCTTCCACGAGATCGGGTGGGAAAAGGACCTCATCGAGGCCACCGCGCTGCTCGCGCTGTTGCTCGGAGGGCCGGGGGTCTTCTCGCTAGACGGCCGGAGCCGTCCAGCGGGCGCCGCGTAAGGCCGCCACACACTCCGCGATCCTGACCGGCGAGCCGGACAGCGCCAGGCGGAGCCCCAAGGCCGCCGCAGGCGGTGGCCCGAGTCCGAGCGCGTGGAGCGCATCCTCGTCGCGCAGCATGTCACGGGCGCGACGGTCCGTCGCAATCGCGCCCTCCCGCATCACCACGATCCGCTCCGCCGCCTCCGCCACGAACGCCAGATCGTGCGACACCACGACGGCCGTGACGCCGGACTCGATCCGGCGCCGGAGCGCCGCCACAACCAGCTCCCGGCTCTCGTGGTCGAAGCCCGCCGTCGGCTCGTCCAGCACCAGCACCCCCGCACCCATCGCGAGCACGCCAGCGAGCGTCACCAGCTTGCGCGCCGGTGCGGGGAGGTCGTACGGGTGCGCGCCCGCGACGCGTGAGAGCCCCAGCTCCTCGAGGGCCGCCGCGACCCCGTCGCCCGGCAGGCCGAGGCACCGCGGGCCGAATGCCACATCGTCCCGCACGGTGCGCGCGAAAAGCTGATGGTCCGCGTGCTGGAACACGTAGCCGACGCGCCGCGCCAGCTCGTCCGGCCGTCTACCGCTCACGTCCCAGTCGCCCACCGTGACGCGGCCCGCGCTCGGCCGCACCAGACCGATAAGAAGTCGCGCGAGCGTGGTCTTCCCCGCCCCGTTCGCCCCGAGCAGGGCGAGCGATTCGCCCGCCGCGACGTCGAGCGAGACGTCGTGCAGCACGTCGCCCTGGCCGTAGCCCGCGCGCACCCGCTCGAGCCGCACGCCGAAGGTCATCGCGCGAGGCGCTCCACCAGTGCGTCCACGTCGAGGGGGAGCGGCGCGGGACACCCCGCCGCCCGTGCGATCAGGGCGGCGTCGGTGCCGGTGAGCGTCGCCGCCGCCGGCCCATCAGCGACGACGCGGCCCGCCTCGAGAAGGATCGCGCGCTGCGCGATGCGCGCCGCGCGCTCCAGGTCCTGGGTTGCGACCAGGACCGCGACGCCTGTCACCGCCAACGCGCCGAGGAGCGCGTAGAGCGCGTCAGCGCCGGCCGGATCGAGCTCGGCCGCGGGGTCGTCGAGCACCAGGAGATCGGGCTCGAGGGCGAGCGCGGAGGCCACGACTACGCTCTGCAATTCGCCGCCCGAGAGCGTGGCGGGATCGCGCGCGGCCAGATGCGCCACGCCCAGCTGGTCCATGGCGCGCCGGGCCGCGGCGCGCACCGCGGCCGGCGGGCGGCCGTGGGACGCCGGCCCGAAGGCGACTTCATCCGCGACGGTGCGGCTGAGGCCCGTAAGCTGCGTCCAGGGCGTGGCGAACACGATCCCCGGGCGCGCGGCGAGGATCTCGCGGGTGCCGGTGAGGGTGCCGCCGGTGAGCCGCGGTGCGAACCCGGCCGCGACCAGCAGCAGCGTCGAGGCGCCCGCGCCGACGGGCCCCGTCACGGCCGTGACCTCGCCGCGCCGGACGTCGAGCGACAGGTCCGCGAGCGCCGGCGCCTCGCACGCCGGGTACGCGAAGGCCGCGTCCACCAGCCGCACGATCGGCTTCACGCGCCCCTCCCCATGAACTTCGCGGCGTACGCCATCAGCACGGCCATGATGAGCGCCATGCGCACCAGCCGCTCCCCCAGCGTGTCTCGCGGCGGATCGAGGGCGGTGCGCCGCGCGCCCGACGCGGCGCCGCGCGCGTCGAGCGCGAGCACCTGCTCCTCCACCTCCGCAAGCGCGCCGAGGACGAGCGGCAGCACCAGCGGCACCAGGGCTCGCACCCGCGCGGCAGCCGAGCCCCCGATCCGGAGACCCCGGCTCTGCTGGGCATCGAGAATCTGGACGGCCCGCGCGCGCATCCGCGGCACCAGCGTGAGTGAGGAGACGAGCAGGAAGATCCGGCCGAACGGCACGCCCCGCGCGGTCATTGCCTCGACCAGCCGCGGCGGCGAGACGGTGGCGAGCGCGGTGAGGAACGCGATGACGATCGCGGTGACACGGCCACCCAGGACGAGCGCCCGCCGCACGCCCGGCTCCGAGAGCGTAACGGGCCCGAGCACCAGATGCGGATCGCCGCCGAGGATCCCGTGCAGCACCAGCAGCAGGGCCCACGTCGGCAAGACGAGCACGAGCATCGGCCGCACGATGGCGCCGGTGGCGTCACCAAGGAGCGCGAGCGCGACGGCAGCCAGCACCACGACCCCGACTGCCCCCGGCGTGGAAACCGCGAACGCGAGCAGGAGCACCGCGCTCGCGGCCGCGAGCGGGGTGTACGGGTGGGCGCGGTGAAGCGGGGAGCGCCCCGCCGCGTACCCGATCACCGGGCCAGCGCCGGGAAGCGAGCGGCGAGCTGCTCGGGCAGCGAGCGCAGGATCGCCGCGACCAGCACGCAGGAGATCGTCTTGTCGAGGAGGTCGGTGCCCATGCTCGCGCCGGCCACGGCGACGGGCAGCGGCACCCCGAGACCGCGCAGCACCGCCGTCACGGCGGTGACGCCGCCCCCGGTCACGCCCCCGAAGACGAAGTACGAGATGGGCGCGGCGGTGGCCCCGGCCAGGAGGCCGAGCCCCAGGCCCGCGGGCACCGCGGTCTCGTAGCGCTTGAAGGCACCCAGCCGCGCCACGGATGCCGCATACAGAGCGATGACGATCTGGACGATGCCGAAGGGCAGCCACGAGAAGTTGCCCGAGAGCACCGCGTTCAGGATCTGCGAGACGAGGCCGGCCGCGATCGCCGCCCGCGGGCCCACCAGCGCGGCCACCAGGATCGTGCCCACGGCGTCGAGGAACACCGGAAGGAGCAGCGCCGCGACGATCTGGCCGATGACGAGATTGACGGCCACGCCGAGGCGGATGAGGACCAGCTCGCGAAGCGTGAACCGGCGAAGGATCAGAGGGCCTTCACCATGCAGACGGCGCTGGACGGGCAGAGGCTCGCGAACTCCGCGGAGCGCTGCATCGCCTCCGGCGCCCCGGTGCGGTCCGAGACGTGGTACCCGGCCTTCGCGAAGAAGTCCGCGGCCGTGGTGGTGAGGAGCCAGAGCTCCGTGAGGCCGCGCCGCCGCGCGCGCTCCTCGAGCGCGGCGACGAGCAGCTTGCCGAGGCCGGTTCCCCGGGTGGGGGGCGCCACCGCCAGGGAGCGCAGCAGACCGGCGGTCCCGTAGACCTCGAGACCCACCACACCGTCGAGCGAGCCGCTGTTCCGCACCACCAGGAAGTCGCGCAGCCGCTCCGGCGAGAGGTCGGCCGTGGGGAGCTTGGCGCCGGCGAGGAGCGAGGTGATGGCGGCCGCGTCGGCGGGCGTCGCGGGGACGGGGTCGCGCGGGGTCATGGGACCAAATTAACCTTACGCGTCACCGGCGGCGAAAACCCGCCCAAGGTCAAGGACCGTCTCAGAAAGGAATGCCCGTGATCGGTCGTCTCTTCAGCGCCGCCGCGGCCGCCCTGCTCCTCGCACCGGCCGCCTTGCCGGCGCAAGGCCCACCCGCGCCCCCGGCCACCGGCCTTCTGCACTTCACGATCGACACGGTGCACAGCAGCGTGTCGTTCAAGGTGCGGCACTTGGGCGTGTCGTGGGTGGCCGGCATCTTCCATTCCTTTTCGGGGAGCTTCGACTTCGACTCGGCGAACCTCGAGCGCTCGGGCGTCACCGCGCGCATCGCCACGGCGAGCATCGACACCGACAACGAGCGCCGCGATGGTGACCTCAAGCAGAACTACCTGGTCGTGGACTCGTTCCCGGAGATGACGTTCACGAGCCGCCGCGTGGAGCGCGCGGGCGCCACGCACCTGCGCGTCATCGGCGACCTCACGCTGCACGGCGTGACGCGTCCCGTCACGCTGGAAACCGAGCTCACCGGCTTCGTCACGATGCGCGGCCAGTCCGCCGGCCAGCCGGTGGTGCGCAAGGTGGCCGCCTTCACCGCCACCACGACCATCAGCCGGCGCGCGTTCGGCATCACGATCAATCCCCTCGCGGACGGCCTCGCGCTCGTGGGTGACGAGGTGCGCATCACGATCGAGATCGAGGCGCGGGCGACCCTGCCCGCGGCGAGCGCCTCGCCCTAGAGGCGCTCGGCAGCCGCCGGCGTCGCGCGAGAGCGCGCCAGCAGCGCATCGAAGGCGCGGCGCGTCCGCGCCGCCCAGTTGGGATCGTTCAGCAACCGCCTGGCGAGATGCCCCGAGAGCATCAGGCCGTACATCTCGTGCGCAAAAAGTTGGGGGTCGATGTCCGACCGAAAGTGGTCGCGCTTGACGGCGCTCTGTGCCGCGCGCGCCAGTGTCTCGAACCACTCCCCCTGGAGCTGGGCCAGCCGGTCGCGCACCGGACCAGGACGGTCGTCGAGCTCGAAGGAAGCGGCCACGAAGAAGCACCCCCCCGGCAGCGCGCTCTTCTCCGGCCAGTCCAGCCAATGCTCGAAGATGGCCCGTACCCGCTCCTCGCCCGGCGGCGACTGGAACGCCGGCTCGAGCACCGTCTTCACGAACCGCTCCCGCTCGAAGTCCAGCAGCTCGAGCTGCAGCTCCTCCTTCGACCCGAAGTGCGCGAAAAGACCGCTCTTCGAGAGAACGAGGTCTCCGGCCAGCCGGCCGATCGTCACCCCCTCCAGACCGATTTGGCTGGCGAGCCTGCCGGCATGCTCGAGGATCATCTGGCGCGTCGCTGTCCCCTTGCCCACGAAGTCGAAAATAGCACGAACGTTCGATAAGTCAAGGCCAGGGACGGTTAACCTCTACATTGACACTACGATGTAGTTTCTATACTGTCGAGATGATGACTGGAAGATGCTGATACCGTAGCGGTGATGATGTCTCGATGATGAAGCGACAGTCGCCAACGCTAGCGCTAGGCTTCTTCGAAGACCTCGCGCGTGAGGCCATATCGAATGATGCCCTCGTCGGAGCCGGGACCGATGAACGCGAACCCGAGCTTCTCCAGCACACGGATGGAGGGCACGAGGTCAGGATACGTCTCTGCCACCACTCGAGTGACCTCGCGATGCGAAAAGCCCCAGTCAACGAGCGCGCGCACCGCCTCGGTCGCATACCCCAGCCCCTGGTACTGCCGCATGACCGAGTAGCCCACCTCGGCCGTCCCGTCCTGCGTCGGCTTCCCCTTGTAGCCGCCCGTGCCGATGACCACGCGCCGCCCGTCCCCGTCCGCGCGAAGCACGAAGTACCACATCCACCAGCCGATCACCCCCGGATCCTCGAAAAGGCGGTCGGCGGTGTATTCCCACACGTCCTCCGTCAGCTCGGGCGGCCAGCCGTCGGGCACACGCGCCTCGAGCAGGCGCGCCCAACGCGCGAGCTCGTCGATCTGCGCGCGCACCAGCTCGTGCGTTGCGGCCACCAACTCCAGCCGCTCCGTCACGAGCCTCAAGCCACGGTCAGGCACCAAAGGTACGGCTCCCCACTCCCGGCTCCCGTCCATCAAACCGCCTTTTCCCGAACCAACATCGTCCCGCGGCAGTTGCGCGCGCCGCAGCGGCACGCGTACCGGCCGAAGGCCTCCGCCTCGTCCTCGTCCTCCCAGGCGAGCCCGTAGTCGTAGGTCAGCTCCTCGCCCAGAGCGATGTCCTGCCGCGCCACGATGAAGATGCGGCCATCGTGGACCCAGGCCTCGCAGTTGGGATCGCAGGAGTGGTTGATGAAGCGCGCGTCGTTGCCGCCCACCCCAGCGTCTATCACCGTCCCCTCGTCCACGGTGAAGAGAAAGGTGTGGGTCGACGCCTCGTGATGATGCCGATCGGCCTCCTCTTGGGTGATCCGCTCGCCGGTGTACTCCACGATCCAGGTACGTTTCCGGATTGGGCGCGTCGCAAAGGCCCCCTTCCCCTGGATGCCGGAGTCGCGGATCACGAACGGCTGGTGTTTCAGCACTCTGGGCATGAGGGAAAGCTAGAGGCGCCGGGCGCCCGCGGGCAGCAGGTCACTCCTGGACGATGGCGTACACCAGCTGGTCGGTCGGCCGACCGGCCTTCATGATGCTCTTGCGGAAGCGCCCCTCGAGGACGTAGCCCGCCTTCTCGAGCACGCGCGCCGAGGCGGCGTTCCCGGGGAAGATGCCCGCCTGGATGCGGTGGAGGCTGAAGGTCGCGATGGCGTAGTCGGAGACGGCGCGCAGCACCTCGCTCGCGATCCCGCGACCCCAGAACCGCTCGCCGAGCCAGTAGCCGATCTCCGCCGTGCCGCGGAACTCCCCTTCCCCGAGCTCCAAGCCGATCGCGCCTACCGCGGCGCCGTCCACGGCGATGGCGAACGTGGTCTCGGGGGTCGCGCCGACCACGCGCCCCAGGAACGCTTCGGCGTCGGCCAACTGGTACGGGTGCGGAAACCGGTCGCGAAGGGTGATCCAGACGTTCCGGTTGTTCGCGTGCTCGGCGAGGTTCGGCGCGTCACTGGCGCGGAAGGAGCGCACGGTGCAGCGCCCCAGCTTCAGCTCCATGGGATCCCACCTTGCGGATTCGGCGTCGCGACTGCCCTATAGAACCCAATATGGCCAAGTTCTCGCGCGACCGCTTTCCGCCGGGGTTCTTCGACCTTCCGCGCGACGCCGGCGAGACGCTGCCGCTCGACGTCATCACCGGCTGGACGACCAGCGCGCAGACGCCCGAAGTAGCCCGCACGCTCCTCGGGCCGCGCACGCTGAAGGGCGCGGTCGTCTCCACCGATTCGGCGGGGCTCACGCGGCTCACGCGCGAGCGGCCGCTGATCGAGATCCTGGCCATGGTGAACCGCCCCAAGGAGCTGATCCATGGGTACGGCCGCGCCATCGGAGGCCGGGGTATCGGCGTGTGGGCGGCCGACAACACCCAGATGTTCTACCAGGCCGGGATCGCCGGGGAGCGGGTCGTCGGCATGCTGCTCACGGCGATGGATCACCTCGGGCGGGAGTGCGAGGTCGGGATCGGCATGGCGGCGCACCTTGGCGAGTTCTTCGAGCTGGGGAGCGGAGTATACGGGCCGGACGCCGACCGCGTCGAGACGGTGGCCGAAGAGCACACCGAGGGCGGCGAGCTGGTGGTCACGGACGACCTGGTGCGCCGGCTGCCGGACCTGCACGGCTTCACGCTCCGGCCGCGCCGCGATCTGGCCGCCCACTACGGCGGGGTGTTCCGCGTCACGGGCGGCCCGCGGCTCGAGGGCCTGGAGGCGACGGACCTCAAGTATCCCGCGCCATATTCGTCGGACTTCTACGAGGGGCTTTCAACCTACACGCGGACCCGGCGCGACTCGGTGGCGCCGCGGCCCGCCTACCAGGAGTTGGCGGTCGTGCTGATCGAGCGCGAGAGCGAGGAGCCCGACGTTCCCGAGGTGGCGGTGCTCAACGACCTCGCCTTGACGGCGGCGATGAAGCGGATCGGGGGCACGCTGCTCGCGCAACTCGAGGGAACCGAGATCAAGAACGCGGGCCTCATCAGCCTCTACACCTTCTCCGAATGCCGCGCCGCGGTCGAGTTCGCGCGCGCCTTTCGCCAGGCGCTCCTCGAGCAGGGAATCCACTGCCGGATCGGCATCGACGTGGGGCCGGTCCTCGTCTTCCAGCTCGGCCCCGGGAGCCGGGACATCGCGGGATCGGCGGTGAACATCGCGTCGAAGCTGGCGCAGGACGTGGGTGAGTTCGGGAAGATCCGCCTGTCCGATGCGGCCGCGAAGCTGGCGGGCGCGAAGGGCGAGCGGCCGACGCTCACGTTCACGGTGTCGGGCGTGGAGCTGTCGGCCTACGATGTCTAGCGGGCGAAGCTGATCTTCGAGATGCGCCCGCCCGGTCCGACGGCCCAGCCCGCGCGCGGGCTCGCGAAGCCGACGCTCCAGTAGGCGAGCGTGTCGAGGCTCGTCCAGCTCCGACCTTCGTCCCTCGAGTAGCCCATCCCTCTCGGCCCGACCGCCACCACCGTCGGCGCCGGCGCACCCGGTACCCAGGCGGCCCCGTAGATGGCGCCCGCGAACGTCGGCCGGCCGGCGAGCCGCCACGTCGCGCCGCCGTCCTCGGTGATCGCGATGTTATCGCTCAAACTGTGCGGATCGCCGATGCGTCCGCCGAGCGCGATGCCATGACGCTCGTCGCGGAAGGCCACCGACGCGATGCCCGAGGCGGGGCCGCTCACGATCGGCGTCGGGGCGACCGTCCACGTCGCGCCGTAGTCCTCCGACAGGTAGACGCGGGCGCCCTCGGTTGCCCCCGTGCCGACCCAGGCGCGCCCGCCGCGGCCCACCACGAGGCACGTCCCGCTGGCCGCGAAGGCACCCTCGCCGGGTAGCGCCGGCGGCACAGCGGCCCCGGGCCTCCCCGTCCAGTGCGCACCACCGTCGGTAGTCACGAGGATGGGGAGGCGCCCGTTCACCGCGTCGCTCACGGCGACGCCATGCCGCGCATCCCAGAAGTCGAAGCAGTCGTAGAAAGCGCTCGAGTCGCGGTTGGTGAACTGGAGCTGCCAATGGGCGCCGGCGTCCGTCGTCTTGTAGATGCGGGACCGTTCGCCGGGGCCGGCCGCGAGGAGATAGGCCGTGTTCGCGTCCGCCGCGTGGACGTCCCGAAACTGGAGCGAGTCGGCGCCAGGCACGACGGCCGCGCGCCAGTTTGCGCCGCCGTCGGTGGTAACGGCGTACGTGCCGGCGTGACCGCTCACCCAGACCACCCGCTCGTTCACGACGCTCACCGCCTGCAATAGGGCGGTGGTGCCGCTCGCCTGCGGCGCCAGCACCGGCGCCGGCTGGGGCTCCGGTAGGACGCGCGAGGCGCCGAGCGCGCAGGCGCTGGTCCCGGACGCCAGCAGCGCCCAAGCCACGCGCGGCCCAATCACGCCGCGACGCGGGGCGCGCGGTGACGCGGTGAACACCGCTCCTCCTAACCCTTCGTGTCGTGCAGCAATTTGTCCACTTCACGGCGCGCCTGGAGCAGCAGGTCCACCTCCTTCGCGACCTCGTACGCGAGGCCGAGATCGGTGGTGAGGTTGGAGACGCTTCCGGAGCCGGCGTGCAGGCGCAGCAGGCTGAGACGGATCGTCTCGAGCGCGGCCACTGTGCTCGCGAGCTTGTCGTGGACGAGGTCGCCCTCTTCCTTCAGCGCGTCCAGCACATCGTCCCTCCGGCGTGCGATGGCGCTCACGTCGCTGTGGCTTTCGGTCCCACCCCCACCTGCGCCACCCGTCCCCGCGAGCGCCTCCTGCAGCTCGTCGTGCCGCTGCCGCAGCCGTTGGGCGTCGCCCTCGAGCCGGCGCAGAACGTCGGGGAGGTCCTTCAACTCCTGCCGCGTCTCCTTTGGCAGGCTCTCGTAGAGGTGCTCGGCGGCCATGCCGATCGAAAGCTCAGTTGGGCGGTGCGTCACCGACGCGGGGAGCAACTTCTGCGTCGTGAACAGCCGGGCGACGCGGAAGAGCAAGCGCCCGATGCCCCCCGTCCAGACCCGGCCGTAGAACTCGGCGTCCACGTCACGGCGGCGCTGCAGAGCGATGAGCGACGCCACGCC